>JADFRL010000002.1 GCA_022561335.1 Patescibacteria group bacterium
CTCTACTATGTCCACAAAAATAAGGAGTGGTTCGATTATATTTTTGTAGGATACTGAGCCAATAGGCGAATGTGTCCATAATTTGACATCTCTATATTTATAGGATATAATCTGCATTGAAAAGTTTTTGGCTCTGTAGGGAGAAGAACATGATAGGCAAGGTAACGTTCATCATAGGTGCACTGCTGTGGATTGCCATTTCAATCGATTACCTATTGGGCAAGCCCACAGACGTATCTGAATGGCTAGAGTTTGCGAGCGGCCGTGAGGGCTTCGTAACACTCATGGTTGGGGGCATCGGTTATCACTATTTTTTCGAGCGAGAGTGAACCGAATGCCACACACTTAGAAAGGAGTAAAAAGTGCCGTGCAGGGTTCACCCCAGTGCGGCACTTTTATTTTCTACTGTTCCATTACCACCCTGTGATAAACAACCAGCCTAAACTAAGACTGTTTTTTCATGTTTAAGCCCAGAAATCGTCTCAGATGCTTCTCCCTCGACAAGCTCGGGACAAGAAAAACCCATTTATGCTCCCGACTTGTTCAAAAGCGTAGTGATTGAATACAAGTCGCAGTCCAGCGAGCGTAGCGAGTCGGGCTCCCTGTTTGTTCACGCTGACGTGAGTTACAAACAGCAGTCCCGATAGCCTTTGGCTGGGAGGGGTAGACGTTTCTAACTTTGCTCCACTATGTCCACAACGAAAGAAAAATCTCGCTTCGTGCGAGGTTTTTCTTTTGTCGTTGCGAGACATCGAAAGGAATCGAAAGCCGGAAGAGCGCATGCTGTGCACGAAGAAGCTCTGAGGCCAGACCAAACACACTTAGCGAGCTAGCGAGCTTAGTGATGACTAGGGCATCTTCAGGTATTCATAAACATGGCTGAATACGGCTGTGTACTGCGCTTTTCCGTATTTCACCAATTCCTCATTACAAATGTATATTTTTGTGCTAGGCTTTTTATATGGAAGACAAAATTATTGGGTACTGCATGAAGTGCAAGGAGAAGCGGGAAATGAAGGATGTCGAAAAGACTGAGATCAAGCCGGGACGTCCTGCTGCAAAGGGGAAGTGCACTACGTGTGATACCAAAATGTACAAGATACTCAAGACACTCCCCAAGGACGGCTAATACACCGCAGAAAAATTTCTTATAGCAAACCTTATTTTTTTGAGGGAGGGTTATTGTGCTTTGAAAAGTTGCTGTAGGCACGCGACATTACGCGCGGATTGTTTATGGCGAGATGGCGAGTTGTTTTTAGTTCCCTCTGCTTTGAGGTTTGTTCTAAGGAATTTATATTTTGATATTCTTGTAAAGAATGGAGGAGAGTAAGAAATCAGTGGCAGCGATTATAGTTTCTGTATTGGCTTTCATATTTTTTGGAAGCCTGCTTGCCATTGCATGGAACGTTGCACAAGGTTTGTTTGCCGAAGGCGGTCTTGAGATAGTTGCTCTTAAAAATACCAATCTTGAGGAGAGTTTACTTTTTTATCTCTTTCTAGTAGGAATTGTAGCAGATGTGTTTTTCTCACTCTTTCTTTTTTTACTGTTGACCACCTATAGGCAAGCGGGATTTCTGGCGAGTCGTATGACCAGAGATTTACTTGCTTCCCGTGAAATGTTTCTTCAACTCTACAACAACAGCCCTGTCCCGTACCTTTTAATTTCCAAAGATAGTAAAATTAACCTCCCCAACAAAGCCGCTCTTCGTTTGTTTGGGTTATCTGCGCAGGAACTTGAAGATCAAAATCTTCTGGATTTTTTTCTGGCAGATGATCTAGATCACGTCCAGACACTTCTTTCGCGTGTAAAAAATGGCGTGCCCTTTCATGAAGAAGAACTTCAAATAGTGCGCTCCGATGGAACGGTCCGTTGGGTTATCTTTTCAATGTTTTCGTTTAAAAGTGTGCCTGGTAAAAAATATAAAAGCGGACTTGCAACATTTGTGGATATTACCGAGCGTAAGGAAATAGAGAAAGTTAAAACCGAATTTGTGTCACTCGCGGCACATCAACTTCGCACTCCTCTCTCTGCGATCAAATGGTACACAGAGCTCCTCGCTTCAAAGGATGTGGGAGGGCTGACGCCCGAGCAAGAGAAGTATCTTGAGAAAGTGTATGCGGGGAATGAGAGGATGATTGATTTAGTGAACACTTTTCTTAACGTGTCCAGACTTGAACTGGGAACACTCGCCGTTGATATCAAACCAACGGATGTCGTTGAGCTTATGGAGAGTGTTTTTGAAGAGCTTGAAGTTCAAATTCAAGAAAAATATTTTAAACTCCATAAGGAGTATGATGAAAATATTGCTTTGGTGAATACTGATCCAAAACTGCTCCGTATGGTTTTTCAAAATCTGTTATCAAATGCCGTGAAGTATACACCCAAAGGGGGCGAATTGAGGGTAGAGATCAAAAAAAGAGGCTCTGAATTTCACATTATAGTGGAAGATTCAGGTTTAGGAATTCCTAAGAATCAACAGGATAAGATTTTTACGAAGCTCTTTCGGGCTGATAATGCACGTGCACTTGAAACAAAAGGCACGGGATTGGGTCTTTATATAGTAAAAATGATAGTAGAGAAATTCGGAGGTTCCATTAGCTTTACGTCGGAGCCCAACAAAGGGACCACGTTTAAGGCGGTGTTGCCACTTTGAATACTAAAAGGTATGGTAATATAAGTGCTATAAGTGTATTTAAGGGACTATGATTGATAAAAAGTTAATACTCATTATTGACGAAGAGCCGGATATAACTGACGCTCTGAGCCAGAAACTTGAACAAGAAGGATTTAGCACCATTGCCGCTTATAATGGGGAACAAGGGCTGATGATTATACATGGGGAACCGAAACCGGATCTCATCTTGCTTGATTTGGTCATGCCTACTATGGATGGGTTTAAAATGCTTGAGGAGCTTCGCAAAGACGAGTGGGGAAGGAAAGTTCCAGTGATATTTCTTACAAATTTGGATGATGAGGAAACAGTTTCGAAGGTGATGAAGGATAAAGGGTATGAATATCTGGTCAAAACTGAGTGGAAGATTGAAGACGTTGTTTCCAAGGTAAAGGAAAAACTTGAGGGAAAATAAAAAAAGTCATATGGATACGAAGAAAACAATTCTTGTCATAGAAGATGAAAAAGACCTCGCCGAAGTTCTTAAAGTAAAGTTGGAAGATGCAGGCTTTGCAACTCACGTCGCTTTTGACGGAGAAAGTGGTCTAGAGGTAGCAGTTGCTGAACATCCAGATTTAATACTCCTTGACATAGTTTTGCCCGGGATGAACGGAGTGGAAATGCTAAAGCAATTGCGAAAAGATGAGTGGGGCAAAAACGCTTTGGTAATGATCCTTACCAATTCAGACGACGTAGAGACGATGTCGCAAGTTATAGAAGATGGAGCTTATGAATATTTTGTCAAGACTGAATGGAAGATTGAGGATATTATTTCCAAGATAAAAGATAAACTAAATGCTGATCAAAACAGAGCAGTATGGAAGGTGGAAAGAAAATTTTGATTATAGAAGATGAAGAGGATTTGGCAGAAGCCCTTAAAATAAAACTAGAGGGCGCAGGTTTTACTGCAGGAGTTGCTCTTGATGGAGAAGAGGGTCTCAAGTTTGCCCTAGCTGATCATCCTGATCTCATCCTTCTAGACATAATTCTTCCAGGGATGACTGGGATAGAAGTGTTGGATAGACTGCGGGAGGATACATGGGGCAAAAACGTTTCGGTTATATTTCTCACTAATATGGATGATGACAAAAGCATTGCTCAAGCCATGGTTCACCAGAGCAGTGGATATATTGTTAAGTCAAACACTAAGCTTGAAGAGGTAGTCGAGAAAGTTAAGATGACCCTTGAGGAAGAATAGGTGTTTCAACATAGCATAATGGCAACCCCCAAATATACGCCTAAAGCATATGATGGGATAGATGTGTATAGCTTTGAGATAGAACTCTTTCTCGGGCTGTAGCATAGTGGTAGTGTGCACGCCTCGGGCGCGTGTGGCCCGGGTTCGATTCCCGGCAGCCCGAGAAAGAGTTCTATCGAACGTTTGGAGAACGTCTATGGCTTCGGAGGAAAGTATAGTCCGAATTTCCTACCTGCGCACGCGGGGGTTCTCGGCACTCCGATATATTTAAGTATGTCGTGGAAACAGCATGTAATAATTATTGTTTTACTTTCAGTGTTGTGGTTTATTGTTTTTTTGATTTTTGATTAGTAGTCTGGTCGCTACATAAAAAAAAAGAGTCGACACGCGCCGACTCATCGACATCATTGCTAGAATAAAGAGCAGGCGGATACTGGCGTGCCCATTCTGATTGTCATCACCACCAATCATACTAGGACAGGAGAACTTGAAATAATTCGAGTGCTCCGAGCGCGCATCATCCTGGGAGACCCGTCCCAGGAGGCGCAGCTCACACCAGCATCCAATATAATTTATACTTTATTTATCATTATAAGTCGAGATGTAATTAGTCGAATTATCCCCTATATTAGAATAGCCTTCTTGAAACGGCGTAAAATGAGACTACAATTTTAATATGAAGGAAACTGACATTCGGCGTTTCCCTGTGTATGGTGGGGGAGGATCAGTGGGGATTTTTGATTCGGGTTTTGGAGGACTCAGTATCTTGCGTGGTCTGGTTGATGTACTTCCACAGTACGACTATGTTTATTTTGGGGACACAGCTCGTACGCCATATGGCACGCGCTCCAGTGAGGCTATATATGCATTTACCGAGCAGGCAATAGATTTTTTGTTTAATAAGGGATGTCACATTATCATTCTTGCGTGCAATACAGCATCGAGTGAAGCGTTGCGGAGACTTCAGCAGGAATATTTACCCCGTCATTTCCCCGATAGGAAGATACTCGGTGTCATCATCCCGTCCGCAGAGGAGGCAGTATCTGTTACGAAGAATAAGAAAATAGGAGTTATTGCGACAGCCGGAACCATAGCTTCCGGGGCGTTTGAGCGAGAACTGCAAAAACTCAATCCTGAAATAATGGTTGTAGAAAAAGCTTGTCCACTTCTTGTTCCGCTTGTAGAGGCTGGGGAAGACGATCCTATTGTAACACAGCTTATTTTGTCGAATTATCTTGATCCGCTGTTAAGTCAGCACATAGACACTCTCATATTAGGATGTACGCACTACGAGTTTTTAGTAAGAGATATTCAGTATATTGTAGGAGACAATCTGAACATTATTACTCAGGGGAGAGTGCTTACCAAAAGTTTTAAAGACTATTTGAAGCGGCACTGTGAATTAGAGGGGAAGTTAGGGAAAAAATCAAAACTTAGTTTTTTTAGTACAGATCTTTCAGATAAGTTTACAGTACTTGGCAGTAAGTTTTTCGGAAGAACCATTATACCGGAGCATGTTCGGCTGGATTAAGTGTTTCTTCGAAACTTATTTCACGGTTGCACTTATATTAAAAATAGTACCATGGGCCTATAGTTTAATGGTAGAACGTATCTATGGCATAGATATGGTCCGGGTCCGATTCCCGGTAGGTCCACCTAGCATTTGAGTGACGAATTCGTTACAATATCACCATGGGAGTAGAACTAGGTAAAGTTATACATTGGTATGACAAAATTAGCGTTGCGGTGGTTAAGCTCAATGCGCCGCTCAAAAAGGGAGACAGGATTGTTGTGAAGCGCGGTGAGGAGGAGTTCGAAGACACGATCACCTCTATTCAGATCGACCATAAAGATGTTGAGAGCGCAAAGAAGGGTGACGCTGCAGCCGTCAAACTCTCTCAGAAGGCTAAGGAGGGTTCGCTGGTTTGCGAAGCGGGATAAGGGTTCGTACCAAAGTTTAAATAGGGCAAGCTGGTCTACACTATTCATTTTTTGATTGGTCTGTTGCTTATTTCCATCTTCGCCCGCTACGGGGCTTCGATGGTGCGGCTGTATCTTTTCTATATACCATCCGATAAATAAGTATTTACAAACTGGCCTTCGCTTCGTATAGTATTACTATCATGATGCAAAAACGTCTTGCTTTGTATGGTATCTACGGCCTGATAGCATTGTTTGTTTTTATCGCGCCGCGCTTTTTTCAACTGCTCACTGATTGGTACTGGTTTGGAGAAATCGGCTTTAGCAATATTTTTACCACCATACTTTTCACGAAAATTCTCTTGGGATTAGGGGTGGGTGCTCTGACCTTTTTTATTATCTACGGCAATCTTTGGCTGGCTAGGCGGCTTGTAGCACCAAAGCCGCTGATTGTTCGCCTGCAAAACGGTTTGCAAGAAATAGATTTGGAGAGGTATATTAGTAAATTCTCCTTGGCCGTCTCGCTGTTTTTTGGATTTTTGACCGGTCTGTTCGGAGCGAGCAAATGGGAGACGGTACTGAAGTATTTTAACGCGGTGCCCTTTAACACGGTCGATCCGATTTTTGGCCGTGATATTGGCTTTTACTTTTTTGATTTACCGTTTATTCAGTTTTTGGTCGGGTTTGGGTTTTGGCTCATTATTGTTTCTTTTATAGGAGCTTTCCTAAGCTACGTTGTACGGGGCGCTATTACTATAAAATCTTTATCCACCCCGTTAGAGGCCCTCTCCTCCTTTGGCAGAGCGGCAGCCGCCAAGGGCGGCTTGTCTCTAACGGGGTGGATGGAAAAGCCGGCCAAAGTTCACTTGTCAATCCTTGTCGCTTTTTTGTTTGTTTTAACTAGCTTCAAGATTTATGCCATAAAAATTCCCTCTCTGCTCTATAGCTCTACTGGACCGTTTACAGGTGCCAGCTTTACTGATATTAATGCTGTTTTACCGTTCTTGAAAATACTTATTTTTGTTGCCATTATCGCAGCCGTGCTGACTGTGATAAATATTTTTAAAACAAATAACCGACTTCTCATTTTAGCTGTTAGTATTTATGCCGTAACTTCTATTTTGGGCGGCTCCGTATACCCTTTCTTCCTGCAAAGATTTGTGGTTTTGCCAAATGAGCTGGTTAAAGAAACCCCTTACATAGAGTACAATATTGCGGCTACGCGAAAAGCATTTGCCTTGGATCAGGTGCAAGAGCGCGATCTGACAGGTGAGGCCACGCTAACCATATCTGATATCAATAACAACCGCTCTACCATTAAAAATGTGCGGCTCTGGGACCGCGAACCCTTGCTTGACACATTTGGTCAGCTTCAGGAAATTCGCACATACTATGATTTTATCTCTATTGACAACGACCGCTATAACTTGAACGGCGACTACCGCCAGGTTTTGCTTTCTCCCAGAGAGCTTGATTCTGCGAGTCTTCCTCAGCGTACCTTTATCAACGAGCGTTTGACCTTTACGCATGGTTTCGGGCTTACTCTAAGTCCGGTTAATGAAGTAACGCCAGAGGGTCTGCCGGTGCTATTTTTAAAAGATCTGCCGCCTTCCTCCAGCATAGACTCGCTTAGAGTGAGCAGGCCGGAAATATACTACGGAGAGTTGGTCAACGATTGGGTTGTGGTCAACACACAAGCCCAAGAGTTCAATTATCCATCTGGCGATAAAAATGTCTTTGCAAATTATGAAGGACGGGGGGGTGTTGAAATTAAATCAATTTTCCGCAAAGCGCTGTTTGCCCTGAAATTTAGGTCATTAAAAATTCTTTTGTCCAATGATATAACAGAAGAGTCAAGAATAATGTATTACCGCAATATTGAGGAGAGAGTCAAGCGGGTGTTGCCTTTTTTGAGTTTGGATGGTGACCCTTATATAGTTGTTACCAAAGAAGGTGATTTGAAATGGATTTATGACGCCTATACAACCTCAGACCGTTATCCGTATGCTGAGCGAATGAGAGATATGTTCGATTCCTTATCTAACCGACAGACAAGTTTGCCGGGCAAGAGCCTCAATTATATAAGGAATTCGGTTAAAGTGGTGATTAACGCTTATGACGGCAGAATGGTATTTTATATTGCAGATGAAGACGATCCGATTATTAAAACCTACGCCAAGATTTTTGAGGATTCGTTTTTGCCGCTTGAGCAAATGGATGATGATCTGAAGGCTCATATTAGGTATCCAGAAGATTTATTTGTTTACCAAACGACACTTTACACGGTGTATCACATGGGTGAGGCGCAGATTTTCTACAACAGAGAAGATCAGTGGCAGATTCCTGTCATTACAAGCGATGCACGGGCGGACCCCATGATGCGGCATATGATTATGAAACTGCCAGGCGAAGCCAAGGAAGAGTTTATCCTGATGATCCCGTTTACGCCTCGCGGCAAAGACAATCTCTCGGCATGGATGGTGGCGCGCAATGACGGAGAGTTTTATGGCCAGTTGGTAGTGTACCGTTTTCCCAAGCAAAAATTGGTCTTTGGACCCAAACAGATTACGAACCGTATCAATCAGGACACAGACATTTCCCAACAGATATCTCTCTGGGATCAAAGAGGTTCTGAAGTAATTAGAGGAAGCCTTTTGGTAATTCCGATTGAAGAGTCGCTTATTTACGTTCAACCTATTTATCTGCGGGCTGAAGGCGGCAGGATTCCTGAACTTAAAAGAGTGATTGTGGCTTATGAAAACCGCATTGCCATGGAAAAAACTCTTGATTTAGCATTAGAGCGAGTGTTTGGCGGCCAAGTTGCAGTGGACGAAAAAGCGACCACGGCAGTTTTGGGCAAGCAAGCGATTAGCCAAGATTTAATCAAGCAAGCCAGAGATTATTTTGACCGGGCTATGTCTGCTCAGCGCCGCGGCGACTGGGCTTTGTATGGCGTAGAAATCAGAAAGCTGGGTGAGATATTTGAGAGCGTGAGGTAGTATGACTATAATTTTAAAAAGGTCAGATGATGAATGTTGTCTGCTGAAAAATTTTTCAGAGGTGTGCGTATAGTGTAAATTTATGTTATATAATCAGTATACATTTGAATCTTGTTTGCGGGCTTTAGCGGAGGGATTATAAGGAGTGTTGCCGGTTTTATCAAACACCAGTTCAAATTCAAGAATGTGGTGTTTAAACCGCGGTATTTCTCCGGCACACTGCTCTCGTTCGAATCAGTTGGTCCCTTTACCGCGATTATGGTAAAGGGAGTCGGTATTGGATCCAGCAGTTAATAGAGAAAGGTATCCCATGCTTTTTTCTGGGGCTAGATTTAGTTTCCGCGTATAATGAGTTCATGAGATGGGTGTTCATGGCAGTGGGTGCAATTGCGGCAGTGCTGTTGGTGTTTTATCTCCTTGAGGATGACCAGCTCAGCTATGTCACCAACTATCCGTCGGAAGGCAATACAATTGTCGCCTTCGGTGATAGTCTCGTCCTAGGAGTTGGGTCAACAGCGGGAAACGACTTCGTGTCTGTGCTTTCAAGGAACATTGGGCTGCCTATAGAAAATCTTGGCGTGAGCGGCAATACGACTGCGCAGGGACTAGATAGAATTAACGATGTCCTTGAAAGGGATCCTGATATAGTACTTCTTCTCTTGGGGGGTAATGATTACTTACGGCAAATTCCGAGAGAGATGATACGGCAGAATCTAGGAAGCATAATCATAAAGCTCCATGAGGCCGGATCCATAGTTGTGCTCTTGGGGGTGCGCGGAGGTGTGCTGCGGGATAATCTCAGAGAAGACTTTGAAAACTTAGCTAGAGAGTACAACACGGCGTATGTACCAAACGTCCTCGACGGATTGATAGGTAAGCCGGAGTTCATGTATGACGGGATTCACCCAAATGATAGGGGGTACGCTCTGATTGCGGAGAAAATTGAACCCACTTTGGAGGAATTGCTTGTACAGTAGCCTCAATTGCGGTATTTTATTAACGACCTGCCCGTGCAGGCAGGGAGCTACTATATACAAGCATATAATTCCACCGCTCGGACATTGTGAAAATGAATTTTCACATGCTCCTCGCTTGAAATTATAAAGGGTGCGCTGGACCTTCTTTCCCCGCCGCACGCGGATGCAAGCGGCGGGGCATACCGGAGAAAGCGAGTTCTGGTATTATCTCGATGAAACAGTGCGTCGCACTATTTTATTGTCCCGGGGGCCTATTATAAGTAATAAATTAAGCACTATGCAGGAATTTATAATTAACATCATTAAACAAAACGCAGTGGATATTATCTGGATCACTATTTTGTTCTTTTTTGGAAAATTAATTTTGAAATTAATCGTAAAGCGGCTGGCGCGGGTAGTTGACGACGGGGATGGCGCACGTGTTTCTCAAAAAGGAAAGAGAGCGGAAACTTTGGGCCATATTATTATGTCAATCGGAAATATCGTTATTTACGCCATAATTTTATTTATGGTTCTAAATTTGTTCGGCGTCGACATAAGACCGGTTTTGGCAGGCGCGGGCGTTATCGGTCTAGCCATTGGTTTTGGCGCCCAGTCGCTTGTAAAAGATTTTGTTTCGGGGCTGTTTATTTTAGTTGAAGATCAATATGGCATCGGCGATAAAGTAAAGATAGGCAATTCCGAAGGAAATGTTATTAGAATCACAATGCGTTCTACTGTATTAAAAGACAAGGAAGGAAAATTATATTACATATCCAATGGATCAATTAAAGATGTGATTAATATGTCCCAACAAAAAAAATCCTCGTAAGAAATTTATATTATTTTAGAGAGGTTCGGTAAATTCGTCAGTGTGAGTTTACTTGTGATGAGCTTATCGAGCTATAGAGTGGTTTTTTCAGCAGGGGATGACTTAAATATAAAAAACCATGGGGCCTCACCGTATATCAACGGATATTGGCCACACAGTTAACTGGTGGGGAATGGGTGTCATCCTTGTTCCACCTCCCTACGCTCGAGGAAGGCCTTGCCATGACCATACTCTGTATTAACCGGGATGCCTTTGAAGCAGAGTCCGTGGTCAGCACAATCTGCTTCAGAATAACTATTCCGGTTCACATCCATGAGAGCCTCGAGTCGGCGAACACCTAAGTCAGTGGCGGTGACATTACCACCATTGGCTAAAACACCGATGGCGATAAGGTTGCCGCCGACGTCTATGACGGCATGCGCTGCTCTGCGAGCAGACCCTCCTGTGGTTAAGATATCTTCCACGAGGAGAATGCGCCTGCCGTTGACATCAGCGGCAAAACCTCGTCTTAAAACAAACGCTGGGTGTTTAATGATGAGCTGGTCGCCTTTTTCAAGTGTCACAGAAACTGTTTTTCTTCCATCGATGATGTCCAATGAAATCGATGCATATTTAGATGCTGTGATAACATCCTCTTGATGCTCGGCATAGAGTGTCAGGACCTCGGGACGATCTGGTCTGAGACGAGTCAGATGGTGAGCTGTCCACTGCGATAAGGCAATACCACCAAGAGCAGGTGAAACAACAGCATCAATGTCTTCGTCAGCAAACCGCTCTGCAATTCCCGAACAGAGCTTGGATGCGACACTCGAGAGGAGAGTAGCGCGATCTTTTGCCACGTAGGTGTCAAGATGTAAACCACTTGTACCTACGAAATGGCCCTTGAGAATTGCACCCTGTGCTTCTAATAGCTTTCGAGTACGGTCGGGGGTCATACTCATAGTTTTTCTCCTTTCCCCTTACTTACTCAATCATGTGGCTGTCTGTGATTCGACGAGATTAAGTACCTTTTGCAGGTTCCTTATGGGATCCTCTGCTTTCGTGACAGTGCTTCCAAGAACGAGGATGTTGGCACCGTCTCTTGCAGCCTGATCTGGTGAGCCCATACGAACCTGTCCGCGAGCCTCAGTGTCACCTGGCAATCTAATTCCAGGAACCGCGAAGAGCATACCGTCGAGGGCTGGATTTTGTGAAAGGACACCGACCTCTTTCGCTGAGCAAACAACTCCGTGGGCTCCAGCCGATTTAGCCAGTATTGCAAGACGTAGTGCCTCATCCTGTATATTGACACCAGGAGGTAAATCGTCATCGTCAAGGGAGGTAAGTAAAGTCACGGCGAAGATCCGGGGTGGGCCATACTCAACAGCGGCCTCGATCATTTTGCGCCCTCCCTGAGCGTGGACAGTGGCCGTGTCAATACCGGCCAGTCTGGCTTGGAGGGCTCGATTAGCAACCGTACCTGGGGTGTCGTGAAATTTCAGGTCGGCCCAGAGATTTAATGCTCTGACACTTCCTTTGGTTTTAGGGTTTTTATTCCAAGCGTCCCGCAACCCCTTCAATAGGTACGGGTAATTCCATTGGGTATCCCAGAGATCGTTGAGTTTGAGGCCGTCAAGCAAATGCGCGGTTTTGCGTACGATATTGAAGGCTTTATCAGGACTCATGCCATCAAGGGCTAGGTAAAGTGTGGTTTTCAAGGCTCTTCTCCTTCTTTAGATATTGAACTTTCGATATTAAAGAACTCTCCAGGCAGACTATCAAAGGAATACTGGACGCGCAACAAGCTATAATACTATGACACACACTCGCCTAAATCATAGGCATAAAAGAAACCCTCTCTTTCGGGGATAACTTGGTTTTTGGGTTTATAAGTCCCTGATATAATGTAGGCACTGCATTTATATGTAGCGGAATGCTTTATTATCTATGAAAGATGTAGCTCTTGAAATGCTCACTTCTCCCGGCTGCCATAACTGTGCGATCTTTGCCGCATTTTGGGAAACTGAAAAGAGAAACTGGCCCAATGTGACGTTTAAAGAAGTAAATATTACAGAGCCAGAAGGGCAGGAGTTGGCACAGAAACACATGATCATGGCTTCTCCGGGGATTATCATAAACGGAGAGCTATTCTCTACAGGCGGTGTCAATCAAAAGGAATTTTTAGAAAAGCTAAAGGAGCTTTCAGCAGAATAGACTTTTATAGCAAGAGAATAATTAAGTAATACTTATGGAAGAACACGTACATGAAGCGATGGGCACTGAACCAGAAGTAGATACAGGACAGCCAAGTGCCGATGACAAAAAAATTAGATTTCGTTTAGCAATGACAGGATTTGTCCTGTTCATTATTTTTGTTATAGGCATCTTTTGGTTCCTATCCAATCCAGAAATGGGTGCTGGGCTCACACTTTCATTTATCGCAGGGCTTACCATGATATTTTTGCCGTGCACGCTTCCTATGGCGTTTGTCATCGTACCGATGACGCTCGGCAAGGCTCCGATGAAGGGCTTCCTCATGGCGCTATTCTTTGGATTAGGACTTGCGATCACACTCTCTTTTTACGGCGTGTTCATTGCATTTATTGGAAAATTCCTGGGTCTAACCGCAGCAACACAGATTATGCTTATTGTGGGCGGCTCCGCCTCGCTATTTTTTGGAATTTCGGAAATAGGGCTTATTAAATTTCGTCTGCCGTCATATACCGGTAAATTTCCTGATTTTATTCAAAAGCAAGGTGACTACATCAAAGTATTCCTTCTCGGACTTTTCTTGGGGAATGCTGGAGTCGGGTGTCCTAATCCTGCGTTTTACGTGCTCATGGGTTATATTGCTACCGTTGGGGACCTCTTTAATGGCTGGTTCCTAGGATTTGTTCACGGAGTTGGACGGGCAGTTCCGCTTATCTTTCTTGCGATCCTTGGAATTCTTGGTATCAATGCGACAAGTAAAGTTGCCGGAAAGCAAGAAATTATTGAAAAATATATGGGGTGGGTACTTATATTTATCGGTGCTTTTATTATGACATTCGGACTTTTTGGACACGACTGGTTTATTTCGTCAGGGTTTCATACCACATGGGAAAAGGTAGTTGTTGCGGTTGCAGGTGAACAATTTGGAGAAAATATTCTTCAGCATAACCATAGACTGGTAGATATTAAGGGGTTCATCGAGTATGGAAATATGTTTTTCTTGGGGCTCGTAGGACTCATCATTGCATTATTTGCAAAATTCAATAAACCGAGTAAGAAATTTCTCACGAGGCTTCTCATACTCTATGCGGTTCTCGTACTTTCTATTGGTTATATGACCGGCTGGACGTTTAAGTTAAGCATCGATGTTACACCTCACGATAGTAGGGCGATCTCAGGGGAAGGGGAAGCTGTAGTGCCTTTTGGTCTTGACGGTGCTTTCGTACAAGATGATGGAAAGGTAAGAACCGCAGATGGGGGTAATGCGGACGGCGCACATGTGATGCCTGACGGGACGGTAATGAGTGGAAGTGGAGCAGTGATCTCTGGAGCTCATGTCATGCCTGATGGCACCGTGATGGTAATGCAAAAGGTGAGTGCGTCTGTTATTTCGTCACTTCCCAAAAGAAGTCCAGCAGATCGAATTTCCGAGCTACCTTATGTCATGAAAGACGGTGTCAAGGAGTTCCGCCTCACGGTTGATGAAATTCAGTGGGAATACGAGCCGGGGCGGTACATTCATGCGTGGGCATATAACGGTCAAATACCGGGCCCAACCATTCGTGCCACAGAAGGAGAAAAAGTGCGTGTCATAGTAAAGAACAACTTGCCTGACGCTACAACCATCCACTGGCACGGCCAAGCTATTAACTGGGAAGCAGATGGTGTTCCCAATCTTACACAAAAACCGATCGAGCCGGGTGAAGAGTTTGTTTATGAATTTTCACCAAAACCAGAAGGAACGAAATGGTATCATTCACACGGGAATAATGAAAAAACAGTAGCACAACAAGTAGACATGGGCCTCTCAGGCGTGTTTATTATAGAGCCAAAAGTACCGACAGTTGAATATGACAGAGAATATATACTTCTTCTCGACGAATGGAATATTCTTCCCGGAGGTGTCAATCCGGCTATAGGACACGTGCACGGCGCCGCAACACCGGGAGCCGTTCCAGAATTCAATACCTTTACTATAAATGGACGCATCTTCCCCTACATTGATCCGATCAAAGTTAAAGAGGGAGAAAAAGTGCTGATTCGAATTGTAAATGGGGGAACCTCTGCATTTCACCCCATGCATACGCATGGCCATGATTTCGAACTCGTAGCACTTGACGGCAATCCGGTGCCGAAAGCCGCAATACAAAAGCGAAATGTATATACAATACACCCCGGTGAAACTGCCGACTTCTTACTCACTGCAGACAATCCCGGCAATTGGCTTTTCCACTGCCACCAGGCACATCATGCAGCAGCCGGTATGGTCATGCTTATTGAATACGAGGGGTTTGATGGTCCAACAACGGATGATCTTCGAAAAATGAAAGCGGAAGCAGCAGATATTGCGGGGATACATATCATGGCGGATGGAACCGTTATGCTTGGGAGTGGCGAAGCAGTGGAGGGCGCCGAGGTTACAAGCGACGGAATGATCAAGCTTCCAGGTGGTAAAATGGTAACTCCGGTCATGGATATGCGTGAGGGTGGATCTATGGATGAAATAAAGATGGAAACTGACGATCATGAACACGCGTCCGAAATACCAGATGACCATACACATTGATTATTTTTTTAGAGATGTTAGAAGTATAAACAACTAAAAAATATGAATAAACGTCTAATCATTGGAATTGTAATAGCCCTCATTGTTGTTGTTGGAATACTGATGTTTGGAAATAATGAGACAGAAATGCAATCGTATGAAGGAATACATATTATGGCGAACGGAACCGTAATGCTTCCAAATGGCGAAGAGGTGGAAGGTGCTGAGGTTACAGAGGACGGAATGATCAAGCTTCCGAACGGTGCAATCATAGAGCCAGTAATGGATTTAAGAAAAGGAGGGTCTATGGGTGAAATGAAGATGGAAAATGATGAGGACATGCCGATGGAAATGGAAGGGGATGGATAAGAGCATGGGTAAAAAGTCAAAAATCAAAATGACACGTCAAATGCCAAAGCTGTTTTTATTTGGGGTGATTACCGTATTGGTACTGCTCTTTGTACTTGCTGTACCAACTTTAGGGTATGCTGACGAGGGTCATACAGAAAATGTTCCTCACAACGAAACTTCACAATTACCTGTACTACCTATTGAAGAAGATGATGATTTTGTCGGAGACAGGCATGCCGACCATACGCATGCAATAACAGTAAAAGAACCTTGGTATCAGGATGGGCAGTGGTGGATATTTTTTATTATATCCCTTTTTCTTATAGCACTTTTTTCGTTTGGAGTTTATAGATATTTGCAGGTTAAGGATTGACGTATGAATCTCGATAGTAATCACGGACACTTATACTATATATAATGAGAAAGTTGATTATTTATAAAAAGTTTAATTATATGGTAAGGATATTATTAGTCCGTACCCTATTACTATCGGGATGAACAAATATATAATAATTGTAATAGTTCTCGTGCTCATAATTGCAAGTGGCGCTGTATATCGGGCAAAATTTGTACCAGAAGTAGAAAAGGCAGTGGTTACCGGTATAGAACGTTCTATATCTATTGTGACATTTGAAAATACATGGGCGTTTGAACCGGAGTTTATTGAAGCTGATCAAGGTGACAAGATAATCTTTACCATAACCAATCGAGACGATTACGATCACGGGTTTGCCATTGATGCATTCGGTATTTCACAACGAATGCCGGCAAAAAGCACCATTGTTATTGAATTTGTTGTGACACAAGCAGGTGATTTCCCCTACTACTGCTCTGTGTCCTGTGGATCCGGTCTTGTCGATGGTGAAAAGAGAGGTCACTTTAATCAAGTCGGACGGCTTCATGTAAAGAGCATAATTAGCGAGACGTCTGATTTTGGAAAAACAGTTTCCGACGAAGATTTTGCAAAATCTGCACGGCATGCATCCGCTGTTGCACCAGCTAATGAGAAAGCAGAAGAGCTTGGATATGATGTGTCAAATTTGGAGATTCTCTTTGACGAGGATAATACACTGTGGGGAATCTATGTTGATTCAGAAGACATCGATGTGAAAGAATTAAATCTTTCGGAAGAGCAGCAGTACCAATCAATTCTCTATCGGGACAACGATTCAAATCCTGTATTGTGGATCTTTATCGATAGTTTTGAGGGGGAGGTAATTAATGTATTTGAAGTAGGAGAATAAAAATGAAAAATCAAATTTTAAAAGTAGAAAATGAAACAGGATGTGTATTTCTAAGGTGAATTATTACGCAACTATATGACTAAACTTGTACTGAAAGTTAAAGGAATGCACTGCGCTTCTTGCTCGATACTTATTGATAAGTTGCTTTCAAAACAGGAGGGAGTAATAAGCGTAAAGACAAATTATAGTGCTAGTAAAACGGCACTTGAGTTTGATGAGTCAAAAATAACGCTTGAAGAGATCGATGCGTTTGTAAATAAGCTTGGCTATGATGTCATTCGACCAGATGAAGAAAAAGGAACCATTGAAGAAGAAGAGGTAATAGAAGAGAAACAAATTAAGCTGGCAAAACGGCGTGTCATTGCGTCATTTGTTATTGCCTCTCCCATCATCGCTTACTACATGCTCATACACATGTTCAATATTCCCCATGTGCATGAGGTTTTTGCTCTTCTTAAACTCTTTGGAATCAATATAGATACTACGCTCCGAATTGATTTGAACTATGTCTATTGGATATTGAGTACTCCCATTCAGTTTATTATCGGGTGGCCTTTTTATCGCAACGCTTACACTGCAGTTCGTGTGGGAGCGGCGAATATGGATGTACTTGTGGTGCTGGGAACTTCAGCTGCGTACTTTTATAGCATGTTGGGGTTTCTCTGGTTTAATATTGACCATCCTTTCTGGGAAAGCTCCGCGGCTCTTATTTCATTCATCTTGCTGGGGCGTTATATTGAGGTGCTTGCAAAAGGTCGTGCATCAAGTGCTATTAAAGAGCTCTTAAAATTAGAGGCTAAAGAAGCTCATGTTGAGCGGGATGGGCATGAGATAACTGTTCCTCTTGATGAGCTTACCGAGGGAGACATTGTCATTGTGAAGCCTGGAGAAAAGATTCCTGTTGACGGTATTATTATAGAAGGCGTGTCACACATTGATGAAAAAGTGGTAACGGGGGAATCGTTTCCTGTTAAAAAAGAGGTGGGCGCTGAGGTTATAGGCGCCACGGTTAATCAGGAAGGACGTTTCAAATTCAAAGCGACAAAAGTCGGGAAGGACACCCTCTTGTATCAAATCATTACCATGGTTGAAGAAGCGCAGGCTAGCCGTGCGCCTGTTCAGGACCTTGTCGACAAGATTAGCGAATACTTTGTTCCAGCTGTTGTTGTTTTATCTGTTTTAGTCTTTGCCGGCTGGGTATTTGTTGCAGGATTGCCATTTAGAACCGGGCTTTTGAGGATGATTGCCGTACTTGTTATTTCGTGTCCCTGCGCCATGGGACTTGCGACACCGACTGCTCTTGTTATCGGTATTGGTCGTGCTGCCAAGTTTGGGATTATTTTAAAGGGTGGAGAGGCACTTGAGAAAGCCTATAGAGTAACCTCAATAATATTTGATAAGACAGGGACACTGACCATCGGAAAACCGGTTGTCACCGACTTTGTAATGCTTAGAGAAGATATTTCAAAGGACGACGCTTTATATATGGCCGCGTCAGCAGAAATGGGATCGGAGCACCCGCTCGCACGTGCTATCATCGAAAAAGGCCAAGAGCAAGGAGATCTTGCAGATCCGAAGGATTTCAAGGCAGTTCAGGGTATGGGTATTCAGGCAGTTATTAAGCGAGGTAACGATAGAACGGTTGATATCGGCAATCTTACTTACATGGGCAAGCTCAACATAGATGTTACAGCATACACTGAGCAGCTTGAAAAACTGCAGTATGAGGCAAAGACAGTGGTCTTTATGCTTGTGGATGGTAAGCCAGCAGCCCTCATTGCAATGGCAGATACTCTAAAACCGTATGCTAAAGAGGCGATCGACGAATTGAAAAAAATGGGCAAGGAAATCATTATGATTACGGGTGATAATATAAAAACCGCTGAAGCCATTGGTCGTGAGGTGGGAATTGATAGGGTTCTCGCTGAAGTGCTTCCTCAAGATAAGGCTCTGCAAGTAAAGAAATTACAAGACGAGGGGAAAAAGGTTGCCATGGTGGGAGATGGTATAAATGACTCACCCGCACTTGCGCAATCCGATCTCGGTATAGCTATTGGTTCAGGAACTGACGTGGCGATTGAAACAGGAGATGTTGTTCTTGTGAAGGATGATCTTCGGGATGTGGTCACCGCGCTTCAACTATCTAGGAAGACGATTAAAAAGATATGGCAGAATCTTTTCTGGGCGTTTTTCTATAACGTTGCCGCAATTCCAATTGCAGGAGGTGCGCATCTTTTGATTACACAATCATCACTGGGTATTGCAGCAGCATGGGTAGTTGCCATTCAATCCAAATTTGCAGGAGCAGGGCAAATCTTCTTCAATTTATCACAGGCAACACTTCGGCCAGAAATTGCCGGCTTTGCCATGGCATTTAGCTCAGTTTCAGTTGTTCTCAATTCATTGCTGCTTAAGCGTTATGTACCTCCTATTGAAAAGAAGATTGCCGATAGTGAAGATAAAGGCAAAAGAGGAGGAAGTATGGCTGAATCAGTAGTAAAACCTGCCACGTAGGATTACTATAATAAACAACACAAACTTATGGAGACAATAGAGTTAAACATAGAAGGTATGCATTGCGGTGCTTGTGCAACAGGCATTCAGATGATCGCATCAGGAATTGATGGGGTGGAATCGGCGTTTGTTGACTACGACGGGAAAAAGGGAAAATTCGAATTAGATTCTTCAAAAGCAAGTAAGGAGCAGATCATTAAAGCTATAGGAGAACTTGGCTATACAGCGTCCTAAAGTAGAATCAATGTATGGATCCCGTTAGAGGCTGCGGTCGCCCATTGAGTTTACAAGATTATGTTTCAAGGTCAGATATTGTTATGAATAAATTAGCAAGAAGCAGTTTTTACATGACCGCGACCTGCCTCTAACAGAATGGACCCCCTAACGCTATTGATTATCGGGCATCTTATAGGAAGCGTGCTTGGTGTTGGGGGTGCAACCTTTATTGAAATATTTTTAAACAAGGCGTTGCGGGATGGAGAAGTAAATCCTACAGAAGGAAGTTTCCTTAAGGCGACATTTACGACAGTCCGAGTAGGTCTCCTTATAAGTTTGGTTACTGGCATTGGATTAATATTACTGTACCGATTTGAGGACCAATCATTTAGGTTGTATGATCCCACCCTATGGGCGAAGTTCACGATCATAGGGGTGATTGTCGTCAACGCGCTTCTACTCCAAGCACACAAAATACCTGTTTGGCTTGGCAGTCCGCTGTCGTTTGTTTCATGGTACTCAGTACTTGTGATCGGGGTACTTCTTCGAGGTCCCTCGGTGCCTTATTTTGAAGTACTATTTTATTACTCTATTGCTCTTGTACTCGGCGGGCTTATTCTTGAAGGTATTAGACGAGGACTTGGCATTAAACTATGAATACCGAGTTGATATTTTTTTTATCGCTACACGTATACTTTCTGTTTGCCGCGGCAGTGATGTTTTATGGAATGCTGCTCAATCTTTTAGCGAGGCGCGGCACTACCAAATATGTGCTTCTATGGAAAGCGCTTGCGGGAATGTTCGCCGTCATCTTTGCCTTACTCATAGAGAAAACATTTCTTGGCGGCTATTTTATTGGAAAATTAGGGTTTGTTACTGATCTCAGTGTGACGTCTCTTATTCCTATCTTTGTATTTATCCGCGAAATTGCTTTGGCGGTTCTCATCGTTGTTTCAGTTATCATGGCGGCTCTTGTCTACGCTAAGGGAGCAGTCATAAATGAATATACAAAATTAAAAATGACGCTTGTATCGCTAGCGTCACTTTCGTTTGTCATAGCCGCAGCCCTTGTATTTCTCGGAGTGCTGGTTCCTTAAAAAAAGACCCTGGGTCCTCTCTCCATCCGAGGATGGTTTGAGGTCCCAGGGCCCGTGTCGGTTTAAATCGACGTGGTTTCTGTCTTACGACTTTCACCAGTTCGGCGCGTTTGTAAAATCGGCTAGGTGCAAACCCGTACCCACGTTAAATCGTTCGATCTTGCGATAGAACAATTCGCAGTGGGGAGTCGAAATTCTTAGCGTGCCAAACAGCACAGTGCTAATAGGGCAGGATACACGAATCACAGAAATTGTCAATAGCAATTTTCAATTACACATTAAAAAACATCTACTTGTCAATTTTTGCAATAATTACTGTAGTGTTATCGAGAAGTCAGGTTTGTAATAGATTGTCTGAGACGAAATCTCTTGTTACACTTATAAATAAGGGGTAATTATATATATGCTAAAGCGTTTACTACTTAAAAAAATGCTGGGAAAGCAGCTTGCCGGAATGCCGGAAGAAGAGCAGGAGAAGATGCTTTCCATGATTGAAAAAAATCCAGAGTTATTCCAAAAAATGGCTTTTGAAATTCAGGGAAAAATAAAAGGAGGTAAAGATCAAATGACAGCGACGCTTGAGGTGACGCAAAAATATCAAGCCGAACTTAGCGAAACACTGAAGTAGAGTATGAAAGTTTATATAGTACTGGGACATTCAGACAAAGATACCTACTGCGGAGCACTTGCTGATAGTTATGAACAAGGAGCCCGCGAGGGGGGTCACGAGATCAGGCGTACCAATCTTGGAGACATTGTTTTTGATCCTATACTGCATAAAGGATACAAAACAATCCAGGAATTAGAACCGGATCTCATAACCATTCAGGAAAATATTACGTGGGCGGATCATTTTGTTATTGTGTATCCCAATTGGTGGAATACCATGCCGGCAATCCTGAAAGGAATGTTTGACCGGATGTTTCTTCCCAATTTTGCATTCCACATTGATAAAAAAACCAAGAAGGTCGATATGCTTCTTGCCGGAAGAAGTGCCCAGGTCATCATTGTTTCAGGCACCTATCATTCTTTTTATATTCGGCTTAAATTCGGAGATTTTACAAATGAAATTGAACGCGGCATCTTGAAATTTGCAGGCTTTTCTCCCGTGCGGGTGACAACGTTGGGTCCTATAGAACACTGCTCTGCCGCAAAAAGGGAGAAGGGAAGAAAACGTGTGTATAATTTAGGCAAGCGAGGGATTTGACCTCAAGATAAGGCCCACGACGTGCTTAAAAGAGGAGGTTAACAGTCATGCTAACCTCCTCTAGTGTTTCCATTCGGAATTGAAGACAGTCATAATACTTCCTTGATAAAATCGTTGACAGTCTGGATAGGAATAGAGAATCCCACATTAGAAATAGGGACCTTGATAGTTATGTCAGGACTGACTGAAACTGGTTGTATCCCTTCCTTAACCACAATTCCCACTAGCTCAAAGTGTTCTTCGTGCCTTCGGTACACCGCACCTCCTGAATTTCCACCCACTGTTGGAGCGGAAAACTGAATGAGCTTGTGTTTACCGTTTTGAGGATTTGAGATTATCCCCATTGCAGGATATGGAAGATAACCACGCCCAGCACCGACAACAAAGATCCTTTCGAAGGTTTTGGTTTTGAGGCTCGCTTTGTTGTGGATATGGGCTACAAAATTGGTGTATATTTCCACTCGGAGAATAGAGAGATCAAGCTTCTCACTCTCCTTCACAAGCTCGGCACTGTACAGCTCACCGTTCAAGAAGACTTTAAGCTCCTCTTGTCCCCTGGTAACGTGATTAGCTGAGATGATGAGCGTATAATCCCGTGAGTAAAAGACCACACCGCTTCCGGAAGTGCCGGATGCCGTAAAGACCTTGGCAACAGGGCGAACCATCATGTCGTACTTCTGCTCTTGTGTAGGAGGTAAAGTGCATCCAGCCAAGAACAAGAGCAAGGGTAGAAGACTCTTTTTCATTACCATCTCCTTAGTTTTCTAATACTTTTAATATGAAGGCAAAGATGCCCATCAAGATAAGCAGGGCGAAGATAAGGCTCACCATTACTTTCAGTAGCAACTGTCTTTTCTCTGTCATGATTGACTCTTTTCAAAGAGCTGCAGTTTTATGACTTGCTGAGGTCACACTGCATTGAATTAAAACATCTATCGTGCTGAGGTTTTTCCTTTTATGAATTAAAGATTATATCTTCTCTGTCCTTGATGTTTTGTGGACATCTCTCTGCACATCTAATAAAAAAGTACTGCATTAAGAAAATAAGTCAATCATGCTCCACAGGCAGGAATTTTGACCTCTTTTTCACAGATTTCTAATATAGTGTATAGTGGCATATATACCGTTTTCTCCCATTAGAGGTCACGAACGCTTCAGTGAAAAATATTTTATGATAAATAAGGTCAAATTTAGAAATAGGTTAATCGATAATAGAATGCGACCATCATTCGCATTCTATCTCTAACGGGATGAAAATTGGTATAGTAGGACTACCTAATGTTGGTAAATCAACATTATTTAATGCACTTACGAAAAAAGGAGTGCCGGCTGAGAATTTTCCTTTTTGTACTATAGACCCTTCTGTAGGCATAGTTGCCGTACCCGACAGGCGTCTAGAACAACTTGGTCAATTTTCACACTCGAAAAAAATCATTCCTGCGATCGTTGAATTTGTTGACATTGCGGGGTTGGTCAGGGGTGCGTCACAAGGGGAAGGGTTGGGTAATCAGTTTTTAGGCCATATTCGGGAAGTAGATGTCATAGCCCACGTAGTACGCTGCTTCGATGATGAAAGCATCGCTCATGTCCACGTTGAGGTAAATCCGTTAAGCGATATCGAAGTTATAAACCTAGAGCTTATAATAGCTGATATAGAAACTGTGAAGCGGCGGCTCAGTACGATTGATAAGGATATCAAGAGTGGTAGAAGGGAAGCAGAGGAAGAGAAGAGTGTTCTTCAAAAAATGCTACAGACTCTCGTGAGCGGGAAACTTGCCTCAACTCTTCTCTATTCTGAAAAGGAGCTCCGTATTGTAAAAGGACTGCACCTTCTCACAGTCAAACCGGTTCTGTATGTCTTGAACAAAAAAGCTGGAGGGCATAACCTTGATGAACTCAATGACGGGAGGTTTACTGCCTGTAGCGAGTACTTGCGTGAACGAGGCTTACTCTCGGTACTCATTGACGCGGGGGTCGAGGACGAGCTGTCTCTAGTCTCACCGGATGACAGGGAGGAATTAAAAAGACAATTAGGAGCAGTGGATGACGGAATAAATAGTTTAATAACAAAAGGATATGAACTTTTAAATCTTATTACCTTTTTTACAACAGGTGAGGACGAAACGCGAGGTTGGACAGTAGTCAAAGGGGCGACGGCGCCGAAAGCGGGGGCTGTCATACATACTGACTTCAAGGATACATTTATTCGAGCTGATGTTATTAATTGGAAGACATTACTTGAAGAGGGTTCTTACGCACGAGCTCGCGAAAGGGGGCTTGTAAAAACCGCTTCGAAGGACTACGTAGTCAAAGATGGCGAT
The DNA here is from genome assembly GCA_022561335.1 of Patescibacteria group bacterium. Classification (GTDB taxonomy): domain Bacteria; phylum Patescibacteriota; class Minisyncoccia; order Phycocordibacterales; family JACZSL01; genus JADFRL01. Next base: position 24,263 of record JADFRL010000002.1, read on the forward strand.
GTTATTGAATTTAAGATATGATTCGGTGTATTATGGGAATACGTAGCAAATAATTTTCACTATTATGGAAACTGAAAAAATAGTAAAAATGACTCCAAAAGATTTTTTCTTACATATTGCGGCAATAGCAACGCTTTACATAAGTGCTATCAGCCTGCTTATCTTATGGTTTCAGTACATCAATGTTCTTTTCCCCGATCAACTTGAGTTTTATCGCGATCCATTTTCCGGTGCCATACGTTTTTCAATAGCGTCTCTAATCATTATTTTTCCGCTTTATCTGTTTCTTACAAGATATCTTAATCAAGATGTCAGAAGAAATCCAGAAAAGAAAAATCTTAGTATTCGTAAGTGGCTTATCTATATCACACTTTTTGTCGGCGGAGTCACCGTTGTTATTGATCTCATCGTGCTTATAAACACATTTCTTGGGGGGGAGTTGACTGTCCGTTTTATCCTTAAGGTTTTGTCTATATTAATTGTTATTGGTGGAGGTTTTGGTTACTACTTCTATGATCTCAAGGGAAAGTGGGAGATGGAACTTAAATTAGCAAAGATAATAGGATGGATAGTTTCTCTCATTGTTGTGGTTAGTGTAGTCGGAGGGTTCTTTATTATCGGTTCCCCTCAGAAGCAGCGAGATGTTCGCTTAGACCATCAGAGGGTGGGAGATCTCAGCTCCATCCAACGGCAGATTACAAATTTTTGGCAAGACAAAAAACGATTGCCCAACAATCTCGATGAACTCGAGGATCCTCTCATAGGATTCATCGTGCCAGTTGATCCAGAAACACAAGATGCTTATACGTATCGTGTAACCGGCAATATATCATTTGAACTGTGTGCTACTTTTAAGCAAAAAAGCATCTCAGATCCAAAGGTCAAGGCACGTTTAGAGTTTGGATTTACTGATGCAAACTGGACTCATGGTATGGGGGAAGAATGTTTTGAACGTACCATTGACGAAGAGCGATTTCCTCCACTACTAAGAGAATTACCTATTAGACGCTAGTTTGAATGGAGAAATACAATCATACTAAAATTGAAAAGAAGTGGCAAAAGGAATGGGAAAAACAAGAGCTATACAAAACCGACGAAGAATCAGATAAAAAAAAGTTTTATATTCTCGATATGTATCCCTATCCTTCAGGGGAAGGGCTTCATGTGGGGCATGTAGTAGGATATACTGCGACAGATATATATACTCGCTTTAAGCGAATGAACGGGTTTAATGTACTCCATCCCATGGGGTGGGATGCCTTTGGGCTGCCTGCGGAAAATTACGCAATAAAAACAGGTATGCATCCGAAAGATACGACACAAAAAACCACTGACATATTTCGAAAGCAAATACAGCATCTTGGACTTTCCTATGACTGGAGTCGAGAAATCAGTACACATAGGCCAGAGTATTACAGATGGACACAGTGGTTCTTTCTTCTTCTTTATGAAAATGGGTTGGCAGAAAGAAAATTTGCAAAAGTGAATTGGTGTGAATCGTGTAAAACAGTTCTTGCCAACGAGCAAGTTTTAAGCGGCTTTTGTGAGCGATGCAAAAATGAGATAGTACAAAAGAATCTTGAACAGTGGTTTTTCAAAATTACTGAGTTTGCCGATGCTCTCATTGATGATTTAGATGATGTGGACTGGCCGCAGTCTACTGTGATCAACCAGCGTAATTGGATTGGGAAAAGTGAAGGAGCGGAAATAGAATTCAGAATTCAGAATTCAGAATTCAGAATTTTGGTTTTTACGACGCGAGTCGACACGCTTTTTGGTGTAACCTATATTGTCCTTGCGCCCGAACATCCACTGGTTGCGGGACTGCTTCAAGATATTTCAAATAAAAAAGAAGTAGAAGCTTATGTTAAAGAAACCTCTACTAAAACTGAGCTTGAGCGAACGGCAGAATCAAAAGAAAAAAATGGGGTTGAATTAAGAGGAGTAAAGGCGATCAACCCAGCAAACAAAAAAGAGATACCCATTTTTGTGGCGAACTATGTACTCACACACTATGGAACAGGCGCCATAATGGCTGTACCGGCACATGATGAGCGCGATTTTGAGTTTGCTAAGAAGGTTAAATTATCAATCGTAGAAGTTGTAAGAGATAAAACTAGAAATTCTAAAGCCGGTGGTGTGGCCAGAGTATATACAGGGTCTGGCCAGCTAGTCAATTCAGGGAAGTTCGATGGGATGGATAGTGGTGAGGCTCAAGAAAAAATTTTGGCATATGTGAAGGGAAAAAAGAAGACAACCTATAAACTGCGGGATTGGCTTGTGTCGCGCCAGAGATATTGGGGTGCTCCGATACCTATAGTGTACGACAAACAAGGTAAACCGCATTCAATTCCCAAGGAGTATCTACCGTGGCTGTTGCCAACCGATGTTGAATTTAAACCAACCGGTATATCACCTCTTGCTGAGTCAAAAGAGCTTAGAGGTAGAGTTGAAAATATTTTTGGAAAAGGATGGAGGCCCGAAGTAGACACTATGGACACATTTGTGTGCTCCAGCTGGTATTTTTTTCGGTTTGCTGACCCGAAGAACGAAAAAGAATTTGCTTCACATGAGCAGATAAAAAAGTGGCTCCCCGTAGATCTCTATATGGGTGGAGCTGAGCACACTGTATTGCATTTAATGTATGCACGCTTTTTTACCAAAGTTTTAGAAAAGCTTAAGTACATTGATTTTAAGGAGCCTTTTTCCAAACTTCGACATCAAGGAATGATTTTGGCAGAAGATGGAAGGAAAATGTCAAAGTCACTTGGTAATATTACTAATCCCGATGAGATAGTAGAACGCTTTGGCGCTGACACCATGCGTATATATGAAATGTTTATGGGACCGCTTGCTGATTCCAAGCCATGGAATACGCAAAATATCATGGGTGCACGGCGATTTATTGAGCGTATTTGGCGATTGCAGATAAAAGTTAAAAATCAAAAATCATCTCTCGATAAAAATAAAGAGTTGGATACATTACTGCATCAGACCATTAAAAAAGTAGGCAGTGACATCGAGAATTTAAAATTTAATACAGCAATCAGTCAGATGATGATTTTGGTGAATGCATTGGAAAAAGCGACCGTTGTAAATTTGTCCTCGTATAAAATTCTCGTACAGCTGGTTGCTCCCTTTGCCCCACACGTAGCTGAAGAGCTTTGGCAAAAAATGGGGGGCACAGACTCTGTCCATAAAAAGGAATGGCCGCAATTTGACGAGAGTCACATTATAGCTGAGACATATACCATAGTCGTGCAGATAAATGGAAAAGTAAGAGCTAAATTTGAAGCTTCCACGGACTTATCGGAGGCCCAGATAAAAGAAAAAAGCCTTAGTATGGAACGTATTAGGAAGTGTCTTTCAGGTAAAAAACCGCAGAGGATCATATATGTTTTCGGCAAGATTGTTAATATCGTTGTTTAGCTTGACGGTTATATATATATATGCTAAAAATTAGAATACCAAATCACTCATTTGGCTAGAAGAGCTTTGTCGTATATGGCACCCATCACCTTTAAACCAAAACAAGCAACTAAAAGACTTCTTGCGGAGCTTTCCGAGCGCGCACAGGAAATTTTGATTAGACGATACGGGCTTGGCTTTGATGCCAAAAAGATGACTCTGGAATCAATAGGACAGAAATATAAGATAACCCGCGAGCGAGTGCGCCAAATTGAAAATTATGCGCTCTCGGCAATCAGGAAATCTGATGCTTTTGGAAATGAACAAGAGACTTTTGATGAACTTGAGAGTCTTATTACAACTCTCGGGGGACTTATCTCTGAAGATGAATTTTTGGATTATATAAGCGAAGAGAAGAGTATACAGAATAATATACATTTTTTATTGGTGCTCGGCAACGCCTTTAAGCGAGCCAAGGAAGATAGCGAGTTCAAGCATCGCTGGTTTGTAGATGACGAATTGGTTAAACGTATTCATGCATCACTTCAAACTTTGTATCGTAATCTTACTGATGATGATCTTATTATTGAGTCGGAACTTATTGAATTGTTTTTAAAGGAAATTAAGGATTTGAACCAAAAATATAAGAATGAAGAGATTGTCCGCAGATGGTTCAATGTTTCAAAGAAGCTTGGAATAAATCCTCTTGGTGAGTGGGGAAGAGCTGATTCATCAAATGTGCGTGTAAAGGGAATGCGTGACTATGCGTATCTTACTATTAAACGGCATGGTTCCCCTATGCATTTTACAGAAGTAGCCAAGGCTATATCGAATATTTTTCATCGGAATGCGCATATAGCTACATGCCATAATGAACTCATAAAGGATGCGCGATTTGTACTCGTAGGACGCGGTCTGTATGCTCTTTCTGAGTGGGGATATACAACAGGAGTGGTAAAGGATGTCATCATGGATATTCTTAAGGTGAATGGCTCTCTTACGCGTGATGAAATAGTGGACAAAGTGCGCAATGAGCGGTATGTAAAGGACAACACCATAATTGTCAACTTGCAGGACTCAACGTGTTTCAGGCGAAATAAGAGCGGGAAATATACTCTTGTCTAAAGTCTGGACATCTTAGCTCAAAGTAACATACTCAGTCTACATACTGAGTACACCATTTTATACTACGACATCCCCGCAAGTAGCGTGTATTAATGCTCTATACCACAGAAGTTGTTTACGGTATGATAGACCGTACAATATGATAGGCGAGTTAGTTAAGGATTTTTTTACTCTATTTTACTCTGGCCTCTTTGTCAGTTCCGTAGCAGTCTTTACAAAGACTGCCGTTATTTGGCTGCCCATTTTTTTGGCTGTAACCTTTTGGAAGATTTGGATACGATATATTCAGAAGAAGTTTATACTGAGCTTTGATTACACTCTTCTTGAAATACGGTTGCCTGTTGAAATTCAAAAATCACCTTTGGCAATGGAGGTCGTATTAAACGGACTGCATATTTCGTTTGGAGAAACAACGTGGATTGATCGTTACATTCATGGGAAATCGCGTCCATGGCTTTCACTTGAATTAGTCTCAATCGACGGTGAAGTCCATTTTTATATTTGGGGGCGGTCCAATCAAAAAAACGTTATTGAAGCGCAACTGTATGCTCAATATCCGGAAGTAGAGATTATAGAGGTGGAGGATTATGCTCGGAAAGTGCAATTTAAGGTGGGGGAGACAGCATTGTGGGGATGTGATTTCAAATTAACGAAGCCAGACGCGTACCCCATCAAGACCTATGTGGACTACGGACTTGATAAAGATCCCAAAGAGGAGTTTAAAGTAGACCCTTTGACCAATGTGATCGAATTTTTGGGGTCGCTTCAGAAAGGAGAGCAGGTATGGTACCAAATTATTATTGAAAAAGAGCGAGATAGAAAGAAAAAGGGAGTGTTATTCGGCTCTACTGTTTTTCGTCAGACTGATTGGAAGAAAGAGGCAGATGAGCTTATCAAAAAATTAAGAGCAGAAACCATTCCGGAAATGCCCGGGGAGCACTTTCCTGGGATTCCCAATCCGACTAGAGGCCAAATAGAAACCATGGCGGCAATCGAGAGAAGTATTTCAAAACAGGGTTTCAGCTGCGGTATCAGGGGGATCTATTTTGCAGAGAAAGATAAATTTGATCCCTCAAATATAGGACCCCTTTTGAGCTCCTTTAAGCAGTTTAGCTCTAAGACGTTAAATGGTTTTGTACCTACACGATGGCTTGTTATTTTTGATTACCCGTGGCAGGATTTTCGGGATATCAGAAAAAACAGAAGACGTGTTAGATTGCTCGATGCTTACCGTAGACGTTCTTGGTTTCATCCCCCGTATAAAACCCCTTCCTATGTTCTCAATACCGAGGAATTGGCGACGCTTTTTCATTTTCCAGGCCAGACCACGCAGACTCCCACTCTTTCGCGTATTTCCTCAAAAAGGAAAGAGGCGCCCCCTAATTTGCCCAGATAGTATGAGGTCGGTATGACTTTAGAGAAGTATGGACAATAGGGTAGTACATATATTAAATGTAGGCTCAGATTTCCTGCTTAGGAAAAGCAAAAATCTAAGCGTCCATAAACGTCAAGTAATCATTTCATTAGTGGCTGTGGTTTCAGTACTTGCGGTCTTTTATGTGGTTCTCTATAGAGCGCCCGTAAATTTCCCCGAAGGGGGGACGATAACTATTGAAGAAGGGGCTCATTTAAGTGGAATAGCACAGCAGTTTGAACGAGAAGAAGTTGTGAGATCTGCCTTTGCACTGCGAATTCTCATCCTGCTTTTTAATGGAGAGCGTGAAATATTTGCTGGGGATTACTATTTTAATTCTAAAACCAGCTTGCTGGGAGTTGCTCAAATAATTACCCGTGGGGAGTTTGGTTTGGTGCCGGTCAAGGTGACTCTTTTTGAGGGGGCAACCGTGGACGAAATGGCTCTAATTTTTGAGAATAATTTTGATCTGTTCGACGTAGAAGAATTTCTTGAGTTGGCTCTACCGAAGGAGGGGTACCTTTTTCCTGATACCTATTTTTTTCTTCCCACAGTTACCCCTAAAAAAGTGATAAAAGTCATGGAAGAAAATTTTACAGCAAAAATTCAGGAAATCAGTGATGACATTGATGAGTTTGGGGAGTCTCTTGAAGATGTTGTTATTATGGCGTCTCTACTTGAAAAAGAGGCACGCACCACCAAAACCAGGCGCACGATAGCCGGTATATTATGGAACCGAATAGCTGTGGGTATGCTTCTTCAGGTTGATGCAGTATTTCTCTATATAAATGGGAAAAATACTTTTGAACTGTCGCTTGAAGATTTACAAATTGATTCGCTTTATAACACATATCTTTATCCAGGTTTGCCCCGTGGTCCCATTGCAAACCCAGGCCTTGATGCTCTCAAGGCCGCAGTAAACCCAATTGAGACAAGTTATTTCTACTATTTATCTGATCGAGAGGGAATTATGTACTATAGTAAGACATTTGAGGAGCACAAGTTCAATAAAGAAAGATATTTAAGACAGTAGAAAACCGCTCATCATTTAACCTTTACAGGTCAGTGATGAGCGGTTTATTTAGCCTCACTGTTCATTTTATAAAGACCTTTTCTACTTGCCATGCTCGGGATGCTTTTCCTTTCCACTGATTGTCTTTTGGATCATGGACTGAGATAAAACGATATTCTGTCCCATCAAGAGTGAGAATCATTTCGTAACCGCGATAGACTCCCTTCTTGAGACGGTATGCGAAGTTTCGCCTACTTGCTGCAACTTGAATCGGATCGCCAAGGTTGCTGACTTCTTCCTCTGCAGTTACTGCAACCGGACGAACGATCCGGATATTTTTATGTACAGGGAACATAACTTGATTCACAGCAGACCACCTCCTTTCACGGTAAGAGGGCACTCGATATCTTATATAATTATGGCTTAATTGTAGTTTACTGTCAATAATGGCATAATAAAGCGATGAATAAAGATCCTGCAGGGAAAAAAGTGTTTGTAGCACTTTCAGGCGGAGTTGATTCCTCAGTATCCGCCGCTTTACTGCAGAGGGAAGGGTATGATGTTACGGGAGTGTTTATTAAGGTATGGCACCCTGACTTTTTACCGTGTACGTGGAAGGAAGAAAGACTGGATGCCATGAGGGTTTGTGCTTTCCTTAACATTCCTTTCTTAACTTTTGACTTAGAATCTGAATACAAGGATCACGTGGTCAATTACATGATCAATGAATATGCTCTCGGCAGAACCCCCAATCCCGATGTAATGTGCAATAGGTATATAAAGTTCGGCGCTTTCTTTAAGAAAGCTCGGGAAAAGGGTGCCGATTATATTGCAACGGGGCACTATGCTATTAAGAAAGAATCAAAAAGCAAAAATCACCCCTCGGTCTTGAGCTTGGGGTCGAAGAAAAAAATACGTTACCAACTTCATACCGGAATTGATACTGATAAAGATCAGAGTTATTTTCTCTGGACATTAAACCAAGAGGTTCTCAGGCGTATTCTCTTTCCTATTGGAGGGTATACGAAGCCAGAGGTTCGGGTATTAGCGCGAAAATTTAAACTTTTAACTTCCGAAAAAAAGGACAGTCAAGGGTTGTGCTTTATGGGGAACATTGATATAAAAGAATTTCTAGGACGGTACATCCCGATCAGTAAAGGGGTCGTGGTCAATATCAAAGGGGAAGTAGTTGGCAGCCATAGGGGTGTGTCTTTTTCTACTGTAGGCCAACGACGGGGAGTCGGAGTGACTACTAGAAATCCATTTGAGAAACCGTATTATGTAATTCAAAAAAATGCAGTCGCAAATACACTCATTGTGTCCCATGATCCTTTAACGCAAAAAAAAGACTCAAAGGAAGTATATTTGGAGCATGAAAATTGGATAGCTGACACATTGCCTGCAGCTGGAGATTATTTGGCTAGATTTCGTCATAGACAGGATCCAGAAGAGTGCGAACTATTTTTTGATTTAGCTGGCAAACCCACTGTCCGATTTAAAAGACATCAGATAGGTTTATCAAGCGGACAATCACTTGTTCTCTACAACGGGGCTCACTGTATAGGAGGAGGTATAATGAAGTAGCAGTTCGATTGAAGTGTATTCACTTTTTTATGTTATACTGAAAGTTACAATGTATCCAAGGACGTATACGACAGTAGTAGCTTTTTTAATAACAGGTGTCATTATCGCCGGGTGGATCTATGTTTTAAATACGTCACCAACGTCGCGAGACGAGACAGTTTCTTCACCGCTCCAGACTATTACTGTACGGCATCGGTATGATGAAGGAGAACATCGTTATTTCGGTTCTATCAATGTACCCACGCCCTGCTACTCACTTATATCGCAAGCTGTCGTACATCTTGAACTAGAACCGGATGAAGTAATGTTGAATCTTACGGCTTCAGCTGATATGGAGGAATGTGAGCCAGAGGTCACATCAAAAATATTTCTCATAACGTTTAAGGCGGAAAAGAATGCATTGATTGCTGCGACATTTAACAGTGAAAAAATTCTTCTTGAGACCATAGAGGTAGAGGAGGAAGAGTCAGTAGTGTTGATTCAATAAGGCCGCTACTTATAATGCATGCCATCGTACGAACAGATTTACATCACTAAGGCAAATGGTGATAGGGAGCTTTTCGATGCTAAGAAACTGTCGTTGTCTCTTAAGCATTCAGGAGCTTCAGATTTGGCGGTGCAAGAGGTGATAGACCACATAGTCAAAGAGCTAAAGGACGAGATGAGCACCACGTACATCTATCGTCACGCTTTTTCGCTTTTGCGGAAGATTGAACAGCAGCCCGTTGCAGCCCGCTATTCACTTAGGCGTGCAATTCTAGAGTTGGGTCCGACGGGGTTTCCTTTTGAAGACTATATAGCCAAAATATTTTCTGGTCTTGGATATAGCACGGCAACAGAGCAGATGATAGAGGGAAAGTGCGCTACTCATGAAGTCGATATGGTTGCACATAAAGGGAATAAATGTATCGGAGCAGAAATTAAATTTCACAACAGATTAGGCATCAAGACGGATCTCAAAGTAGCCCTTTATGTTCATGCGCGATTTGAGGATATCAAAGGCAATATATGCTCCAAAGGAGACAGGAGTGGCGAAGAGGAGGGATGGCTTATCACCAATACGAAATTTACAAAAAATGCCATTACTTATAGCAGGTGTGTCGGCCTCACGCTTATAGGATGGAATTATCCACAAAGGGGGAATCTTTCCGATCTCATTCAAGAAACGGCTGTATATCCCATAACCACACTTTCAACACTTACGCATACTGAAAAGGCGGCTCTGCTCGGAGTGGGAGTGGTACTGTGCGGAGATTTATCAAGTGACAGAGAGGCCCTTGCCCGGGCCGGGGTCGCGGCTTCCAAAATAGCTACAGTAATAGAGGAAAGTCAAGCCTTGTGCGGGGCAGGGCATCGTATAGAATAACGGTATGGAATCAGTAGGAAAAGCAGATAATAAAATCTATAAAGGAGGGATAAGGCACAGTAGAGTGGTATTGTCTTTAGTTATAGGTTTTGTTTTGGGATCAGTTACCACATGGATTGCTCTTGGAAGTACTGCCTTTTCGCCGACAATACTTATTGACTCCCCTGAGCTTTTAGGAGATGCGACAATGACGGCTTCGACGTCTCTTGAGTATGTAATTGTGGAGGATCAGCTGGCAGGGGACAGAGTTCTCATAAAAGAAATCGCATTGACAGATTCTGGGTGGGCTGTAGTGCATGAAGACGCAGGGGGAGTTCCGGGTAATGCCCTCGGGGCCCAACGCTTCGATAAGGGAGTACACAGCGGTACGATTCATTTGCTCCGCAACACCGAAGCGGATCAGGGGTACTACATACTTCTGTATCAGGACAATGGAGATAGAAAATTTGATCTTGAAACAGCTATTTTAATTACTGATGCAGAAGCCATTCCCATCAAGAGTACATTTCAGGTTATCAGGATTGACAGAAAAATCAATTAGCAATAATAGCTGTGTTATACTGCTAATGTGGCAGGGTATAATCCAAATCGTTCAGCAGATTGGAACTATGGAGGCAAAAAATGGCGGCTCTCTCGCTCAAAGATAGAGCTCTTTATTGAATGCCCCCGTTGTTTTTATCTTAATAATAAGTTAGGAACCTCACGTCCGCGCGGCCCTGCATTTACTATTAACATTGCGGTTGACACTTTATTTAAAAAAGAATTTGATGTCTATCGCATTAAAAAAATTCCCCATCCGCTTATGCGAGAGTATCGAATTGATGCAGTGCCATTTAAACACAAAGATTTAAACACATGGAGGAATAACTTCGAAGGACTTCAATTTAAGCACATTTCCACTGACTTTACTGTTTCTGGCGCCATAGATGATGTGTGGCAAAACCCAGAGGGAGAGCTGATAGTGGTTGATTATAAGGCAACTTCAAAAAAGGGGACGATTGCATCACTATCTGATTCATCCTGGGAGGAGCAATACAAAAGGCAAATAGGGGTGTACCAATGGTTACTCAAGCACAATGGGTTTTCTGTTCATAAGACAGGATATTTTGTGTACGCCAATGCAAGTACTGACAAGGAAATGTTTGACGGAAAGCTGGAGTTTGAGGTTACGCTTGTGCCGTGCGAGGGGGATACCGACTGGATAGAGCCGATACTCCATGATATTAAAGAATGTCTTGAACGTGAAAGTGTACCTCCCTCCGGAGAACGTTGTGAATTTTGTCCGTATCGGGAAGCTGCAGGGAAGAAGTTGCAGAAGATACAATTAGCTCGAAAGAGCTTCAAAGTGGAGGGAGACACGAAAAGAGAGACTTTGGGGCCAAAACGTGCCTTGAAAAAGAGCATGTCGCAGAAAAAGCAGAAGGGAGAACCTGTTCAGGGAGAATCTTCCGATATCAAAACAGCTACACTTTTCTAAAATGTTATTTAGCGAAAGAGCAAAGAAAATTGTATCACGTATACCTAAAGGGAGCGTGCTAACGTACAAAGAGGTTGCACGTCTTGCCGGAAACCCAAAGGCTTCCCGCGCTGTGGGTACTATCATGAGTAACAACCGAGACATAAACGTTCCATGCCACCGCGTTATTAGGTCAGACGGTCGTGCTGGTGGATACAATAAAGACGGGAGCCGTCAAAAAATTGCGCGACTTAGAGAAGAGGGTGTATTCTTATAACATATTATGTGGGCTATCTATGCACTTCTTTCAGCACTGGGAGCAGCACTTGTTGCGATTCTTGCAAAGCTTGGGCTGGAGGAGATTGACTCGACTCTAGCAACTACCATCCGTTCGATTATAATGGCAATTTTTTTGGTGCTGGTAAGTTTATTGTTCCATAAATTCGATGGTTTTACACTTGGGGCTCTGACATCACGGTCATGGGTGCTTATTGCACTTGCCGGTATTGCAGGAGCAATGTCGTGGCTCTTCTATTTCCTGGCACTCAAAACAGGCGCTGCCACAGGCGTCGTTGCCATTGACCGTTTGAGTATAGTGCTCGTTATCATATTGGCGGCGGTCTTTCTCGGAGAGGCATTGACCTGGAAGGCTGCCCTAGGAGCCGTGTTAGTGGTAACCGGAGCACTTCTTATTTCATTTAAATAATTTTACCATTCTATGAGAACGGGTTGGAATCTAAAAAGTACTCCCACTCTATAGTGGTGTGGCGTTTTAACAAGAGAACAGTACTGATACTAACTACCAAATAACAACGCGGTCTTTTGGAGGGCGATACATTTTGTCTTTTTCGGTAACGTCAAATGCCTTATAGAACTCCTCCATGTTTGACATGGGACCGTTAATTCTAAATTTAGCAGGAGAGTGTGGGTCAATTTTAATTGAAAATTTTGCAATTTCATTGCGGTAAAGTCCGCGATCTGCAATTGCGGCACCTATGAAAAAACGCTGCTCGGGAGTAAATCCGTCGATCTTTGAGGTTTTCTTGCCCCTCCGTGCTTTCCGCAGCGCTCTAAAGGCAATGACTAAACCACCGAGGTCTGCGATGTTTTCCCCGAGTGTCAATTCGCCATTGACGCTTATGCCCCCCATGATCTTAAACGAATTAAATTGATTAATGAGTACCTTTGTTTTTGCCTCAAAATTTTTCCTATCCTTTTTTTTCCACCAGTTTTTGTGATTGCCCTTTGCGTCAAATTGAGAACCTTTGTCATCAAATCCATGAGTTAATTCGTGCCCAATAACTGCACCGATTGCGCCGTAATTGATCGCATCATCTGCATCAGGATTAAAGAAGGGTGGTTGCAAAATACCTGCAGGAAATGCAATGTTGTTGAGACTTGAACTGTAGTACGCATTTACTGTTGGGGGAGTCATGAACCATTCCTTCCGATCAACGGGTTTCCCAAGCTTTTTCATGTCTCGCTTAAAGAAGAATCGTGAGAGAGTCATGCAATTCTCTGCATACGAGAGATCAGAATTGATACGCACTCCTTTATAGCTTTTCCACTTTTCGGGATACCCGATTTTAGAAACGATCGCTTGAAGTTTTTCATGGGCTTTCTTTTTGGTAGCGTTATCCATCCAGTCGAGTTCATCAATCCTCTCTGCGTATGCTCTCATGAGATTTTTCACGAGTGACTCCATCTTTTTCTTTGCAGATGGATGAAAGTGCTTCTTTACGTATAATTCTCCAAGAGCTTCTCCAAGCCCCGCATCAAGTGTAGAAAGACTCCGCTTCCAACGTGGCTGCAGCTTTTTGTTGCCACCAATAACTCTCCCATAAAAATTAAAACTCTCATTAACAATTGGATCACTAAGTTTTCCTGTGTATGCACTTATAAGGTGCCATATTAAGTATAGTTTAATCTTTTTAAGCGAAGTAGACTGCAGAATACGGTCCATAGTCTTTAGAAATTTAGGCTGATCAACAATAACGCTTGATAGTTTGGAAACACCAATGAGTTTTAGGTACGTCTTCCAATCAATGTGTGGTGACATTTTTTGAAGTTCTGTGATCGTATTCTTGTTATATTGCGCCGAGATATTTCGAAGTTCGACGTGGGTCATCGATGCTTTAGCTAATTTTAACTCAATATTCATTACTGTTTTGAGTATTTCTGTCCTTTCATTCACGCTGCGACTTGTAAGCTTGAGCATAGTAAGGACATGCTTTTTAAATGCACTTCTTACACGCCTTGAGTCCTTATCAGCTTTTGTATAGTAGTCACGATCCGGCATACTGAGACCTCCTTGGTGTATTCGCAGTACGATTTTTTCACTATTCTTATCGTCCTGATCTGTGTAGACTTCCCAAAACACACCCACACCTATTTGGTGAAGATAAGCCAAAAGTGGTATTACCTCGTCCTTTTTCTTAAGAGCCTCAATACGTTCGAGTATTTTTTGAAGAGGTTTCATTCCATCTTTGTTTCGTCTGGCCCCATCCATCCCCAGAAGGTATAAATCTCGAAGTTTTTGTATGTTGCTGCCTTTAAGCACTCTAGTTGTTTTTATAAGATCATTTACAATTGCATGCAGCTTTTTTTTACTGTCGTCATGTAGAACGTAAAAGGAGCCCCACCTATTTTCGGTAGGTGGGATCTTTGTTTTTTTGAGCCAGCCCCCATTCACAAATTGATAAAAATCATCGGCGGGACGTACGGACTTATCGAAGTCATGTAGACGTACGGGTCTATATTTTTTGTTTATTATTTTTACCATAGCAGGGTCTATAGTATCTTATATTGAAGCGGCGTTCAATATTAAATTATGGTTGAATTTTATGATTTTTTTGTACATAATAGTCATGTAACTATGGAATTTGATTTACTCTTTTGGGGAATAACACTCGGTTTTCTTGGAAAGGTTCTGCTTGGTATTACGGTCATTCGCGTCCACGGACGTATAATTAAAGAGCATCATATTGATGAGATTGTACTCAAGGAGATGAGAAGTGAGAAACTACTTGCAATAGCAGCTATTATGCTGATAGTAATTGGGTACTTTTTAGAAATCACTTATTTTGAATTTCTACCAATCTTTTGATACTCCTGTGAAAAAATAGTAAAAATATAGTATTGTTGAGCTCATGACAGCTGATGAAGTCCGGAGTAGGTATTTAACTTTTTTTAAGAAGCGGGGGCACATTATTATTCCCTCCGCTTCTCTTGTTCCGGAAAATGATCCCACGACTCTGTTTACCGGCTCGGGAATGCAGCCGTTGCTGCCGTATTTACTGGGGGAAAAGCATCCGCAAGGGGATAGGTTAGTCGATTCGCAGAAATGCCTCCGAGCAGAGGATATAGAAGAAGTGGGAGATAATCGTCACACCACGTTTTTTGAAATGCTTGGTAATTGGTCTTTAGGGAGTTATTTTAAAAAAGAGCAGCTTTCGTGGCTTCTTGAGTTCCTGACAGAGGAAATAAACATTCCTAAGAAGCGCCTTTGGGTAACATGTTTTGAAGGAGATGAGAAGCTGCATCTCCCACGCGATAATCAGTCGGCAGCAATCTGGAAAGAGCTTGGAATACCAGAAGAACGAATCTGTTTTTACGGCTCAAAAAAAAATTGGTGGAGCAGGGCAGGGGAGCCGGAGAATATGCCGAAGGGAGAGCCTGGTGGCCCTGATTCGGAAATTTTTTATGATTTTGGGACTGTCCACGATCCAGCGTTTGGAGAGAACTGCAACCCTAATTGCGACTGCGGTCGTTTTTTGGAGATTGGCAATTCAGTTTTCATGGAATATATCAAGCAGGAGGATAGCTCATTCAAAGAATTACCGCAAAAAAATGTTGACTTTGGCGGAGGGCTGGAGAGACTTACAGCAGCGGCAAATAATGATCCTGATGTTTTTAATATTGACGTACTCCGTGTTGTGATACAAAAGATCGAACAGCTTTCAAAAAAACAGTATACGAACACCACACATCAAAAATCGTTTCGCGTCATTGCTGACCATCTTCGTGGTGCAGTATTTATGATTGGAGACGGTGTATTTCCTTCAAATACTGGTGAAGGGTATATTCTAAGGCGGTTACTTCGCCGTGCTGTTCGGCATGCCGACGTGCTTGGTATGCCGGGTGATTCCTTGAAATTACTTGTGCAGGGTGTTGTCACTGTGTATAAAGGTGCTTACCCAAACCTTGTTGCGGTAAAACAATCGTATAAGATTGAAAAGGAAATCTCAGGAGAGGAAGAAGTGTTTCGAATGAAACTCCAGTACGGCATGAAAAAGTTTGAAGCAATGGCAATGAATAAAGCTATTTCCGGCGAGGATGCTTTTCAGTTATTTTCAACCCACGGCTTCCCTTTTGAATTAACACTAGAATTAGCAAAGGAGAAAGGCATTAGTGTTGATGAGAAGGAATTTCGTGCGGCAATGCAAAGGCATCAGGGGGTATCACGCAAGGGAGCAGAGAAAAAATTCAAGGGGGGTCTTGCTGACCATAGCGCTCTATCGATTAAGTACCACACGGCTACTCATTTACTGCATCAGGCTCTCAGAGACATTTTGGGAAAACATGTGTTTCAAAAGGGAAGCAACATCACGGGAGAAAGGTTGAGGTTTGATTTTTCACATTCACAAAAAATGACTGACGAGGAAAAAAAGCAAGTGGAGGATTTAGTTAATCAAAAAATTAGAGATGAGCTTCCAGTTTCATATGAAGACATTCCTGCTGGGGAGGCTGTAAAACTTGGTGCGATAGGTCTCTTTGAGAAAAAGTATGGTGATAAGGTGCGCGTGTATAAAATAGGCGGCCTCGACGTAGAGTCAGGGAAAGTTTACAGTCTTGAATACTGTGGCGGTCCGCATGTTGAAAACACCAAATCACTCGGACATTTTAAAATAAAAAAGGAGGAGGCAGTATCTGCCGGAGTGCGCCGTATAAAGGCTGTTTTAGAGTAAAACGTATTGCTTCAGGATTGTCTGGCACATATAATTAAGATTATAACTATGCGTTTATTTCAAATTCTTCACAAAGAGCCAAGAATCAAACAAGCAGCAATTTTTGATATCGCAAGTGGCAGTGTTGGAGCGTCACTGGTTGAATTTGATTCAAAGAACGATCACCCGACTATACTGTGGAACGCTCGTAGTACCATGAGTTTTCAAGAGGTTCCCCATTTTAAGCAGTTGACCAAATCAATGCTCTCCACATTGCTTGATGTCGTGCTGAAGCTTCAGACTGAAGGATTTCAAGTGCTCGCAGAGTTGTCACGAAAAACCGTTATTGACGATATGATGTTTGTATTTGCATCTCCGTGGCATACCATGCAGACAAAAGTGGTTACACTTGAAAAGGAAAAGCCTTTTAGTATAAGTAAGTCATTTTTAGATGCCTTAGTCAGTAAAGAAGAGAAGCAATTTACAGACATAGCCGCTAAAAGTATAGGGGATAATACTGAAACAAAACCACGATTGATAGAAAAGGAGATTATTCAAATTGTACTTAATGGATATATCACCCAAAATCCCTACAATAAGATGGTGCACAAAGCTAAAATTGATCTTATACTGAGTGCCGTCCCCCAAAATGTACATGAAAAAATTTCTGAAATAGCGACACAAATGTTGAATGGAGAAAGTGGAGTATTTCATTCGTTCACACTCGTCTCATTTTCTGCCGTACGGGATATCTTTCACAACAGAGATGATTTCCTGCTTCTTGATATAAGTGCAGAAATAACTGACGTAACTCTAGTGCATAACGGAGCAATTCTTGAGACTGCATCGTTTCCCCAAGGAAAACATTTTCTGGTTCGGGAAATTGCGTCAGAATTTAATACCATATCGGAAGAAGCCGCGTCTCTTGTGCGGGCCTACTTCAGTGGGCACATTGGTGCAGAGCATTATAAAAAAATCACATTAGCACTCACAAAGGCGGCTGAATCCTGGGTGCACGCTCTTGATGAGACACTTATACAATTGTCTGAAAATGTCTCAATTCCCGGGACGGTATATATGACGGTTGATGATGATTTTAGTATATGGTTTAAAGAAACTATTAAAAAAAAGGATTTTAGTCATTTAATATTTTCTGAATCATCATTTGACGTTATACTATTAGATGACGCGCTGTTGGCCAATTATGTAGAGCGTGGAAGGGGCGTCTCTTTCATCGACCCCTTTTTGACGCTGGAGGCCTTATTTTTCAGAAAGATTGTTTTTTAGGTTATACTTAATATATATAAACAACGTAATTGATATGAGTTCTCGAAGCACCATCCGTGATATCTTGCCTCCTGAGGGGAGACAATCGCGCCGACCGCCGCGGAGATTGCAGGAGACGGATCAAGATATATTCTCAGACAAGAGGGATCCTCACTTAAAAGGTATTAGCCGAAGGAGAAGAGTACCATGGCTTTATGGATTGGTTCTGATTGGCGCACTTATTATAATTTTATTCTTTCTTTTTTCCTTTCTCTTCACGGGCGCTCAGGTAGTAACTTTTCCTAAATACGAAAAAGTCGTGGTCAATGGTGATTTCACAGCTTCGACTGATGTAGCGCTATCAAGTTTGCCGTATGACATAATGACTTTAGAGCTCACAGAATCTCAATCAGTTGTCGCTACGGGAAGAGAGGAGGTTTCGCTGAAAGCGTCTGGAAAGATAGTTATATATAATAATTATAATACAGCAATCCAAAGACTTATCCGGAATACACGGTTTGAGACTCCTCTCGGCTTGATCTACCGTATCAATGAATCGATTGTGGTGCCTGGACAAACTTCCGAGGGGGGCAAAGTTACTCCCGGAAGCATAGAAGTAACTGTATATGCAGATGAACCGGGAGAGGCTTACAATGTCGGGCTGACTGACTTCACTGTTCCTGGTTTTAAGGGGGCTCCTCAATTTGAGTACTTTTATGCCCGTTCAAAGTTCCCTATGACGGGAGGTTTTGTAGGAGAGCAGTTAGTTGTTGAGGAGTCCGTACAGGAAAGTGCTCGAGAAGAGCTTAGAGTGACACTTAATGAACAACTGCTCCTGGAGGCTTTCTCACAAGTTCCAGAGGGATTCTTGCTTTTTGAGGATGCCGTTTTCGTTGAATTTGAATCTCAGCCCACTATTGAGCAAGACGGAAGTGTAGTATTGACCGAAAAAGCTATCCTCTTCGGGGTATTGTTCGAAGAGAAAGCCTTTGCTCGGCACCTAGCACAAAATACACTTGCCGGATTTGATGACAGTCCTGTAGAACTGAAGAGTCTGGAGTCCCTTTCTTTAACTGTTCTTGACAAGGAAAATATGCGCCCTTGGGAGAAAGATATTTTTACGTTTAGTCTCTCTGGAAATGCTACGCTCGTGTGGCTTTTCGATGAAGCTAAACTTAAAGATGACCTGGCAGGTCGTGATAAAAGAGCTATTTATACCATTCTTTCTGGATACCCGAGCATAGAAAGAGCTGAAGTTATAATCCGGCCATTCTGGCGGCAATCTTTTCCGGATGCTATAGAAGATATTACAATAGAAAGGAATCTGGAGGATTGATTAACAGTCGATTTTTCTCAAAGGTGCTTACGCTGCTTGCTTTGGGGAGTTGACCATGCTGCGGTCTTCTGGTAAAATGGTCAGACTGTAACTACAGTGATGGTAAGCAACAACGAAAAAGGGACAATAAACGGTACAGTTGATGAAGCATTGCCCAATACGCTTTTTAGAGTAACTTTAGAGAATAGCGACCAGATTCTCACGTATCTGTCGGGTAAAATGAGAAAGTACCGCATCCGTGTCCTCATTGGAGACAAAGTCGTGGTTGAGCTTGATCACTACGGCGGTAAGGGACGAATCATTAAACGGTTGTAATTGCATTATATAACAATAGCTACCATGTTCTGAAGGCGGGTTTGTAGCTTTGTTATCTTTGGTACAGCGTCTTTTATAATATGTGATAAATGAAAGTAAAGGCATCTGTAAAAAAAATATGTGCTAAATGTAAGACTGTTCGTCGGAGAGGGCGTGTATATATTATTTGTACAAACCCTCGCCATAAACAACGCCAAGGGTAGGTAAACCTCAAGATTCTATAAGCTTTGCGAAATAAAATACAGCTTATACAATTTACCCAGTCACCACTTTTTAGATGCGGAAGATACTGCTTCTCAAAAGTGGGGACGGGTCTGAGAATACTAAGTCTACTTTGTTTACTAAACTGATCTAACATGAGAATTTCAGGGATAACCATAAAAGACAACAAGCGGCTAGCCGTCAGCCTCACAGGTATTTATGGTATTGGTTTCTCTCGTGCTAAAGATATTTTAGCTCAGGTCGATATCGATCCTGAGAAGCATGCCGGTAATCTGTCCAAGGATGAAGAGAATTTGATTAGGACGGCTGTAGGCGAACTCAGAATTGAAGGAGATTTAAAACGCGAAATTTCTGAAAATATTAAACGTCTGAAAGATATAAAATCGTACAGAGGCAGTCGTCACGACAAACACTTACCGGGACGAGGGCAGCGCACAAAAACAAATTCTCGGACAGTGAGGGGAAATGTTCGCAGGACAATGGGATCGGGGAAGCGTAAGCTTGAGAAGAAATAAGTGAGCAATTGTTTATTTACTAAATTAATCTAACCTATGGGCAAAAAGCGTGTTATTAAAAAAAGGGGACAGGGTATGGATGCCGGCTTAAAGTCACGTGCACTTTCTCGTGTACCGAAGAAAAAAATGGACAAAGGGATACTTTATATTCATGCTACCTATAATAACACTAAATTAATGCTCACAGACATGGGAGGAGGCGCGGTCATTTTTTCATCTTGCGGGGCATTGGGTTTTAGCGGGGCTCGAAAGGGCACTCCTTTCGCTGCTGCAAAGGTAGGAGAGATTATGGGAGAAAAAGCCGCACTTATGGGTGTCAAGGACGTAAGTGTCGTGATAAAGGGAGTGGGTTCAGGGAGAGAATCGTCACTACGGGCTTTTGCAGGCAAGGGAATTGGTATTTCTGAAATTAAGGATATGACACCGATACCTTTTAATGGCCCTCGTGCTCGAAAGCCACGACGTGTTTAGAAATTGTTATGAACGAAGTGAATTACAATTTGTTAACTGACCCCCCAGGATTTTCCAACTTGATTTTTGAATTAGGATAATGTAGAAATGGAGGGGATTAATGTAAAGAAATAAGAAAGTTGTTAATTATTAGAAAATTTAGAAAGTCAAATGAAAGTAGGTCCACGTTATAAAATTTGTAAACGTCTAGGAAGCAGTGTATTTGAGAAATGTCAAACACAGAAGTTTGTTCTTTCTGAGTCTCGCAGGAATGCAGTACGCAGAACTACTGGAAGACGGCCGCGTGCCGCGTCCGATTATGGAAAGCAGCTTCTGGAGAAGCAGCGCGTCCGTCTTACCTATGGTCTTACCGAGAAACAGCTGGTACGCTATGTGCGTTCGGCGGGATCTCTCAAGGGAGGTAATGCCTCCACGGTACTACTCCAGGCACTTGAGACAAGGCTTGATAATGTGGTCTTCCGCCTAGGGCTCGCTCCTACCAGACGGGCAGCTCGGCAAATGGTTTCGCATGGCCATATTAGAGTGAATACAAAAAGAGCAACTATTCCTTCATATCATATCCAGGAAGGAGACAATATTTCAATTCGAGAAGGAAGTAGGGACGGTGTTCTGTTTAGTGAACTTGGCGAATACTTAAAGGAGCACAGTATGCCAGCCTGGCTTTCCTTTGATGAAAATAAGTTGGAGGGATCGATTAAGAATCTGCCGACTGAAGAGACCGTCGCTACCCAATTAGATTTGACAGTTATTTTAGAGTTCTACAGTCGTTAACAGTAGATGTTTTAGCAATAATTATTTTTCGTATGCCTGATTATAATGTCACACTGCCGTCAAAACCGAGAGTCGTCTCTGAAGAGGAATTCACGGGTGTTTATGAAATTGATAGTCTATATCCCGGCTATGGACATACACTAGGAAATTCACTGAGGCGGATTATATTGTCGTCTCTTCCGGGGGCTGCTATTACCTCAGTAAAGATAGACGGCATACAGCATGAATTTTCAACAATAAAAGGAGTCCGAGAAGATGTAATTACTATTCTGCTTAACCTCAGGAAAGTTCGTATACAGGTGCTCACCGATGAGCCGCAGACACTCACATTAACAGTGAAGGGAACAAAAAAAATTACGGCGGGCGATATCCAATTACCTGGGCAGGTGACGGTCCTTAATCCAGATTTGAATATTGCAGAATTAACCGATAAAAACAGCAGTCTCGACGTTGAACTGGTTGTCGAGCGGGGTTTAGGGTACATGTCCAAAGAAGTACTGCAAAAGGACAAAGTGGACATTGGTATAATTGCTGTTGATGCTATCTTTACTCCTATTAGGCGTGTAAACTACGAAGTGGAGAATATGCGAGTCGGTGATCGGACAGACTTCAATCGCCTTCGTATCTTCATAGAAACGGATGGGACTATTCTTCCGAAAGAGGCTCTGGAAAGAGCTATTGAAATTATGATCAATCAGCTCAAGGCAATTGTCGGATTTAAAGAGGAGGAGATTAAGGTAGCTCATACCGAGAGTGAATCAGGTCTTGCAGAGGGCACGGAAGAAATAGTCATACCCAAGGAAGAGATTGATACCGAGTTCTTAAAGAAACGTATCGAGTTTCTTGATCTATCGGCACGTACGGTGAACGCTCTTTCAGGCGCAAATATAAGGACGGTGGGAGGACTGGTACGCAAGAGCGAGGAAGATATTTTGGCTATTGAAGGACTTGGATTAAAGGGGCTTCAAGAGATTAAACGGGTCTTAAGCAATTTTGGAATTATCTTGAAATAATTCTAAAAAAACCATATCATGCGTCACTCAAAAAGCACAAAAACACTGGGGAGAGTAAAGAGACAGCGGGAGGCGCTACTTCGCTCTTTAGCACGCTCCTTGGTAATGTATGAACACATTGATACGACAGAAGCGAAGGCAAAAGCACTTCGTCCTTTTATTGAAAAGTTGATAACAAAAGGGAAAGCCAATTCACTTGCTTCACATCGTATTGTTTTAACACGTCTGGGGGGACAGCGGGAGGCTAAGAAACTGCTTCAGACGATAGTGCCTAAATATAAGGATAGAGCTGGCGGTTATACTCGAATCATAAAATTAACAGACCAAGGGATTAATATACGGAAAAGGGCTCGCATCGAGTTCGTATAAAGGGACAAGAATATAATAGTATAGATATAATATGAAGCACGTACACACCATTGACGCACAAGGAAAGCGTATAGGGCGTATCGCCAGTGAGGCGACTGGTTTACTGAGAGGAAAACACCGTCCCGATTTTACCCCTCATAAAACTTTCGGCCAGCGTGTTCACATTGTAAACACTCAGCATATGAACATTGAAGAGTCTAAACTCAAGAATAAATTTTATACACGATATTCAGGTTATCCGGGCGGCCTCAAGCATGAGTCTTTGGAAAACGTGATTGCACGGAAAGGATATTCCGAGATAGTCCGAAGGGCCATTTATGGGATGCTTCCCAATAACAAGTTGAGAAAAAAGATTATGAAGCAGCTTGTAATCACAGATTAGGAAGCATATGGCCACAACTATCAAAGCATTAAAAGAAAAAAAAGAGGCCTTAAGGGAGCGGTACATAGAAACCATTGGCCGCAGGAAGGAGGCCGTGGCTCGGGTGAGGCTTTATAAAAGTGCCCGTGAGTCATTTGTTGTTAATAATAGAGAATTAGCAGAATATTTTCCCATCAGAGCTCTTCAGTCTATTGTGAAGGATCCTTTTATTAACACAAACTTAACTCAAAAATTTACCGTATCAGCCCGCATTCGGGGAGGAGGGGTGTCGGCGCAAGCTGAGGCTCTGCGGCACGGCATTGCACGAGCGTTGGCTGTATATGACCTGGAACTTCGAGGTCAGCTCAAAAGGGCGGGGTTTCTCAAGCGAGATCCACGTGCAAAAGAGAGGAAGAAATTTGGTCTCAAAAAGGCGCGCAAGGCACCTCAATGGTCGAAGCGCTAGGAGTGGTTTTCAATGGGTCTGCTCTTTTTAGTTGATACTACAGCTCCTTTAAATTGGAGAGTAAGAATGGCACACTATTTATGAAATCAAAGAAACATAGCGATAAATCAAAAGTTGACAAGAAGAATAAAAGAGAGTATAGTTCTGACGAGGAGTTTGATGTTTTGGACATTGATGAGAAGTCAGGTGAGGCCGTAGCTAAGTTGAAGCAGATGCTTAAAGAGTGCCAGCAAGAACGGAGGGAATTCCTTGATGGATGGCAGCGCAGCAAAGCAGAGCTTATCAATGCCCGAAAGCAGGATGTCGAGCAAAATAAAAAAGCTTTCCTGCGTATACAGGAAGATTTTATACTTCGACTACTTCCTATACTCGATAGTTTTGACATGGCATTTGCTGATACAAAAGAGGCGGTAAAAGTTGACAGCGATTGGGTAGTTGGAGTCCAAAATATTCACTCTCAATTAAAGGCTTTCCTGAGTTCAGTCGGTGTCAGTACTATAGAGCAGATTGGGGAACCGTTTGACCCAAAGAAACATGACTCAGCGGAAACCGTTTTGACAAAAAAAAGAGAAGAAGACGGATTGATTGTCGAGGTGCTTCAGAAGGGATATGTTTTTGGTGACACTATTGTTCGAGCAGCTCGAGTACGTGTGGCCGAATTTAATGCATAAATTATAAAGACAGTTGAATAAAGGTAATTAAGTAATATATAAATATGGGAAAAATTATCGGAATAGATTTAGGAACCACTAACTCTGCCGTAGCAGTTATCGAAGGTGGTGAGCCAAAAATAATTGAGAATGCCGAAGGAGCGCGAACCACGCCTTCAGTAGTGGCGCTTTCGAAAGCCGGAGAAAATCTCTCGGGGCTTATTGCAAAACGACAAGCGGTGACCAATCCACAAAATACCATCTCTGGGATAAAACGATTTATAGGACATCGTTTCGACGAAAAAGCAGTACAGAAGGAAAAGAAAATTGTGCCGTACGCTGTTAAAAAAGCTTCTGATGGGGGAGTACTCGTTGTCATGGGAGATAAAGATTATCGTCCGGAAGAAATTTCAGCAATGATTCTACAGAAATTGAAGCGAGATGCCGAGGCAAAAATAGGGGAAACAATTACTGAGGCTGTCATTACGGTTCCGGCGTACTTCAACGATGCTCAACGAAAAGCAACTAAAGATGCGGGAAGCATTGCGGGTCTCGATGTCAAGAGAATAATAAATGAACCTACAGCAGCCGCTCTGGCCTATGGCTTCAACAAGAAAAAGGACGAGAAGATAGTGGTGTTTGATTTTGGCGGCGGAACTTTTGATATCTCTGTGCTTGAGGTGGGGGATGACGTTATTGAAGTGAAATCGACTGATGGTGATTATCGTATGGGAGGCAAGGATATTGATCAGAATATAATTCGCTGGATTGCAGATGAATTTAAAAAGGAGTCCGGCATAGATATAACGACTGATCCTTTGGCCCTACAGCGTCTGGATGAAGCAGCGGAAAAAGCTAAACACGAACTCTCTACGACTACTGAGACAGAGATAAATATACCGTTTATTACTTCCGACGCCTCTGGTCCTAAACATCTGTTGCTCAAAATGAGCCGGGCAACCCTTGAAGAACTGGCACGTGATTATATCGATCGTTCAATTAAAATAACAAAGAGAGCTATGGAGAGTTCTTCATTTAGCATATCCGATATTGATGAAATAATTCTTGTGGGAGGACAGACGCGAATGCCGGCTATTCAGAAGGCTGTAAAGGATTACTTTGGAAAGGAGCCTAATCAGACAATTAACCCCGACGAAGTGGTAGCTATGGGAGCAGCCATTCAAGCAGGAATATTCCAGGGAGACGTGAAAGATATTTTGCTTCTCGACGTCATTCCTCTTTCCTTGAGTATAGAAACTCTTGGAAGTGTCTCTACAAAACTTATTGAACGCAATACTACCATCCCGACTTCAAAGACTCAGACGTTTTCAACTGCAGCCGATAATCAGACATCGGTTGAAATTCATGTTATTCAGGGAGAGCGAGCTATGGCGGTTGACAACAAAAGTCTTGGGAGATTCATTCTCGACGGTATTCCCCCATCTGCACGAGGCATGCCTCAGATAGCGGTGACCTTTGATATAGATGCAGATGGTATTTTGAGCGTTACAGCAAAAGATAAAGCATCCGGAAAAGAGCAATCAATTCGCATTGAAGCCCAATCCAGTTTAACTGAAGAAGAGATCGAGCGCATGAAGAGGGATGCTGAGTCACACGTGGAGGAAGATAAAAAAATAAAGGAAACAACGGAAGCTCGGAATCTTGCTGATCAGCTTGTCTATACTGCCGAAAAATCTATAAAAGATAATGCAGATAAAATTTCAGGGGAATTAAAGAAAACGGTTCAAGAGAAAATCAAAGCTGTTAAAAGTGTAAAGGATGGTGAAGATAGGGAAGCCATCAAAGAGGCTACGGAGGCTTTATCTTCGCAGCTTCAGAAGATAGGTGAGGCGGTCTATGAGAAAGCTCAACCCCAACCAGGCGCCAAAGGAACAGAAGATTCCAACTCAGATAACAGTATTCGTGATGCTGAATTTAAGGAGAAAGACGGCGAAGGAGACGGCGGAAACTCTGACAGCAACACTGATAAAAAATAAATAGTATATTGCACAGCTATCGTTGATTTTTTGATAGGGTTTGCAATAATAGCAGTAGGCTTATTAGCGACACAGAACGAGCGAAATGGAGAAGTTTCACTTTTTCATTTCCGAGCCGAGCCTGCCTGCGCAGGCAGGGAGCTCATAATAGGTAAATACCCGAGAAAAGGTGCATTGCACTTTTCTCTCTAACTACAAGACGGTATAAGCAAGAGGGCTTGCCCTAAGGGACCTTTACTACTCTAATTAATCGCAATGTCAAAAGATTATTATACAATTCTTGGGGTGCAAAAAAGTGCCAATGCCGAAGAAATTAAGAAGGCATTTCGAAAGCTTGCACATAAATATCATCCGGATAAAAACAACGGCGACCTGGTAAAATTCAAAGAAATAAGTGAAGCGTATAGCGTCCTGTCGAATGAGAAACGCCGGGCTGAATATGATTCGTACGGCCGTGTGTTCAATGAAGGAGGAGGATCTCCATTTGAGGGATTTGATTTTTCAAGTGCAGGGTTCAATGCTCAAGATTTTGCCAACATTGATTTCTCTGATATATTTGGGGATATTTTTGGAGGTGCGCGAAGTAGAATACGACGTGGACGTGACATTTCGATTGACATCGAGCTTACGTTGAGAGAGGCTATCTTTGGAGGTGAAAAGCGTGTGCTGATTACAAAGGTTTCCCTTTGCGGCACCTGCAGTGGCAGTGGCGCCAAGATAGAGACCGAACTGGGCACCTGTACCGTCTGCAATGGCAAGGGAAATATCCATGAAAATAAACGTTCTCTGCTGGGCACCTTTACTACCATGAGGGCGTGTGGAGCGTGCTATGGGAAAGGTACGGTACCTAAACAGAAGTGTTCAGCATGCAAGGGGCATGGCGTGCTCAGAAAAGAAGAAGAAATTATTATCGCCGTGCCTGCAAATATAAACGACGGAGAGATGGTCCGCATGAGCGGGGCAGGCGAAGCTGTCTCTGCAGGAACGCCAGGAGACCTTTATGTTAAGCTTCACGTTGAGAGTGACCCTCGCTTTAGGCGTGAGGGACACAATATAGTAACCAATCTTACCATTAAACTGACCGACGCAATGCTTGGCAAAGAGTATACCGTTCCGTCTTTTGATGGGGATCTCTCAGTTAAAATTCCATCAGGCGCAACGCCAGGTGAGATGCTCCGAGTGCGCGGCAAAGGAGCTCCAAAAGGAGGCGGTCAGCGCGGAGATCTTCTTATAAAAGTAAACATAACACTTCCCAAGAAATTATCACGAAAAGCAAGAAGACTTGTTGAGGAACTGCAAAACGAAGGAATTTAATCGCTCTTAATTATAAATGCGCATAATGGAATATGGAATTCGGCTTTTCCACATTAGCACAGAGCGCACGAGCATATACTGCCACCACTTCAATTGAATTAATGCTGTTTGGTGGGATTTTCCTATTAATGCTTGCCTGGGGACTTGCATATGGAAAGTATAGACTCAGCACTTTGATTATTTCTTTATATGCGGGTCTGACGCCATTCTTGCTGTTTCCTTATATCGATTCCGTCCCGTGGAATCCGGGACTACTTTTTAATAAAATTGAAGTGCTGCCTGTGGTGTTATTCGCAGTTTTAGTTTTCTTTATATATTTCACACTAGTACCAATAATTGAATGTCAATTTTCTCGTGGGAAAATAAGAAGGTGGTTTGAAGCGGCAGTCTTAAGCCTTTCTACGACAATAACTCTCACAGCATCTCTTTATTATATTGGCATTTCTCAAACTATCATCGCACCGCAATCACTTTTAGACTCTCTTTTCTTGGAGCCAGTCTATCTTTTCTGGTGGTTTTTAATTCCTCTTGTAGGACTGTATATCACAAAAGACTCTTAATAATATATGAATAAACTGTATTTTATTTCACCCTTGATCTTACAGACTGCTATTTGGCCGATTACATGGCTTCTTTTTAATTTTTTTCTGCATCTTAAGATACAAGGACTGGAGAACTTCAAGCACCTTCCGCGCGGCGTTATTTTTGCTTCAAATCACTCAAGTGAATGGGATGTTATTTTGATACCCGCAAGTCTTCCTTTTTTATCTTCCTTTATGCCGATGTTTTACGTAGCAAGTGAAGACAAGGAATTTAAACATCCTAGATTTGGTTGGAAAAAGTATCTATACGGAGGTTTCTTTTTTAAAGCTTGGGGGGCATATCCAATAACGAAGGGGAAGCAAAACTACGACAGTGCGCTTAAGACTCACATTCGACTCTTACAGCAAAAGCGGAGCCTGTCAGTTTTTCCAGAAGGCGGAATACGTTCAGATAACATACCGCAAACTGCACATGGAGGGGTTTCGTTTCTCGCTCATAAAACGGGGGTCCCTATAATACCTGTTGCAATAAACGGCATATCCAAGATTACATGTACAGAATTTATTTTACGAAAACGAGACGTAACAATTTACTTTGGAAAACCACTATACTCAAAAGATATTTTTGATGACTCAAAAAATGTGAATATTCGAGACTATAAAGATGCCGCCAAAAGAGTGATGAAAGGTATATATAATCAAGTGTAAAAGTTCAATCGGGAGTATATTTTTTAACATAACAACTTTTATCTTGTTCTACAAGGAATAAGTTATAATATTGTTACTACTCAATCGTATGTAGCTAAGTAATCAATATATGGAACCTATCGTTGATAAAGATCCACATCTTAATTATGAAGTTAACACTGTATTTAAAAAAGTACTTAATGTTTTTCTTATCCCTGTATTAAATGCTATTCCGTCTTCTTTTCAAAAATATATAAAAAAAACACATAAATCAGCTGAAGAAATTATTGAACACGCAACAACCCATCAAGCACTTGAAGTGTTATATAGAAAAGGTGATGAAAAGTATTCCAAGTCACTCTTCCACAGATTTTTCCATACAGTATGGTTCAATACAAATAACTCAAAAGCTGTAAGAAATCGCCTGCGGCTCACAAAAAGAGAAATAAAACGGTGTATTGATACATTAATAACTCAACGTAAAGATATACATATTTTAAGTATTGCTTCTGGCTCAGCTCGTTCTATAATCGAAGTACTTGCTGATATTAGGAACTATAATGGTGTCCTCGTGTCAGTTACTTTTTTAGACAAAGACCCTGTTGCACTCGAATACAGTAAGAATCTTGCCAAAGAACTTGATACAGTATTTGACTTAACATGGACAAACAGTACAGTGAATAATTTTTTTAATAATCTCACTGCAGCGCAGAAATTCAATATTATAGAAATGGTGGGGCTAGTAGATTATTTCGACAATAACAAAACTACGTTAATCTTCTCATCCATATTTGATCACCTTGATGTTAACGGATTTTTAGTTACCGCCAACATCAATCATAATAGCGAGCAGAAATTTGTAACTGATGCTGTCGGATGGAAAATGAAATATAGATCTGCAGAATATCTTGCCGTGCTCATCACTAAAGCTGGATTTAATTCCGACAAGATGGATATATATTATGAACCCTTAAAAATACATTGTGTTATTACAGCATCTAAATAATTTATGGAAATATTTGCAATTTCGGGACTTATAAATGGAATCGTTGCACTTGGTTTTGGTACTCTAGTCTTTTTTAAAAACAGTAAGGCATTGATAAATGTCTTATTTTTCCTTATGACGTTAGCTCTTACACTTTGGGCGTTTAGTTATTGGCAGTGGATGTCTAGTGGTGATGCTACAACGGCAATTTTTTGGGTAAGAGTACTATCGATTGGTTCACTTCTTATTCCTGTCTTTTTCTTTCATTGGGTATTAGCAGTATTAAAAGAGATACGCGGTGTAAAAAAAATAGTCCTTGTATTTGCATACGTATTCGTATTAGCAAGTTTATCTTTTTCTTTTTCTCAATATTTTATCATAGACGTAGAACAAAAATTATATTTTCGTTTTTGGCCAAACCCGGGAATTGTTTATACTCTTTATTTCTTTGTTATATATATTGGTCTTATACTTTACTCTCTGTACTTACTCATAGCTCGCTTTCTTACTTCAGTTGGAGAACATAAAAACCAAATCCTATACATTATTTTAGGAGCTATCTTTGGTTTCGGAGGTGGTTTGAGCAACTTTTTTTTGTGGTATGACATTCCCATACCCCCCTATGGCAATTTCTTAGTTGTTTTATTCCCTTTCTTTCTTAGTTACTCAATAGTTAAATATCGCTTTTTTAATATAAAGACGATTGCTACTGAGATTTTAGTTGTCTTTATCCTTATCACACTTTTTATACAAATCTTACTTGCAAACTCATTATTCGAGATGATACTGCGGGGAACTTTTTTTACTCTTGTTGCAATTCTTGGATATCTTCTAATACAAAGCGTATATCGAGAAGTACAGACACGTGAAGAAATTGAAATGCTTGCAGAGGATCTTGAAAAGGCAAATGTGCGTCTGAAAGAGCTTGATCGTCTTAAATCAGAATTTGTTTCCATTGCTTCCCATCAATTACGGAGCCCTCTCACTTCCATAGGGGGATATGCATCACTTATCCTTGAAGGCTCATTTGGAGAGGTTTCAAAAGCAGTTAAAGAAGCGGTAAAGAAAATTTTTGACTCAAGCGGCCTCATGATGACTTCTGTTCAGGATTTCCTTGATGTGTCTCGCATTGAACAAGGCAAAATGGACTACCATTTTGAAATTTTTGATATAAGGAAATTGACTGAGCTTGTCGTAGAAGAGTTGCGCCCCACAGCTCAAAAAAAGGGTCTTACCCTCTCTTTCAACGCAAGTGAAAATGGTAGGTATAATATCAAGGCTGACTACAGCAAAATAAAACAGGTTTTGAACAACTTAATAGATAATGCGATAAAGTACACTGTGAAAGGCTCCGTAACTGTTGGTGTGTCTAAAAAGGAGGAGAGTAAAAAGGTGCTTATAGCAATTGCAGATACTGGAATGGGAATATCAAAAGAAACATTACCGAAACTGTTTGATAAATTTGTGCGCGCACGCAATGCCAATACTGTAAATGTTACTGGCACGGGACTTGGCTTGTACGTTGTAAAGGAGATGATCAAAGCCCATAAAGGAAAAGTCTGGGCAGAATCAGATGGGGAGGGAAGTGGAGCTACTTTCTATGTAGAACTCAATGCCCATCAAGATTGACAAAATTAGTTCCTTCTATAATGCTTTAAAATAAGTGCCTGAAACATTATTCGTATCACTTGATAAGGAATGAGCAAAGAAAAATGATATTCGAGAAAGTCCGCTCAGGCGCGCGTATTTGCTTCTAAACGTGAATAATCCAACTGAACTTTTCAATACATATTTGATAGAAGATCAGAAAATAGTTACATCTAAAATTTCTGATTATCATGATCCAAAACTTATTACAAACAAAGTAAGAAGCATATTAGAAAAGGTTGATGCTCGTAAGATAACAAAGGAAGAGCAACACGAACGGCGCTTAATATTATGGCTCTGGTATCACCACGCGATCAGCTATGCCGTGTGGGGATATAAAGATAAAAGACGAGCTCAGAAATACTCATCATTGGCTCTTAAATACCATCCTACGAATCATCCCAATAAAATTACTCGCTTATTATATTTACTCGTACGTGATCGATTTGCAGAGGCAAATACATGGGCAAAAACTATCAAAAAAGAAAATTTAGGGCGTACAACTGCATTTAAATTATTGAAATTCTACAAAAAAGGAGGATTTTTTAATTAAAAATGCCTAACTTTACTGTATTCAGAGTTTGTAGTATTCTGCAGACAGAGCTGTAACTTAGCTCTGCTAATTAACCTGAAAGGAGGTGATCTCTTAATGAAAGACATTAAAGAGTTCGAAATAAACGAACGCACACCGCTTATGCTACGGCGGATCGAGGAGAAGCCAGCGGTGACTCACCCAACCACGAACAACATGACGGTTGTGACGACTCCAGGTATGGAGCCCGAAATGCATGACCAAAAGGAAGATTAACAGCGCGAAGGGTAGTTTTCTCCCTTTGTGCTCCAATAAAAGCCGCGATGAGTTTTCATCGCGGCTTTACTTATCAAATTATATTATGCTCTGCTATAATCAAAATATGGGAAGTAAAAAGAAGATTAACATTAAAAAAAGTCCACTTAAAGAAGCATATATATTGCTAGATGCAAAAGATCCCGGGGGACTCGATACTAAGTATAGAGAGAAAGATCAAATTCTCATGAAATCAGTTTCATGGGATTATAAGAGCCCAACACTTTTAATTCATAAAATAAAAGATATTTTGGAGCACGCTGAAATAAGTGGACTTTCAGCAGACGAGAAATATTGGCGCCTACACATATTGTGGTCATGGTATCATCACGCGATCAGTTGTGCCGTCTGGCGCTATCATGACCAAGCAAAAGCGCAGGTGTTTGCAAAGCAGGCCCTTATATATCAACCGGAAAATCATCCGAACAAAATTACGCGCCTTCTGTACTTTCTTGTGCATGATAAGCTGGCGGAGGCTGAAACATGGCAAAAAGGCATTACTACAGAACCAGAAAAAACTACGGCTATACGTCTGATGGAAGAATACAAAATTAATGGTCTTTTTTGACAGCTTTTGGTCGTAAAAAAAAGCCGCGATAATGAAATCTCTGCGGCTTTTTCCCTTATACTTTCTTTCTTTCAAAAAGTGACTCGAGCATATCTGCTACGGCCTCAGGTATAGGAAGCTTAGCAAAGTCTGCAATCCAACCCCACTGTCCGGTTGGATTGACCTCTAAGAAGACAAAGTCTTCCTCGGGGGTCTCGATGAGATCTATCGCGCCGTATCGTAATCCAATTTTTTCCATGAAGCGCAGCAATTTCTGCTGAATATTTGCAGGTAGGTGAGATTGAACGTGCGCCACATGCTCAAAGTCATAGTGCCGCCAGTCTACCTTTGTTGCTTCACTTGCTTGAGAATCTATTCTGCAAGACAGAACACGATTTCCAATTACCATAACCCTGTGCTCGCAGTGTTTCTTTATGTATTATTGAGAGAAAATTGGGCACGCACGAATTGCTATACTTCTTTTAATCAACTCCTTGTGAGAAAACCGTTGGGAGTAGAGAAAGTATCTTCCCTTATCGTCCAGACGAACATAACCAATTGACTTCAGCAAAAGTCCGTCGTGGTCATCAGAAAAGATTGTAACACTCTCTGGATCGTTGCTTATCAATGTACGTGGTGCGATTAGACCGCACTGTTGTGCAATTAGCTGCTGATAGAGTTTGTTGCTTGCAAGAAAATCGACGGTCTCTTTCCGATTTACCCAAGAACATTCAAGGGTGGAAAGCAGAGAGCGGACAGCAGTCCGCGACTCGTTCTCAACGAATCGATCTTCAAGAGAGGAGCACGTCGCTGTTGAGGAAACAGCACTCCCGCGTACATACCATGCAACATCAATGTCCGAGATAGGCAAGCGGAAACTCTCAGGCTCTCCCGTGTCCAATCTAAAGACATCGACGAAGCCAACAATATGACCTCCTTCATCCAAAGCTACACTAATCCTTTCTTCACTAGGGAAGCGCGAAGGGTCGAAAACATATATACAT
>JADFRL010000014.1 GCA_022561335.1 Patescibacteria group bacterium
TCAATCAAATCAACAAGTGTATCAACGGCATTATTGACTTCCCGCCTGTAGCACTTTGCAAGTGTCCTTAGGATTTTGCTGAGCTCGCCCGTTTCCTTCCCCACTTTCATCATCTGAACCATGATTCCCGGAATTTGTTTATGTTTCCCGAGTGCAGCTGAAATAGAACTTCCGCCCTTTACTTCAACACTAGCATCAATAAGAAGTTCCTCATATATTTTGCTCCCAACAACGCCTGCTGTAAGTTCAATGGCACGCACCATAGGAATCCCACTATCAAGCATCGTACTGAAGTTATCCGATATACGCGACAAATACAATTTTTCATACAGTGTGCCCAGTACTGGTATAGCCATCTTTATTTCCGAAAGTATGTGGCGTCCTTCCTCGGTCTTGCTGTACCGCCACAGTAAATAACCCAAAATTATAAGCGCCACAAGGATAAATATCCCATAGTTGACAAGGGCATTGCTTAACCCAAGAACTATTTTCGTATAGAGGGGTATGTCCTGCCCCGTCTCAAGTAAAATTGAACTTATACGAGGTATCACAAGTGTGAGCATGAGCACCATAACAACAACAAACGTAGTTATGACAAACGCGGGGTAAATGAGTGCATTGCGAGCTTTCGAGGTAACCTCATATGTCCTGTCCAAATAATCAGCAAGATATGAAAATGTCTCGTCTAGTTTCCCTGCTTCTTCACCAGAACGTATCATGTTCACATAAAATTCCGAAAACACATCAGGGTGCTTAGAAAGAGCATTCCCTATTGAGCTCCCGCCTTGAAGATCATCTGCAATTTGAGTAAGCTTTTTCCTAAGCGCCGGATTCGGCGACTCAGCAGCAAGTAATTTAAAAACACGAAGTGCTGATACCTGCGCCTCAAACAAAGTGGCCACCTGGCGAGAAAGGATGACTAAATCTTTATTTGAAACTTTCTCAAACAGTGTTATATCTGAAAAAAATAGTGACTTTTTGTCTGCAGGAATTATTGAAGAGATTACCAGACCTCTTCGCTGCAGGGAGCTTATTGCAACTTCTAAACTTACTGCGTCGATATCTCCCTCTCGTTTGTTGCCCGTATTATCAATTGCTTTGTAGCGAAATAACATGTTTTAGACTTGATTATGAGCGAATCTTAAACCCCGCCCTCTAAGCAGTATACATGCTGCGTGTTGGGTATATACATTTATGTGGTGTCTTTGAATGTTGTTTTCCATATGTATAGGCATGGGGAACGGGGTTATGAAAAATACCTGCCCGCCTGTCTGCAGACGCAGGAAAAGTCTTTATAATTAGTTATTCTATCAATACTGTGTATCATACTTATTTTTGTTTCTCCTTAGACGAGCAGCTGCGTCGAAGCGGACATGGTATTTGCTGCACTCATTATTTTTTTATAAAAGTCTCTCGAGTCCATCAGGATTTATACTGCGGGCAAAGGCATCTTCAGGATTTATTTCTCCCCTGCGTACGAGATCAGCAAGAGAGCGGTTCATATCAATCATGCCGAGCTCAGAGCTTGTTTCGATGACTGTTTTTATTTCGTGTGTACGTGCCTCTCGAATAAGATTTGCAACAGCAGTGTTGTTGATGAGAAGTTCATAGGCAGGTATAAGACCTCCCGAAATACGAGGTACAAGCCGGATAGAGAATATTCCGATAAGACTTGAAGCCAATTGAAGTCTGATTTGATCCTGCTGATCTCCTGGAAATGAATCGATAATTCGATCGATGGTCTGCGGCGCATCATTGGTGTGAAGTGTAGAGAACACTAAATGTCCAGTCTCGCCGGCTGTAACAGCAGCAGAAATAGTATCAAGCCCGCGCATTTCTCCAACCATTATGACATCGACATCCTGCCTGAATACAGAATGGAGAGCGGTATGAAAACTCTCAGTGTCAGAACCTACTTCCCGCTGTGCAATAATAGACTTCTTATTTTTATGTAAATACTCAATAGGATCCTCAATGATCACAATATGTTCGGAGCGTTCACTATTTATAATTTCAATCATAGCGGCAAGTGTGGTTGTCTTGCCCTGCCCAACAGGGCCCACTACTAAAAAGAAGCCCTGCTTGCGCTGCGCGAATGACTCAAGAATTGGCGGTAGGTTGAGTTCTTCAAGTGTCTTAATAACCCCCGGTACAAGACGAAGCGCAATGCTTATTTTACCTTGTTGAAAAAAACTGTTGCCTCGAAAGCGAGCTTTACCTTTATGATTATAAGAAAAATCAATTTCCTTATCCTGCAAAAAAATTTCTTTCTGCTCTGGAGAGAGAAAGTGTGTCACAAAACCCAAAGTATCTTCAGCCGTAAGCTCAGCATGTGATTGAAGTGGAATAAGAGCATCGTCGACTCGAATGGTGGGGTAGTTTCCTGCTGATAGATGAAGATCTGATCCATTTTCTCGAATAACCGTCTCTAGTAAATTCTCAAGCGTTGCTTTATAGTCCATATGTCATCCTTCGATACGTCCTGTCTTCTCCTCAATAATTTTCATAACCTGTTCCAACACTTCAGAAGGAAGGGCACTGGCTTTTACGATATACCCTGCCGCTCCGAGTTCTTTGGCTCTCTTGATATCCGATTCCTGTCCCTGATTGGTCAGAATAATGACAATGGGATTTTCACAAAGTTTTTCCCTGTTGATGATTTCAAAAAAATCAAAACCATCCACATCCGGCATAACGAGATCGAGTAAAATCACGTCGGGGTTGAGCCCGTCCCGTAACTTTGCCAGCGCATCCTCACCTCCGATTCCGATTACTACGTCGAATCCCTGCTGGTTAAACTTGACACTGTACATATCAAGAAGAAGCTTATCATCATCTACAATTAAAATTTTATATTTTTTATTCATCCCGTTAAAAATTTAATTACAATTTTATTTGTTGTAGCATTGTCCCTCCATTTTTAATGGGATTCATATAACCTGCTTCATACTTTGTCTATCTTGTTCTTGATCAGACTCTTCATCAACAAGAAGTGCACCTCCAAGAGTATTTACTTCTTCAAAAGGAACAACTCCTTCCATGGATTTAATAATAGCATCTTCTTTCATGGTAAGCATACCCTTACAGCGCGCAGCTTTATATAATGCTTCTTCAACGGGATTAGTTAATATTATATGTTCAATCTCTTTATTGATTTCCAGTATTTCAAGAACTGCTATGCGTCCGCGTGTACCATTCGGGCAAGCAGAGGTAGGTTTCAGTCTATAGATGTGTTTTAGATCGGGTATTTCTTCTCTATATGACTCTGGTAAATCTGCGAATTGCTCATCAATCATCATCTTAAGACTGTCGTCAACGTTAACTTTCTCACCTGAATCGGGGCAAAGGGTACGCACCAGTCTCTGGGCAAGCGCAAGCGCTAGTGTGGGGGCAATAAGATAGGGATCGACTCCCATATCAACCAACCGCGGTATAACACCGAGGGCGTTGTTTGTGTGAATGGTCGAAAATACCAAATGCCCCGTAAGAGCAGCCTGGATAGCAAGTTGCGCTGTTTCTTTGTCCCTAATCTCGCCAACCATAATGACATCAGGGTCTTGCCGCAGTGTGGAGCGTAAACCGGATGCGAAGGTGTACCCAATTTCTGGGAACATCTGGGATTGGCTTACACCTTCAATGTTGTATTCAATAGGATCCTCAAGAGAAAGAACATTCTTTGCAACATTATCAAGCTCATTAAGCATAGAGTAAAGAGTGGTTGTTTTCCCTGAGCCTGTCGGTCCGGAAACGAGAATGAGCCCGTAAGGTTTTTCGAGAGCCTGCCGTATAAGCTTTAAGTTATGCTTAGAGAAACCCATATCATCCAGTTTGAAAACACCTTTTTCAGAATCAAGAATTCGCATTACAACCTTCTCACCGTAGTGTGTAGGAAATGTCGACACACGAAAGTCTATCCTTCTTCCATCAATGGTTGCTGAAAAGCGACCATCTTGAGGTTTTCGTTTTTCATCAAGCCTCATCGATGAAAGTATTTTAATTCGAGCAGTCACAGCCAATTGCACTTTGTGAGGAAGCACCAAGCTCGTATGCAATATCCCATCAACCCGAAACCTTACGCGCACCTTATCAATCATGGGTTCGATATGAATATCCGAGGCATTACCCTCTGTAGCGTAGCGCAAGATAGTGGCGACAATCTTTGTTACGGGAGCATCCTCTTTTATAACATCTTCTACCTGTTCGCTTGTCTTTTTTTTGATCCCTTTTTCTTTTTCTTTTTCTGCTTCGATAGTGATGCCCGTTTCAAATTCTTCAAGTGCTTCACTCACTTCACCGGTCAGACCCTTATACATTTCCATAACCTTCCCAAAATCAGTCTCTGTTATAAGATAGATCTTATAGGGGAGGTTAATTTTAGATGAAATAAAATTAAGTGCATCGAGCGCCTCGATACTATCCGTATCAATAATGCCTATTTCAAGCACTTCGTCCACAATGCCCAGCGGGACAAATTTATAGTACTGCGCAGACTCTTGTGGGACATACTCAAGCACTTTGAAAGGCACCTTAGTATTCCCCAATGAGCGCGTCGGTACATTTAAATATTCGCCTTTAATAGCAAGAATATCGCTCAAGGCGATGCCTCGGTGGTTCAGTACGTTTTCTATACTGCTGCCGGAAGATTCTGCTTCCTTTTCAATGGTAGGAATCTCGCTTTGACTTATAATATTTTTTTCTGCAAGCGTGGTCAGAAGATTCATTGTTTATCATTATAAATACTGACACTAAATGTTATGCCCTTAGTGCTTTGCGGCAAATGTTCATTCATATAACGATTGCTACTCATTGCCAATAGGAATAAACGGATTATTTCTTCCTATCGGTTCTGCTCGCACTTCTTGTTCAAAATCCATGAGACTCCGAAAGGCGGGGTCATCTAAAATAGAGCCATCGAGATCTATACTCTGCAATTCATTAAGAAGTATTACAATTTCACGCCCTACCACACTTCCACTGATTTCATCACCACTTTGAGACACCAGTGCAGAATTTTTTCCATCATCTATAAAGTAAGACCGATAAGCTATAAAGGCTCCCGCTATGAGAACCGCGCCTATGAGAGTCATCTTATATTTGCGCAAAAAGTTAGACATGCTTAGGTGTTATATTAATTTGAAGAATAGGTATTAAACTGCACCTCTATCACATTTCTGCCCAGGTCAAAGCCCTGCGCATCGATACCCGTGCTGAAATGAATACGGCTAACATCCATAAGCCTTATACTACGCTCCAAATCCGAAATAAACTCTAGGAATTTTTTGTAATCCATATTTACTGAAAACGTGAAAATTACCGTTTGGTAAGGCTTCTCAAGCGTCGTATCGCCTGATCTGCGCTGTGTTACTTTCTCTACTGCCACTTCTGCACTAATAAGACTCGTACCATACTGTTCTGCAATACTATTAACATCAAAGATAAGATGGACGTCATCTACCGCGGACGGCAAAAATTTTTCAAGTGTCTCTAGTTCTTCCTCCCCAAAAGAAAGGATCTGCGTACTTAACCGCTCCTTGATATCTTCAAGTTGACGAGCCTTCTCAAGCGCTTCGTCGAATTCTGACTCCCTTTCTTTTATAATCTTTATGTCCGCAAGCGTAGGTTCGATGTGCACAAAATAGAGTCCGATGGCTGCCGCAAGAGATAAAATGGGAATGAGTATTTTAAACATAAATACTGTTTAAAGAGATTCAAAATCTTTATCTGCACTAAAGGTATTACGGTACAATACGAAAGACGGATCAACTTTAGCTGTAATATTAAATAGTACGTTTCCTAATTCATCAAGCTTTAGACTGGAAAAGACCGGATCCAATATAATATCACTGTCTCTAAAAATATCAGACTGCAATGTTACAGAGTTAAAGCTTCGAGCAACACCCTTCATATTTATATTGATGGTGCCGTCAGGATCGAGTATATAATTAAAATCATTATACTGTACATTTTGAAGAGTCGATGACTCAAGAAAATCAAAAAAAAGTGTCATCGCGGTGTGTCTGCTAAGCAACTCTTCTGCCGTGCGCAATTTTTTATCAAGTGCCTTAAACTCTTCTATCAACTCTAGATCGATTGTCTGGAGGACATTACTGAGTTCAATTCCCTTCCGATCAATACTATCCTCGATAAACCGCCCATATACAAACACACCACCAGCTACCACCAAAGAGACAACAAAAATAACCGTCGATACAAATGTTAAAATATTGAACGAATGATATCTCTTTGGTTTTGAGATCTTCGTTACAATTGACTTCTTAGGTATAAACGATGAGCGAAATTTTGGGTCCATCCTGTTAGAAATTACACAACAAAAAAGCCGCTTTTCGGCCATCAACAACCTCGTACGGTATCACTGTCGGTACTATTGACACTGTAATATTTAAAGTGGAATCCATTATATGGGACAGCTACAGCAAGAAAATCGAAGAATAATCACTCGAGTTCGTGGAGCTTGCGCAATGCAAGTCCTAAGGCGACGGTGAACTCCGGTCCAGCTTCCTTAAGCACATCATCGAGAAACGCAGGTGAATCGACTTTTGCGAATGGATCTCCCAGCAGTACTTCTGATTCAAGATGTTTGTGTGCGAGATCAATAACTCCTTTCATAATGGCCCCGCCGCCAGTAAGAATAACCCGGCTTACATTCTTATTATATTTTCTCTGATAGTTCAATAATACCCTATCAGCTTCTGAAAATATATAGTCAAGTGTCAACAAGGCGACTCTGACTACATCCTTGTTATCTGAATTACTCTTAAGTCCTTGTTCACGTTTTATTTCCTCAGCACGAGTGACACTTATGCCGAGTGATTTGGACATACCGAGTGTTACATCTTGCGAACCGCGGTTAATAACATGTGATATCCGAACGATGCCGTATTCCACAATATACACTTTAGTTGTCGCCGCTCCGATATCGATCAGCATAACCGGCGCTAAACCTTGATCGAGTGTTGCGCGTATAGTACTGAAAATTTCTATTTCAAAAAAACTTGTATCAAGATGCGTATTCGCTACAATTTCGTTATATTTATTAAGGACTTCATTATGAATGGCAACCAACAGCACTTCTCTTTTCTTCCGCACCACCGAACCCTCTTTATCCTTTTTATTCTTCCCTCCCGCTTTCGGGGTCTGTCGGCTGTTATCTGGGACAATAAACCAATCAAGCATAACCTCGTTTATAGGTACCGGTATATATTTACGAGCTTCAAGAGGTATCATCTTATTCAACTGACGCGTATCAACTGCCGGCATCTCAATGAGCGTCAGAAGACTTGACGCAAAGGGGATAGCAAAACCAGCATTCACACTCGTCACACTTGCTTCACGCAATAAATCTGTAAGTGCTTCAGACAACTTGTTATTTCCCAATTTTGTAGCACGGCCTATTTCAAGATCTGCATAAGGACCAAGTGCAAGCTCACCATACGTCTCAAGAACCGCAATGCCTTTTTCCTTACGTAGTTGCACTACTTTAATAGCGGAGGAGCCCACATCAACTCCAATCACACTGCTCCCTTTTGATGTGGAAAATAAACTCCCCAGTACCTTTTTAATAAATTCATTCATAGCCTGCCTAAATTATAGCCAATATCACGAATAGGTGCTATAAAACAGTCTGTAAAACATACCGTTTCAGAATTAGATTTATTAGCGACATACCTGCCTGCGCAGGCAGGGAGTTACTATAGATTAATACATCGAGGTTTGCTCCAAGCAATCTTCATATAATCAAATGAACATGGAAAAACTCTATAACTATTTCAAATATCTCCTTGAATTCTTGTTTCCTAAAACAGTCTCTGAAAATATTATCGAGCAAATAACCGTGGATGACTTACTGGCAAAAGCAAACACGCAATTAAGCGTCAGTGACAACGGCACATTGATACTATTTCATTACCATGACCCAACAATTAAAAAGCTCATATGGGCATTTAAATATCAGGGAAAGACGAAAGTGGCCAGCCTCTTTGCGGACGTGCTTTATGAACATTTGCTTGAAAAGCTATCCGACGATGCGCTCTTTTTGAACTTTACTCATCCTATAATCATCCCTATACCTCTTTCAAAAAAGCGGAGGCGTGAGCGAGGCTTCAACCAAACCGAACTTATAGCAGAACAGTTAAAACATAAAGATAAAGCGAACTTTTTTGATATGTATGCAGACATATTGGTACGAGTGCGTGAAACTGAGCATCAGACTCATATACAAAAGAAAGAGAAGCGTCTTGAAAATATTCGGGACGCTTTCGCTGTAAGGGGTGCCCATAAAATCAAAAACAGGAATATTATTCTTCTCGATGATGTGATTACTACAGGAAGTACGATTCGCGAGGCGCATAGAGTCCTTGTCTCGGCAGAAGTTAAAAAGATAATGGTTGTGGCAATTGCAAGGTAGGAAAAAGAATTAGGATTTAAGATTTTAAAATAGATAAAAAATTGCGGAGAGGGAGAGAAGTGAATACTTGGAGCTTCGCAAAACCTTTTGAAATATTTTTGAACTCTGTGAAAAGAATGCCCAAAAGGTATACAGCTTCTGGAGGGAGGGATTCGTCCTGACGGTCACTAAGCTCACAAGCTCGCTAAGTGCCGCGGGACACGGCTCGACACTTAATCGTACATTTACTTAAAATAGATATCAACAACAATTTGGATAACTCTAACCGCAACCACCATAATTACAACATCATTATTTCTTCGAAATAATCTTTATCGTAAAACATTTTATAGTTTATCAAGATCTCTTTCCCTTTTTTTATATCACGAATAGCAACATCCCTACCTTTCGTATCCTCTGCTATATTTGGTTTATCAGAATGATTGATAAATCTAGTATTGTCTAGCTCAAAGTTATACGTGTTATCTTTCTTGTGTTTATAAGTACAGCGTTTAATCTGTTTAAAGCTCTCTTCATTTAATTGTTTCTCTAACACATTCCATTCATCCTCAGTCCACACCACTATATCTAAATATCTACCAAGATATAAGCATGCTTCATACACCAAAGTACCTTTTAGAATATCTTCATCTGAAAATAATCCTATACCTTGGATTTTAGAAAGTCCGATTTTTGTTTTTACAAATAGCATGTTCATTTGGTGCGGACTACCTCGGGCTGGAACCGTGGTCTGCTAAGTGTAGCCTTGAAACGTGTCAGTATAGTTTGAAACTACATATGATACAATGCTACCTATTAATAACATAACTAATAAACATATGAAAACTATTGCTTGTTCAGCTACGGTACCGCAAGGTGGCTGTGAGAAAACTGTAACAGCTGCTACTGCAGATGAAGCAAAACAAATGTTAGGTGCGCATGCTCAAGAAGCACACACTGACATGGTTACAAGTGCAACCGATGAAGATAAAACAAATTGGGGTAAAAATTTTGATGAAAACGTTTGGCCAAACACTCCAGACGACAAATAGTCTTAATAAAATTTTGAATGAAAAACACCGACACAAATAGTATTGGTGTTTTTTGTTTGTGGGCTGGAACCGTGGCCGGTCAAGCCCTGTAAGAGCCTGTTTTAGCTATTTGATGTAAACATAATAAAGTCTACCACCATGATCGTCGGTAAAAAAGAACGAACTTCCATTGTGTTGTAAGATGTCTACAGGACGGCCAACACGGTTATCGTTATCAGTTTGAAACCCGTCCATAAAAACTTCTTGCTCACCATCTTTTGACACTCGTACAATCTGATATCCACTTCGGACCGTTTTATCAAAAGAACCGTGTAGAGCGACCAAAAAGGAACCGTTAAGTGTAGGATGGAAGTTTTCAAAATATTCTAGACCAAGTGGAGCTGCGTGGGGATTAAACGTAGTCAATGGGCGGGGCGCTACCCAGCAAGAAAATGGCTGATTATTCCAATTTTGTGACGTATCTTGAATAGCCATATCGTTTGATTCATAACAATACGGCCATCCATAATGTTCTCCTTCAGATAATTCATACATCATTTCATCGGGCGCATTGTCTCCAAGGTGATCCACTCCATTGGCGGTGACATATAGTTTATCTTCTGCCCACTCAACACCAACAGCATTCCTCAAACCATCTGCATATACCCTAAGGTCACTACCGTCAGGATTGATACTATAGACCATTCCACGAAACGTACCCGCCAACTCCTCACACGCATTACACCCACTACCAACACTAATATATATTCTGTCATTGTGTAGTGAGAGCGTGCGAGTGATGTGCCAAACAACGCTTACCTCACCAGGAGATTGCTTATTGGGAAAATCAATAATTATTTCTGGCTCGCCTGAAGGAGTGTCGTCGCCATCTTTGTACGGATATCGAATAAGGTGAGCTGTCAGAGCAATATATATCCACCCGTATCCGTCATCGTCTTTGTAAAAAAGAATGTCATTAGGACCACGTAGTCTTGAGAGGTAGATTTTTTTAGTTTTAAACGTTCCTGTCTCTTCATTGAAATCTTCTAGAAATGCAATTGAACCTTCGTGAGAAAGTTTATAATTCACCAAGTCGGGTACAAAAATTCGCCCATCAGGACTTTTTGTTATAAACCGAGCTTTTCCAAGACCCTCTGCGGCAATTTTAATTTCAAATGGCTTGGCAATTCTAAATGTCGCCCTATCATCATTTTCAAAAAAAATAGTTTTTTGAACAAGTTCTAGATCAGGGAGAGGTGTCGACGATTGATTTTCATTGTTAAGTTCTGTTGGCTTGATGTCAATTTCTAACTCTTTTTTAACATACTCAGTTTCTGATTCCATAAACAATAACAAAGTGGTGACAACCACTATGCCTACGAGTACGCCTATGGCTTTTAGTAAATTTCCTATATTTTGATTCTATCGTAACCAATAACTTTGTATAGTAAATTACCTACAAGTTACTTCGAGCGCCCAAGGAACATAGCTACCTCGTGCTAGCTCTAAGATGCGCGACTTTGTTTTATTTAGAAAACAAGAAGTGCCCGTGTGGTAGAGCGGGAGGGATTCGGTCACAAGTTGCTAAGTATATTTCTTCACTACTCTTGAAATCTACTAAGCACTCTCGACCCCGCCTCGACGCTTACTCCTGCACAGCAGGCGCATCTCCGGCTTTCGAATCCCACCATACAGAATTTAATTTCAGATATCAAAAGATATCGAAATTAAATTTGCGGAGAGGGAGGGATTCGAACCCTCGAACCGGTTTAACCCGGTTAACTCCTTAGCAGGGAGCCCCATTCGACCGCTCTGGCACCTCTCCAAATATGTATAAATTAACACATATACTC
Source organism: Patescibacteria group bacterium (assembly GCA_022561335.1). GTDB lineage: Bacteria > Patescibacteriota > Minisyncoccia > Phycocordibacterales > JACZSL01 > JADFRL01. Next base: position 11,289 of record JADFRL010000014.1, read on the forward strand.
GTTTTTTTCATCTTTTCTTGGAGGCGTGGTAATATATACACCATATTATTGAATAACAATCACATGTATGAATAGAAAAGGAGTTATCGCTATTGTCGGCATTATAATTATCATCGTCGGAGGAATTTTCTTCATTGGAAATGACGATTCTGTCCAGGTACAAGATACTTCAATTGATACGCCAGATGAGGGAGACGTAGTTAGCTCCGTCCCGGCATATTTGATTAGCCCCACATTGCAAAATGAAGGCGCTGTTGCTGTGATAGATTTTGTTACGTTAGCAGAGTCCGGATATGTAGTAGTGCACAGGGCAACAGAAGATAATACGCCAGGCAGTGTTATTGGGAACTCAGATCTTCTTTCAGAAGGCAGTGCACAAAATATAACCATTGATCTTTCTGAAGACATTGCAGACGGAGATGTACTCTACTTTATGCTCCACCGTGATGATGGAAATGGCATCTATGAGTTCCCCGGGCCCGACGTCCCCATCACAACTAGTGACAGTCAACTTATCACAACTCGAGTAGTTGTTGGAATTGAGGGTGGTCTGGTAGTAACGGAAAAAGAAACAGAAGTCGTCGAAAGTGAAGAGGTTACGGAAGAAGGTACGCAGACAATAGTCATGTACACAGATAAGGGTTTTAGCCCCGAAACAATCGAAATAGAAAATGGTCAGACAGTACGATGGGTTAATGACAGCAGCCAAAACCTTTGGGTCGCGTCAGCAGTACATCCCACTCATACTCTCTATCCGCAAAAAGCAGACAGCGATTGCCTCGGAAGCTCATTCGATGCCTGCACCGGCATCGCTCCGGGGTCAAGCTTCGAATTTACCTTTAATGAGAGTGGTTCATGGACGTACCACAACCACTTGAGCATAGACAAAATAGGCACAGTCAACGTAGACTAATTTACAGTGACACTGAATAAAAAAGTGGACTCACTGCTTCGCATTGGTGTTGCCTTTACCTTCATCTATCCTCCGATATCGGCGCTGTTTAATCCTTTCGCGTGGATTGGGTACTTTCCTGCATTCGCACTCGGCATCATTCCTGATTTGGTCCTCCTTCACTTATTCGGGGCCGTGGAGATTGTCATAGGACTGTGGATTTTGTCAGGAAGAAATATATTCATCCCTAGTGCTCTTGCAACCGTCATGCTTATTGCCATTGTTATCTTCAATATCAGCCAAATGGATATAGTCTTTAGAGACCTCTCCATTGCGGCCATGTCCTTGGCGCTTGCCCTAAAACATTACCCCAAACAATACGCTTCCTAATTAATCCGACCATCATGAGCCTCCCCAAGAGATGAGGTTTTTGTATATACTAGAATGTATGCAAATACAGGACGAATTATCCAGCCACTTCAGGCTTGCAGAATCACAAAAAAGAGCTCTCGGAAAACTTAACATTACCACAGTATATGATCTGCTCTACCATTTCCCCAATCGGTACGAAAATATTGCCGACATAAAGCTCATCAAAGAGCTTAAAAAAGATGACAGCGCCATAATCTATGGCACCATTTCAGGACTCAAGATTCGGAAAGCATTCAAAAGCCGAACACCTATTGCCGAGGGGTATGTGGAAGATCTATCGGGAAAAATAAAAGTGATGTGGTTCAATCAACCCTACATCGCAAAAATGTTCCGGGACTTTACACCTGTCAAAGTGGCTGGCAAGGTCGGGGGTTCTGATAAAAACCCATACTTTGCAAATCCAGAAATGACAGCGATCAACACCCTCCCCACTGAAGAGGGATTGCTACGACGCGATCCACAAGATAGTCAAACACTTCTTCCTGTCTATCCAGAAAGTAGAGGTATTACATCGAAGTGGATGTACTATGCGATACAAAAAATATTCAACAGCGGCAACCTCGACGAACTATACGACCCTATACCAAAGGAAATACTAAAGCGGTATTACTTACCTACACTTAAAACAGCACTTATTTGGATACATACACCAAAGAAGGAAAAGGACAGCATATCTGCCCGTAAGAGGTTTGCGTTTGAGGAAGTATTTTATATTCAGTTAGTAAAACAGAAAGATCGCTTCACGAACAAGCATGAACAAGCTCTCCGCGTCAGCGTAGACACTGCGTCACTTAAAACATTTACTGGTCGGTTCCCTTTTAAACTCACCGGTGCGCAGGAAAAGGCAATAAGTGCCATCATTTCCGACTTTAAAAAAACATACCCCATGTCCAGACTTCTTGAGGGGGATGTTGGATCAGGAAAAACAGCGGTTGCCGCGGCGACTGTGTATGTAACCGCAACAACATACCCACAAGGGCAAGATTTTGGAAATCTGCAAACAGCATACATGGTGCCGACCGAAATACTTGCAAAACAGCACTTTCAATCCTTTATTTCCTACTTTGAGTATCTCCCTATAAAAATCGGTCTCATTACATCAAGCGGCTGTAAAAAATTTCCATCAAAAGTAGACGGATCGAAAGCGACCGATATCTCAAAAGCCCAACTCTTGAAATGGGTCGGAAACGGAGAAATACCCATCCTGATTGGTACCCACGCGCTTATTCAGAAGAAAGTCTCTTTCAAAAATCTTGCTTACGTTATTATCGATGAACAGCATCGCTTCGGCACACTCCAGAGGCAAAAACTCGTTCGCAAGGACAACATCGTACCCCACCTCCTTTCAATGACGGCTACCCCAATCCCACGGACACTCGCGCTTACTATCTACGGAGATCTTGACCTAACACTTCTTGACGAAATGCCAAAAGGAAGAAAACCGATCATCACTGAAATTGTAACACAGGGCAATCGCGATCAGACCTACGAGAAAGTGAGAGAGAAACTTAAAGAAGGGCGGCAAGTGTATGTTATCTGCCCGCGCATTGATGAACCTGATCCAAAAAAGGAACTTGCTTTAAACGTAAAATCAGTAAAGGAGGAGACGAAACGACTGAGCTCCGATGTATTCCCCGACTACAGGGTTGCTATGCTCCACGGCAAGATGAAGCCGAAGGAAAAAGAGGAGACTATGGAGGCATTTATTCAAAACAACATACACGTACTCGTTGCTACGTCAGTGGTCGAAGTGGGAGTCAACGTACCTAATGCTACTGTCATTATTCTAGAAGGCGCAGAACGTTTTGGATTGGCTCAGCTTCATCAGCTGCGCGGTCGAGTCCTAAGGAGCACTCATCAAGCGTACTGTTATGCTTTCGCAGATACCAAATCAAAAGCCTCAATTGAGCGACTCAAGGCATTAAAGTCGGCAAAAGATGGATTTGAACTGGCAGAATTTGATCTTAAGATCCGCGGAGCCGGAGAGTTATACGGTAAAAAACAGTGGGGGCTCACTGATCTCGGCATGGAGGCTATTAGAAATGTGAAAATGGTTGAAGCCGCACGCAAGGAAGCCCAAACCATGATCGATGATGACCCTAACCTTACAAAACATACACTGCTATCGAAATTTGCATCAGAAAAAGCAAAGTCCTGGCACTTTGAGTAACGCTGTTTTTGATATACTATGGCTTTCAGGCGCGTATAGCTCAATTGGTAGAGCACGGAGCTTATACCTCCGCGGTTCTAGGTTCAAGTCCTAGTGCGCGCACTTAGAAAAAACCACTTTACAAACAACCACTACTATTGGTAAGCTAACGTAGTTTCGAACCTTGAAAAAAAGGGAGGGTAACATGATCCGTCACGTCATAAATGTCAGAGACTTTAGTCCTGAAGATCTCAACTCGCTTTTTCAAAGAACAACTAAACTTAAATCTGCCTATAAAAATAGAAAGGATTGGGTTTCTACTCAAGGCCAGCTTCTTACTGGTCAAATTCTCGTCTCTCTTTTCTATGAACCATCGACGAGAACTCGTCTCTCCTTTGAGTCAGCAATGAACCTGCTCGGCGGAAGAGTCATCGGTACCGAAAATGCACGTGAGTTCTCCTCTGTAGTAAAAGGAGAAACGCTTGAGGATTCAATACGAATTATCGGTGCCTATGGAGATGTTATAATTCTCCGTCACTACGAGGTTGGGGCGGCGGCGCGAGCCGCTTCGGTAAGCGCCGTACCGATTGTCAATGCCGGTGATGGTGATGGTGAACATCCAACACAAGCTCTCCTTGACCTTTACACTATAAGAGAGGCCCTCCCTCGCCGGAGAGATCTCACTGTAGCGTTTGTGGGAGATCTCAAAAACGGGAGAACTGTTCACTCGCTTGCTCACCTCTTCGGACAAACCGCGTCGTGTGAACTTGCGACAGTATCTCACATAAATTTCATTGGCCCGGAGTCATTCCAGATACCCGAAGCCGTAACTGGCTACCTCAAGAAATTTGGCGTCTCCTTTGAAGTACATGTGTCTCTCACACCCGAGGTTTTGACAACAAGCGACATTATATATATGACGCGCCCTCAACTGGAGAGAAGTAAGAGTGAAAAAGACCGTGAGCGAGCTGTCGAATCTCTCATAGATGGCAAACTATACACGCTAACTCCCAAGCTTGCTGACTGTCTAAAGAAAAGTGCCATTATCATGCACCCGTTCCCGCGCAACAAGGAATTGCCTGAAGAACTTGACGTCCTACCACAAGCTCGCTACTTTGAGCAGGCAGGTAACGGTCTTTATGTTCGTATGGCACTTCTGCTCGATCTTCTTGAAAAGTGAGTCCATGGGGCGTCCAGATATTCTGGACGCCTTTCCTCTTTCACGCTCCGGTGCTCCTTTTGGAGACACCGGCATTTTTTATTTTCTATTTTTCACCTCTTTTTCCTCCTCTTTTTTCTTCTTGGGCTTAATACCATGCATGACAAGCAGCTTCTCAAACTCTTCTCGTTCAAGCGATTCCACCTCAATAAGTTTGTCTGCTATAGCATCAAGGACCACTCGATGTTTACTAAGAATATCCTCTGCGGTCTTATAAGCACTGTCAATAATGCGTTTTACTTCTTCATCAATTTCTCCCGAAACTTTCTCTGAGAACTCTTTGCTGATTAAACCACCGCCGTAGAGCACCTGACCAGAAGTCCCCTCAAGCGCAATAGGTCCCATCTTATCGCTCATGCCGTATTTGGTAACCATATTGCGCGCTATCGCAGTAAGCATTTGAAGGTCACTCGAAGGACCTGTTGTTAAATCATTAAAGACCATACGCTCGGCAATATAACCCCCGAGCGCTGTTGCAATATCTGCGATAAATTCTTTTTTCGATTGATAACGTCTGTCTTCAAACGGAAGCTTCAACGTGTAGCCGCCCGTATGACCGCGCGCAATGATGGAAATTTTGTGAACCGGATCGGCTTCAGGAATAAGGGATGCAACAAGTGCGTGCCCCGCTTCGTGGTACGCCGTAATTTTTTTCTCGTGAGCTGAAAGTATATGACTCTTGCGTTCCGGGCCGAGCATTACCTTTTCAATGGAGCGAATAAAATCAAACTGAGCAACTTTCTTGCGACTTTCGCGTGCCGCAAGTATTGCCCCCTCGTTCATAAGCGAGTAAAGATCCGCTCCGGAAAAACCAGGGGTGCGCTCCGCGATGACTTTGAGATCAACATCTTCTGTAAAGGGCTTCTTCCGTCCGTGGATTTTGAGGATTGCTTCCCTGTCACTGCGATCAGGTAACTCAATGGTAACGCGACGGTCGAACCTTCCCGGACGAAGAAGTGCCGGATCAAGCACGTCAGGGCGATTGGTCGCTGCTATAACGATCACCTTTTCATTAGGCTCAAACCCATCCATTTCGACTAGAATCTGATTGAGTGTCTGCTCACGCTCATCATTGCCGCCACCCACGCCCGTACCTCGCACTCGTCCGACGGCATCAATTTCATCCACAAAGATAATTGACGGCGCAGATTTTTTAGCTACTTTGAACAAATCCCTGACTCGTGAAGCGCCGACTCCCACAAACATTTCGACAAATTCAGATCCTGATATAGAAAAGAACGGGACACTTGCCTCACCGGCAACAGCCCGCGCCAGAAGTGTCTTCCCGGTTCCCGGCGCACCCATCAAGATTATACCCTTGGGGATGCGAGCTCCGATATCAAGAAACTTTTTGGGATTTTTCAAGAAATCAACAATTTCCAAAAGCTCCTCCTTTGCCTCTTTGGCACCTGCAACATCTTTAAATGTAACTCGATTTGTTTTGTCGTCTGGATCGGTAACACGAGCCCTTGACTGCCCAAAAGTAAACGCCTGCATACCGGCTCCCTTAACCTGCCTCGACAAAAACCACAGGAAAAATCCTATAATAACAAGCGGCAACAGAAACGGAGCCAGATTAAAAAGCCAGAAACGAATTCCACTTGGATTTTTAATTTCAATTTGAACACCTGCAAGGGCTTCCATAGGCACCTCGTAGTTTGCAAGTGTGTCAGTGAGTGCCACGCCGACCTCTTTCTTTGATTTCTTTTCTTCTTCACTTATATAAAGAATTTCAAGTTCATCCCCTTTTACTACAATGGAAGCAACAACTCCCTCCGTGATATCAGAAGCGAGCTTGGAAATGGGGATTTCTTCAATACTTACTCGCTGTTCGACGATAAGTGAATAAGTGCTCACCAGTAGGAAAAAGATTACGAGTGTTGTGAAAAGATTTACCCAAAACTGCTTATTATTAGTCGTCTTAAGGCCTTTCTTTCCCTTCTTTCCATCGGATTCCTCGGTACCTTTAGCATCCTTTCCCTTATTATTCTTCTTAAAAAATTCCATAATAGAGTTACCATTATACATAAATGTGTCGTAAAATAAAGCGTATGGCAGTCTTGCTCCAAAACAAAAAAGTGTACTTTAACTATGACATTCTTGAAACTTTCGAGGCAGGAATGGAGCTTTTTGGATTTGAAGTAAAGTCACTCCGAAAGCGCGAGGGCTCGCTTGAAGGCAGCCACATCACCATACGAGGGAATGAAGCTTTTTTATTGGGAGCGACCATACCACCCTACCAGCCCAAAAATACTCCTGCCGATTATGACCCCGCCCGCAACAGACGACTGCTTCTAACCAAGAAAGAAATCAGCAAACTCAGAGGCCTCGAGAGCCAAAAAGGCTTGACAATTGTTCCTATTTCGGTGTATAATAAAAACCATAAATTGAAGTTAGAAATCGGCGTCGCGCGGGGTAAAAAGAAATACGATAAACGCCAAACTATTAAAGAGCGCGAAAGCAAACGGTACATTGACAGAGAAATAAAGGTTTCTCGGAGCAGAACTCCGAGGTCTTGAACCTATATTAGCTCCTCGGCTCGGAAATGAAAAAGCTCTGCTTTCTCGTTTCTCTCGCTCTACGTCGCTAATAAAACGCAGTTTCTAGGTGGTCACTCGCCAGCGCAACAGCTCCCTTAAGGGGGGAAGGTAACTTTTCCCGAGCTGTTACGCTGGGGGATGATCGGCTTAGACAATGGAATTATTCTTTTTGCGTGCAGGGTAGAAGACCAGGACTTCTTAAAAACTTGGAACTGCAAATAGGTGCAAACTTATCTGCTAAAGCAAAATCTTTTGTAGCTTCTCTCTTCGGAGAAAGCTATAGAGGACTTGCTCCAGCATACGCGTAAGCGACAGCTGGCATCAGACTATTCTACGTCCGATACGATAGTTTTGGTGTAATATATTTCGGGCTGGAGTATGTACTGCCTTACTACATGCTTAAGAACATAAAGGCTCGACACGTATTGGTTTTGTTCATTTCTTACGATGCGTGTTCAAATCAGAAAATGAACTATGCTTTGTAGAATCACTTAAAGAATCTCTATTGGACTCGGGTTCAATTCCCGACATCTCCACACCAACTAATATA
>JADFRL010000003.1 GCA_022561335.1 Patescibacteria group bacterium
AGATACGCAAACGCGCCGAAGATGACCGCACATATACAGCCAATTACTGCAATGCGGATCGAGGCACTCATCTCTTTTTGCATCGGGATACCCTCCTTGATGCTGATGCCGATTACAAGGTACGTGTAGTTCACGCTTGGTATATCAGAATATTACACAATTGTCAATACCTCTGAAATTAAAGTCTGTTGCATGTTCTGCTGCCATAGAGGTAAGATATTTCTTTCAACACGCTCTAGATTCTAGCTAGTATCCAAGCTATTGTTTATGGCCGGGATTTTAATGTTACGTTATTGAAATGCATGATTCCAGCTTAAAACCATATTTTTCGAGGTGTTCTATTCTAGGTACAGTGGACTTACTAACCACAAACCACTCACCAACAAAAAAATCAGGAGGGTGCTAAACTAAGGTTATGAACTACCTTATTTTAATCATCGTCGCTATAGCCGGAATTGCACTTGGAATGTATTTAGGAAAGCGGAATGGAGGTTTGATTTCTGTGCAAAGCAGAAAGAAAGCGGAGAATAAAAAGAAAATTTTGGAATCTTTGAAAGAAAAAGGAAGAGTGGTAAATAATGATGTTGAGAAATTACTCGGCGTGTCAGACGCGACCGCAACGAGATATTTGGATGAGTTAGAAAAAGAGGGAAAGGTGCGGCAGATCGGTACAACGGGCCACGCTGTATATTATTTACTCATCAAATAAATTTCGTGAATTTATTTGTTTTTTAGGTATTTTAAGGTAAAATCCCCAACGGCTCAACGCGTTGAGCCGTTGAAATTTTCAGATTATTCGATTTAGAGAATTTTAGATTCGATGAATTTAAAATGTTAGGGTAGACGAACCTGTAGGGTCACAGTAAATTAATAACTTTATTTATGCTTGCCAAAGGCTGGAAAATATTATTTCGACATCTATTTGAGCGAAAGCGGGAGGTTATACTGCTTTCGATTCTTGGCGTATTGTCGGGTCTTGCAAACGGATCAGTACCTTATATTATCGGACAGTTTTTTGATGCTCTTATTTCTCCTGATTTCATAATAGTATGGGGCACGCTTGAAATATCCGTGTATCTCCTGCTTGCTATCTGGGTTATCGTTCAGATTATTTCAAATACCGTTGACTGGATAATTGACATAAAGAGACGCCGCATGGGTACGTATCTGCGAGCGGGGCATATCGCACGTTCGACGAGCGCGATTCTCGAACTGCCCGTTTCCTTGTTTAAAAATGAAAAGATAGGAGAAATAATTGATAGAATTCAACGTTCCTCTAATGCGTTGGCGGTAATAGTTGAACAAGTCGTCATTGATCTTACGCCCCAATTTCTAAGTGTAATTATTGGCGTGAGTATTGTCTTTATCATCAACCCTGTGCTTGCCTTGATTTTGGTCACCGGGGTGTCGCTTTATATTGTAACGCTCATTAAAATTGTTCCCCCTCTTATCACCATGCAAAAAGAAGGCCAGAAAGTGCGGCGAGAGGCCTGGGGAGTAATGGGGGATGCCATATCGAACTTCCAGACGGTAAAGCAATCAACGGCTGAGGAATATGAAAGAGATAGATTGTGGAACAAGTTCATACACGGCTTTGCTTTCACATGGAATAAGATTGAACGCATTTGGACGGGCATTTCTTTTTATCAAAGAGTTATCGTAGTACTCACTCAACTTACAGTTTTTATTGTCTCAATTTCCTTTATTACAAATGGAAGTCTGACTATCGGTGAGCTTATTGCGGTTAACAGCTACGGGCTCCTTATTTTTGGCCCTTTCGCAACCATGGGGCGCAATTGGCAGGTTATTCAGAACGGCTTGATAGCAATAGAGCAGACTGATGAGATGATCAATTTACCCAAGGAGGCTTATGAATCCAAAGTTGACGTCGGCAAAGAGGGGTTAAAGGGAAATGTCGAGTTTAAAAATGTCGTGTTCAAATATGATGCCGAAAGTGAAAATGTACTGCGTGGGATAAGTTTAAACGCCTACCAGGGAGAGATCGTGGCTCTCGTGGGGGAATCGGGGGTGGGGAAGAGTACCACCATTGAATTACTATCGGGTTATTATTTTCCCACAGAAGGTGAGGTGCTGATTGATGGGCACTCCATACAAGACATCGGTCTTAAATATTTGCGAGAGAACATTGCCGTGGTGCCGCAGGAACCGGTGCTTTTCAATGACACGATCGAAGTAAATATCCATTACGGAAAAATTAATGCTACTTTAGGAGAGGTGAAGGAAGCGGCACGGAAAGCCCATGCGGATGAATTTATTGAAAAATTTCCAAATAAGTATGAGCAGATTGTCGGGGAGCGCGGCATAAAGCTTTCGGTGGGGCAGAAACAGCGCATTGCTATAGCGCGGGCCATTTTACGTAATCCGAAAATTCTCATTCTTGACGAGCCGACGAGTGCACTTGATGCAAAGACCGAGCGATTCATTACGGGCTCGCTCGAGGAACTCATGGCCGGCCGAACGACCTTCATCATTGCCCATCGTCTGAGTACCGTACGAAAAGCCGACAAGATTTTTGTGTTGATAAGGGGAAAATTGTTGAAGAGGGCACACACAATGATCTCATTAAAATAAAGGATGGCGTGTATCGAAAACTCTATGAATATCAAATAGGGCTACATTGAAGGATACTTATCCAGTATTAATTTTTTAGAGATTGTAGTAAGATTAGTTGAATAATTCCAAGTATTTTTATATGGCTGATACAGACAATACAGAAGAAAAAGAAGGTTCTATTAGTCCGCCGTCCTCGGTTAGCTCGCATGTATCTGCGTCAAGGAGAAAGAGAAATAACAATATAGCAATTACGATGATTATAGTTGCTATTGCTGTTTTTGTTGTTTTGAATTTTACTGAGACGATTAATTTGTTCGACCTACAGCCATCTGCAGCTGTGATAAATGGTGAAAAGATTAATCAATCAGATGTCACTGATAGAATTGACCAAATTCTTTCCTCACCACAAGCACAGGGTGTCGACACTACCGACCCCACCCTTTTGGCGCAAGTCAGAGAGCAGGTGCTTAATGAACTTATAAGCACAGCACTTCTTCTTCAAGCGGCAGAAGCGGCGGGTATAGTGTCAGATCCGGAAGCGGTTGAAACGGAATATCAACTTGCTGTTACGCAGACTGGCGGAGAGGAAAAACTCATAGAACAACTTTCTGCTGGGGGTATAACGGTAGAGGAGTTTAGGGCAAACTTGAGAGAACAGCTTATCATTCGGCAATTTCTCACTGTAAATACCACTATATTTTCAATAAGTGTTACCGATGAAGAAGTAGCAGAATTCTACGAGCAAATGAATGCAGGTCAGGAAGGGGTACCGGCGCTTGTCGAAGTCCGCTCGCAAATCGAGGGTCAGCTCATAGCCAACAAACAACAAGTGGAACTTGACGCTTTTATAGCGGCACTCCGAGACGCCGCTGAAATAGAGATCACCCAGTAACATTCTTCCCAAACACCCCTCGGTGGATGCTTTTTGACGATGAGGGCTTAACCTTTTTATCTGTTCCTCTTTTCCGGCCTCCCTTTTAGTCCAGAAGGTGAAGCAATCGGCAGGGTCGTCAATGGGACTCGAAAGTTCTTACCGCCTCGCCCGTCAGAGAGGCGAGGTTGTTTATCTTTTAAAACGGCTAGTGAGCATTCTTATGATAACTCAGTAGTTTGGGCAGGGAAAATCTCGTACAATAAATAGGGGCACCTCGGGGCAAGCCCCGAGGTATTAAACCTATATTAACTTCTCGGCCCCGCCTGCCAGTTGCCCGATGCTTATTATATCGTCCCATACAATATGTACAGAATGTTTCCCCTGCTTCCTTTGGCCCTATCAGCCGCTCTGGCATTGGCGGGCAGGTGGGAAATGCAAAAGTAAAACTTTTGCATTTCGCTCGCTCTGCGTCGCTCATAAACAATTACACGGTCATGGAAGTTGTTAATTCACTCATCCTTTTTGTCTTGGGCTTCTATATTCTCATCAAAGGAGCCCAACTTCTCATTCGAGGCGCCGTGTCGCTTGCGCGTGTTTTTAAGGTTTCCAATTGGTTCATAGGTGCTTTCGTCGTAAGTGTGGGGACGTCTGTTCCGGAGCTTTCCATCAACATTGCCTCGACCTTCACCGGGAACAATATAGGACTCGCTACGATAATCGGAAGCAATACGTTTAATATTTTTGTGATTTTGGGGCTCTCGGCTATTTTTTATCCTATCGTTATGCGGCGTGAGTGGGTGGTTAAGGACGCTTTCTTTAACATCGTCTTTATTTTTATAGCGACCATCATGATATTGTTTTCCGTTGTGGGGGACTCATTTAACGGTATATCACAAGGGGAAGGCCTGATACTCCTGTCAATTTATTTTATATGGATATGGTTTCTATTTCACAGGAAGAGCGGTGTGGAAGAAGAAACCGATATTGAAGTGGTTACGCTCTTTACCGCATTTATAATGGTCGTTCTCGGTATAGTCGGGGTTTTCTTCGGCGGACAGTGGGTGGTCGACGGGGCCGTGGTCATCGCACTTCTCCTGGGGATAGAGCCCTCTTTTGTTGGGTTAACCATTGTCGCGATAGGGACCTCACTTCCTGAACTCACGGTATCCCTGGTGGCTTTGTCAAAAAGATCGACAAGTATTGCCATCGGAAACATCCTCGGCTCGAGCATTTTCAGTTTTCTCGGAGTTTTGGGAGTCACGGCTCTTATTAATCCTATCGTGGTGCTTCCCGGAATTCAGTTTGATATTTTTGTAGTGCTCACAGCCGCCGTGCTTTTCTTCACGCTCGTGCTCGTCGGTCGTCGCTACACACTCACGAGGATGGAAGGTGTGCTGTTTCTCACACTCTACTTTTCATATATTATCTTTTTGATCTTCAGGATATTGTAATGTACAGGCAAAATGCACAAAGATTTTAACATCAGAGAATATTACAAACGAGTGCATCTTACTAGGAATATTCTATTTCTCTACACTAACCGTCTACTCATACAAGTTGGCATAGGGATGCTCAGTGTGTTTACGGCTATCTTCTTTTATGAAAAGTTCAATCAATCGTATACCGCGGTGGCGCTTGTTTTCACTGCAGTCTACGGTATATTTGTTCTTTTTATTCCCTTAGGCGCCATGCTTCTCCGGGTGCTGGGTACTAGGCATATGCTCATTATAGCGGTTATATTCCTGCCGGGAGCTATCCTGTCACTTTTGTTATGGGATACCAACCCAATGCTATCTCTTGGGATGTATCTTTTGTTTGGCACGATTTACCGGACGTTCTATTGGACGCCGTATCACATTGACTTTGCCCTGTTTACGGATAAAAAGGTCCGAGGGAAGCAGATGTCACTTTTATTAAATGCTTCGGAGATTGTGCTGGCAGTCACTCCTTTTTTTGCGGGGCTTGTTATTGCCTTTTACGGTTTCGACAGTTTATTCATAATCACGAGTGCTTTTTTGGCAGTATCGATAATACCTCTCTTCTTTATTGAGGATACGCGCGAGACGTTTTCTTTTGGGTACTTTGAGACCTATAGGAAGCTCTTTAAGAAGGAAAACAGAACGCTATTTATGGCCTATTTTGGCGAAGGTTTTCAGCATGCCGTGCAAATAGCCGTCTGGCCTATTTTTATTTATCTGCTTCTTAAAGGGGAATATGTGGTGCTGGGGCTTATTACTTCAGCCACGATTTTTTTGCTTATCCTGACTCGATTTCTTATTGGGAATTTGGCTGACAGATGGGATAAGAAGAGGCTCTTAAAGTACGGTACGTTTTTTGCGACGACCGGCTGGCTCCTCAAAGCATTTATTGAAACTGGTTTTCAAATAATGGTAATCGATACGTATCACCGTGTGGGGAGGGCGGTCAACAAGCTCTCCTTTGATATAGCAACATACGATCAAGCGGTAGACAATGGACACTACATAGATGAGTACACGGTGCTTAAGGAGATTGCCCTCAACATGGGAAGGACCACACTCTTCATTTCTTCAATCTGGATAACCGCGGCATTCGGCTTCACCTCTGCATTTATCTTTGCCGCGGGGGCGACCCTCCTCATGACGCTTCTTAACAAAGAAGTCTTTCTGCAGTAGTCTTCTAACATGGACAATATTACCCTCATCGATAAGCCAAAAGGCATCACCTCGTTTGACGTTATTCGAAAATTGAAAGTCATATACAGAAAGGGGAAACGTGGGCACGGGATGCCCACGTTCGATCACGCCCTTCGACGAGGCCCAGGGCACGCCCTTCAACACGATTCAGGTTGTTCCGACTCTGAGAGTCGCCAGGCTCGAATGGGACAAGCTCGATTAAAAATGGGGCACGCCGGCACGCTTGATCCACTCGTCTCGGGGCTTTTGATCATCGGTATAGGGAAGGGCACTAAAAAACTCAATCAATTTTTGAAACTTCCTAAGATATATGATGTTATTGTCCTTTTAGGGGAGCAAAGATCGACGGGGGATATGGAAGGAAAAGTTACCCACAGTAAGAAGGTAGAGGGGTTAAATATAAAAGAAGTTAAAACTGTTTTGGATGAAATGGTCGGAAATAGAGAACTTGCCGTACCAAAGCATTCTGCTGTTAAGGTGGACGGGGAGAGACTCTACAAAAAGGCCCGAGAGGGAGCAGATTTCGAGCCCCCTAAAAAGATCATGGAAATTATGGCACTTAAATTGAATGGAGGCAGGCAAGACGGAGACTGCTATAGATTGGATATCACTATGAAAGTGGGAAGCGGCGCCTATGTTCGCTCGATTGCAGAAGAGCTGGGACGGCGCCTCGATTATCCTGCCACTGTAAAGGAGCTGCGCCGGATTTCTATTGGAGATTTCTGTGTTGGAGATGCAGAGAAACTGTAACAATATGAGAAAAGTTTTGCCGCAATCATTTTTTCAAAGGCAGGTGCTTATAGTAGCGCAACAACTTATTGGAAAGTATCTTGTGCGAAAGAGAGCAGGGAAAGAATATTCTTTTATGATAACTGAAGTTGAGGCATATCAAGGAGAAAATGATTTAGCATCGCATGCACGCTTCGGAAGAGGCGGCCGCAGTCAAATAATGTTTGAAGCAGGCGGGCACATTTACATTTACCTTATCTACGGGATACATCGTATGCTAAATATAGTAACGGAGAAGCAGGGTGAACCATCAGCTATTCTTATTCGGGGCGTGGAGGAAATTGAAGGCCCTGGACGGCTAACGCGTGAGCTTGAGATCAGCAGTCACCTCAACGGAAAGGTGGCAGAGCCAAGCGCTGGTTTGTGGTTTGAGGATAGGGGAATTAAGGTGACAGGGAGATCCTCCGTCTGGCGAATCAAAAAAACACCTCGGATAGGTGTTGAATATGCAGGTAAATGGGCAAATAAACCGTATAGGTTTGTATTAGATAAATAAAGTAGCGCAGTGGATAAATAAATTTCCACTGCGCCTAGAGATCGAGCTCAAACTGCCGGGCCTTTTCTTCTTCTTTTCGTTTGTGCTTTCTGCGTGCACTTCTGCTTTTGGCTGATGCTTTACCCGCCATGCTTGAGATGATCGACTTGATTCGCTGTTCTTTTTCAAAAGACCATGTTCCAGACATCATGAGGTATTCACCCACGACAGAATTGGGGTAAGCTCTTCTTCTAAATCTTCGTGCCCATCGCATGACGGCTTTAGCAGTCTCTTTATCGGTTACAGGCCGCATCGCATCCTCCTAATCGATAGGACAGATATGCTCGTTGGCCTCGACGGCACGAGCACACATCTCAGTTTGACGCTCTTCTTCGGCAATCTGCGTCAAGATCTTGCGATGCTCCTTTTCGGATCGCCGTTTTCTTGCTGTGGCACGACCGCCGGCGCGACTCATCTGCTAAGTGCGCTTCGGTATCTCCGGTGACGATAGCTTGGTGGACTTTCCAAGGTTTCATCTGCACTTTCCCTTGTCCTTGAAAGTTAATCTAAATGTTTTATATTAAGAATTGACTATTTTGTCAAGTACTCCTGCAAAAAAACACTCGGCCGAGAGCGCAGTACGGCCGAGCGTGAGCTTCCCTGAGGGAATATAAAATTTTGTTGCTTTTAAACTGCGGTGCTTTGGAACCAGAACACGCTAGTGTACGCGTATTTCTTCTTCCGCGTCCTGACTTCGATAGAACTGCGGCAAGGGGTGTCTTACCGAGAGGCATTTGCATAGCTCCAGGTATCCCTTTCTCGCCATGCAGGTGTGTATGCCGAGTATGTTCTTGATATTCCTCTGAAGGACTCCGCCTCGTTCGCCGAGTCTCTCCAAAGATTTCACTCGTGGGCACGGAAGAATGATGCACAACCGTCCATCTGCAGTCCCACGGCTAATCGTCAATCTCCCGCCGTATTTGGTTTGAAGATTTTCCAGATCAGCGTAATTGACCCTGTTCTCGGCCGGTATCGATGCGCCGACAAAAAACAGGATGGACAAATCCTTGGGTTTAATTGCGAGCGTTATTACGGCCGCATCGTTTTCAAGGTTTAACTTTTGTCCATGCATGTCGAATCCCCCTATTTCCAAAACGTGAAGAGCGCTCCATTTTAGAATATATAATTTAATAATTTTTTTGTCAAATAATAGGGGTGTCCTAGGATAGAGATTCTCCAATCCCACAGCACACCTCGCGGGCTCGGTAGCTGTAGGGCAAGCCTTTTGAGTATATAAAATAGAAGACGATTAAACGGAGAGGAGACCTTCAACTATTTTCTTAACCAGAGCTCCGTCGGCGTTCCCTTTCAATTCTTTCATGACGGCACCCACAAGCAAACCTGACTTAGATTTATCGGTAATTTCTAACTCACTTTTCTTTGCGCGAGCCACTTTTTCAATTTCTAGAGCGCTCATAGCTTCTGGCAGATAAACCTTCAACATTTCCAATTCCTGCTGTTCTTTTTGTGCCAGTTCAGGCCGTCCGCCTTTATTAAATTGCTCAATGGATTCCTTTCTCTGCTTGACGGCGCGTTTAATAACGGCTATAGCCTCCTCGTCAGAGAGCATTCCGTCAGGCTTCCGCCCGCGAGCTATCACTTCATTAGTAAAAGAGGCTAAGAGTCCTCTAAGTACTGACAGGCGAAGCTCATCCCTTTCGCGCAGAGCTCCTTTGATCTCTTCTTTTATTTGCCGGTGTAACATGCTGCTCTTTCCAATATCTAATATGCGCCTAATGCTAACAGAATGCTGACTAAATTCAATACGGAGTCTGTTATACTAAAGGCACAATGAAGTCCAGAAGACAACTTCCATGGTCTAACATAAGCGTTGCTCGCTTGACCTTGGAGTTTAATACCAATCTAGAAACAGGCCTTACCCCTTCCCGGATTCCGGAGCTAAGGGAAAGATACGGACCCAATAAACTTCAGGCTGAAAAAGAAATAGGCATTTTTGAAAAAATACTGAAGCAGTTTAAAAGTCCGCTTGTTTTTATCTTGCTTGCGGCAGGCTTTGTTACACTTATTCTGCAGGTGTTTATTGATTCGGCGGTTATTTTTATTGCGGTTTTCATAAATGTCGTCGTCGGAGTGTTTCAAGAGGAACGCGCATCGAAAGCTTTTGAAAAGCTAGAGGCATCTCAGGAGAAAAATGCCGTAGTGATCCGGGCCGGAAAGAAAATTATTATTCCCGCAGAGGAATTGGTGCCCGGTGATCTTGTGGTTATTGAAAGCGGCTATAGTGTGCCTGCAGACATTCGGGTTGTTTCAGAAAGAGGTCTTACTATTAATGAAGCGGCATTGACAGGAGAATGGGTGGCAGTAGCAAAAGATATTAAATTGCCTCGCGACAGTGCTCCTATTACAGAGCAATTTAATATGGCGTGGATGGGCACCATGGTTGCTTCTGGGTATGGAAGGGGGGTCGTTGTTGCCATAGGAGAAAATACACAGGTTGGAATTATTGCAAAACATCTTGGACGAGTGGAGGAAAGGGCTACGCCGCTGCAGCAAAGCATAAAAAAACTTGCACGATTTCTCATGTACATGCTGGGTGTCTCAATTCTTTTTATTTTTACTCTTGGACTCTATCGAGGCGAGGCTATAGGAAATCTGCTCCTGACTTCGATCGCGATTGCGGTTGCTACCATTCCAGAAGGGCTGCCTGCCGCTGTTTCTATTGTTCTTGCGCTTGGCATGGAGAGTATTCTCAAAAAAGGAGGGCTGGTGCGTAATTTATTGGCGGCCGAAACACTTGGCGCCACAACCATAATTCTTACTGATAAAACAGGAACACTAACAGTAGGCAAGATGAAGCTGGTAGAACTTCATTCACTTGCTTCACTGAAATCGAAGATTAGCAAGGAACTTGGGGAAATTCCTGATGACCATGAACTTCTAAAAGCGGCTGTGCTGTCATCTTCGGCTTTTATTGAAGAAGGGGAAGATGCCCCTAAGAAACTTACGGTTCATGGAAGCCCTATTGAAAAATCTATCGTGCTTGAGGGTCTCGAACGCGGTATCTCCCAGATCGAGTTAAGGGAGAAAAATAAGCGCATTGATTATGTCCACTTTGAATCAAGCAGACGCTTCGGGGCCTCACTCAACGAAATGCCAAGAGGAAAATATAAGCGGTTGTACTTAAAGGGTGCTCCGGAGACACTTCTTGAAAATTCAACACATGTCCTTTACTTAGGAAGAAAGATAAGGATGACTGACGAAAAAAGGGAAATGTTTAATATAGCGCAACAGCATCGCAGTCAAGAGGGTATGCGTCTTATAGGGGTAGCCTACAGAGATGTTCACTGGGAAACACTTCCGATTGCCAGTGACGAGGAGGAGTGTAAAAAAATAGCTGAGGGACTCACCTTCATGGGGCTCATTGCCTTTAGTGATCCTCCTCGCGAGGACGTGGGGCAAGCTATTGCGACCGTCAAGCGGGCAGGCGCACGAGTGATAATGCTTACGGGGGACAATCCAGAGACAGCCAGAAAAATAGCTCGTGACGTAGGAATTGCCGGGGAGTTTGATAGCGTTCTATTAGGAGAAGATATAGAGCATTACGATGATGAGGCTCTCTTTGAAGCTATTAAAACAACCCCTGTCTTTGCGCGTGTTCTTCCACAGCAGAAACTTCGTATCGTTCGTGTTTTGAAAAATAAAGATGAAGTGGTGGCTATGACAGGAGACGGTATCAATGATGCTCCGGCGCTTAGGGCTGCCGACATTGGCGTCGCGGTCGGAAGCGGAACTGAAGTGGCCAAAGAAGCGGCCGACATAGTGCTTCTTAACAACAGCTTTTCAATTATAGTTGATGCTATCCGTGAAGGAAGGAAAATTATAGACAACTTAAAAAAAATTGTTGCGTATCTGCTCTCAACGAGTTTTAGCGAAATATTCATCATAGGCGGGGCGCTTATTGCAGGAGTCCCGCTTCCCTTACTGCCGTCTCAGATTTTGTGGGCAAATATTATAGGAGAAGGTTTTATGAGTTTTGCGTTTGCGTTTGAAAAACCCGAGGAGGGGATTATGAAGCGCGACCCTCGCTCAAGTGCAGCAAAAAATATTCTTACACGGGAGTTGAAGTTTCTTATTATAATAATTTCTGCTATTACAGGAATATTTCTTACCGGTCTTTACTTCGTTCTTTTAAAACGGGAACTTCCCATAGAGGAAATTCGGACTATTATGTTTGCGGCACTTTCACTGAGTTCAATCTTTTTTGCGTTTTCTCTTAAGAGTTTTCATAAGCCCGTGTGGCGAGTACAATTTTTCAGCAATTGGTATCTTATTTTTGCACTGGCAGTAAGCGTTCTCCTTCTATTTTCAGCTCTTACTCTAGCTCCTCTTCAGCTTCTTCTCACGCTGACCCCGCTTTCTAATCTTCAGTTTCTGCTGCTCCTCGGCATAGGACTTTTCAATTTACTGGTCATTGAGCTCGTCAAATATTTCCTTTTTGAGCGGGAGCTCAAAAAGTGATAGACTGGTAGTCAATGGAATCAGCGATAATTGTGTTGCTTATAATTTTGGTTGCTTCAAATGGAATTTTGCTGTGGCTGCTTATTCGAAAGGGAAAATCGAAGGAGGATTCACAAGGCTTTATGATGCTTCAGAATCAAGTGCAGGAGCTTAATCGTACCTTAGATACAAAACTCGGGGAGAGCTCAAAACAAATGAGCGAGTCGGTTAAAGCGCAATTAGGAGAGTCCGCTAAAATTGTGCGTGAGGTAACCAAAGGGCTTACAAAACTCGGTGAGACCAACAAAAAGGTAATTTCATTTGCCGACCAGTTGCAGCATTTGCAGGATATCTTACATAACCCGAAACAGCGTGGAGTGCTAGGTGAATATTTTCTTGAAACCGTACTGCAAGATGTGCTCCCGGAAGGGATATATAAAACACAATACGAATTTAAAAATGGAGAAAAGGTTGATGCTGTCGTGTTTATAAAAAACCAAATAGTTCCGATAGATGCTAAATTTTCACTTGAAAACTATAATCGCATGGTTGAACAGCGTAACTCTGCCGAACGTGAGCGGCTTGAGAAACAATTTGTAAATGACTTAAAGTTAAGAATAAAAGAGACCTCGAAATATATAAGGCCTCAAGAAGGGACAACAGATTTTGCCTTCATGTTTATACCATCTGAGGGAATTTATTATGATCTTCTCTCAAATAAAGTAGGTTATATTAAGGGACAGGAGGATAACCTTATTCAACGGGCAATTAAAGAATATAAAGTTATTATTGTTTCTCCGACTACATTTTATGCCTACTTACAGACAGTGATGCAGGGATTGAGGGGTCTTCAGATTGAGGAGAAGGCTCAGCACATCATGAAGCGAGTAGAGCAGCTCGGACGCCACATAGGCAGCTATGAAGAGTTCATGAAGAAACTCGGTATCTCGCTCGGGACTACAGTAGGTCACTACAATACTGCTCATAAAGAACTCGGTAAGATTGATAAGGATGTACTGCGTATCACAAGTAAATCTATTAGGATAGAACCGCTTGCGCTTAATCGACCCGACAAAGATGAATAGGACACCTTGATTTTTTAAGAAGAATCAGTACTATATGAACACACTTTAATATGGCAGTAGAAAAGAAAGCAGAAAATAAATCTGTACCTGCAAAGAAACCCGTAAAGCAAAATATGGAGGAGTTTGCTGTTATCCAAACAGGAGGAAAGCAATACAAGGTCTCCGTTGGAGATGATTTAAGAATAGAAAAACTTGCCGGTGTTTTTAAGGAGGGCGATAAGATTACCTTTGATAAGGTGCTCCTCGTCGATAATGGTAAAGATACGACTATCGGTGTCCCCTATATAGAGCGGGCAAAAGTACGGGCGACACTTAAAGAGATAGGGCGCAGCAAAAAGATATCTGTCATTCGATTCAAGTCAAAGAGCCGCTACTTTAAAAAGAAAGGACATAGACAGCCCTTTTTCAAAGTAAAAATAGAATCAATCAAATAAATCTTACAACCCCCAAGGTTTAACCTTGGGGGTTTAGAGAAGTAAACAGTGGTAGGGCTCGGTAATAGGTAGCTTTTTTAAAGTTCATATGAACGCATTACAATAACGTTATTAATCAGGTGATTAATAACGTTATTGTAAAATCTAGACAGATGTTTGATGCATTGTATCATTGAAAATTGAGAATAGAAAATTATTAATGCCTGTTTTGGAGGGCATTTTTTATTGTGTCCATGTCTGAGTACTCGAGTTCACTTCCTGTTGAGAGACCCCGTCCTAATTCTGAAATTTTAGGAACATTTTTTAGGTCGAGTTTTTTAATGAATTCTCGGACGAACTTGCTGGTATTGTCTCCATCGGGAGTCGCAGAGAGAGCGAGGATAATTTCTTTGAAACGACTGCTCTTTAGCCGTTTTGACAACCTCCTCGTATGAATTATCTCCTCTGGATTCTTTTCTAAAAGAGGAACGACTCCTCCAAGCACAAAATAATGACCTTTATATACATTACTGCGTTCAATATTGTCGAGATCAACATCCTTCTCAACAATCAAGAGAATATCCTCACTTCGGTTTCGACTGCTGCAGATATCGCATACAATTACATCGGCGCCGTCCAGCGTAAAAAATCGATGACAGAGTGTACATTCTGACACCTCACTTCCTAAATCTTTCAGTAGTTTTGCCAACTCAGCGTGGAAACTTTTAGGCTGTGTGAGCAGGAAATAGACGAATCGCTTTGATTGTCTCGGTCCTATTCCGGGGAAGCGAGAAAAATATTCTTCCAACTTGTTTATACTATTCACCCCGTTAGAGGCCCGCCTGCCATCGCTTCAAAGCAATAAAGGTGAGCGTTGTTACTTTTGATAATGTTTTTTTGTGTTCATATGCTGCATTCAGTCGGCTCGGGCTTTGGCGGGCAGGTAGAGGATGTTTATATTTCCGTATCTGAGTTATAACTGATAAGAATTTTCGACTTTGTTTGTGATTTTGTAGCTGTTGTAATTTCATGACGCTTTAATCTCTAGCAGGGTCCGTACTGACGCCATGGATTAATAAGGGGCATCTTCCCCTGTTTCTACTGTCTGTTCAAAATCTTTAATGCCACCCTTTTCGATGCTCAGAAATGTTGTACGTTTTGCATCAAAGTAGAGTTCCACTTTTCCCGTGGGGCCATTGCGATGCTTCTCAATGAGAATTTCAGCAATATTGGGCTTTTCAGAATTTTCATTATATTTGTCGTCACGATGAATAAACATCACGACGTCTGCATCTTGTTCGATGGACCCTGAATCCCGCAGATCAGACAGACGCGGTCTGCCGCGCCGTTGTTCGACGGCCCTCGAAAGCTGAGAAAGAGCGAGAACGGGTACATCAAGCTCACGAGCCATGGTTTTAAGTGAACGTGAAATCTCTGTTATTTGTTGATACTGCGAATCAGCAATACGACTCGTTGACGGCAGCATAAGCTGCAAATAGTCAACAATAATGAGACCAAGTCCATGTTCATGTTTAAGCCGTCGTGCCACTGAACGCATTTTTAATATGTTGTTTGCCGGCTGGTCATCGATATAGATTGGTGCCGATGAGAGGACATCAAGGGCATCACGTATCTTATTAAATTCTTCATCAGCCCTCAACTTACCGGTTCTAAGCTTCCACGCATCAACGCGTGATTGCGCTGCCAGCATTCTATCCACGAGTTGCTGGGAGCTCATTTCAAGAGAAAAGATTCCGACCGGAGTTCCATATTGAGTTGCTGCTTGCCGTGCTATATCAAGGGCGAGAGCTGTTTTCCCCATTGAGGGACGAGCGGCAAGAATTATAAGGTCAGATTTTTGAAACCCTGCGAGCATATTATCGAGTCCTTCAAATCCTGAACGAACACCTCGCAGTTCGCCATCAGATTTAGTGAGGCGATCAAGGCGTTCCCACGCTTCACCGAGGGACTGCCTAATAGGGGTAAATTTGTTGAGTGTAGGAGAGGCCGTTATCTCATATAATTTTTTTTCTGCTTGATCCAAAATCTCTTCAAGATCTTGGCTGTCATCATAGCCAAGATCTGATATATGTTCAGCAGCTGCGATTAGATTTCGCATCATCGACTTTTTTTGAACAATTTTTGCGTAGTGCTTGATATTGGAAGCCGAAGGCACCCCATTTACAAGTTCTGCAAGATAACTGCCACCTCCTACTTGATCGAGCCGCTTTTTGTCTTTTAACTTAGTTGAGAGTGAAAGCAGGTCAATCGGTTCATTTTTTGTATACAGGTCAAGCATTGACTCTAGAATCATGCGATGCTTCTCTACATAAAAAGATGCAGTTGAGACAATATCAATGACTTCGTTTAGTGCTTCTGGTTTGAGCATAATTGAACCTAAGAGTGCTTTCTCGGATTCGATCTCCTGTGGAGGAACTTTATATGTGTGAGTCTTAGCTTTTTCGTTCATAGTGCTTATGTTAGCACATCGAAGAGTCTCCTCAAGAAAGAGTCATCTTTAAAAGCTGTGCTTAAACTGTGGGAAGCGGCACTTATTTTTTCACGAGATGGGCTTCTTCGCCTGAGTCCTCGATGTTATATCCCCGTCGGTGGATTTCTTCTCGCAGTTCATCTGCGCGTTGCCAATTCTTGCTCTTTCGGGCATTATCCCGCTTCGCAAGAAGCTTTTTAACGTCTTCAGGAGCTTCATCGACTGTAAGCCGGATCTTGCCTGAAAGATTCTCAACTAATCGCTTATTTGTCTCGGTAAAGCCCAATCCGAGTACTCGGTCAAAATCTAAAAAAGTTGTCCGAGCATCCTGTTTGGATACTCCGCCGTCCCTCATCAGTTCGAACAATAAGGTAAGAGCCTGCGGTGTGTCAAGATCATCATTTAGAAACGCTAAGAAACGTTTCTGGTAAGAGTCAAGGACAGTGCCCCTTTTTGTTGTCCTGAGCTTTTCGACAAAGTGTCGGTGGAGTCTAAAAAGAGCTGTCTGGGCTCCTTCGAGAGCTTCCCAGGTAAAATTTATGGATGAGCGGTAATGGGCCGTGAGAAGCCAGTACCTATAGGCGAGTGGGGAGAATCCGCGGTCGATGATGTTTCGAAGCAGGATCTCATTTTTAAATGATTTGGAGACTTTCTTTCCCTCGATGGTAATAAATGAATTGTGCATCCAAAAGTTCACAAACTTCTTTCCTGTTGCTGCTTCGGTTTGGGCGATTTCGTTATTGTGGTGAATGTGAATATGATCGATGCCTCCTGTGTGTATGTCAAAACTCTTTCCCAGATACCGCGTTGACATTGCTGTGCACTCGATATGCCAGCCCGGAAACCCCATACCAAATGGACTTTCCCAGCCCATTTTTTTATTAAATTTCCAAAGAGCGAAGTCTCTCGAATTTCTTTTTTCTACGTTCACTCCTATACGCGAGTATTCTTTTTCTTGATCGTTTTGCTTTCTTCCTTGATTTCCCAAGGCTCCATATGCTCCAAATTTACTCGTATCAAAATAAATTCCGTCACCTGTAGCATACGTGTATCCTTTTTCTTCAAGTGTCTTGATGTAAGCAATTTGTTCGGACACATGTTCGCTCGCTTTGGGCATTTTAGACGGACTTTTTATATTTAACAGCTTGAGTTCTTTTTTAAACTCCCTCGTATAAAAATCACCCAGCTCTTTCATTGACGCCAGTGACAGGGGCTTACCCTCTCTTTTAAGAGCTTTAGTCATCTTGTCTTCCCCCTCATCAGCATCTGATACAAGATGCCCCATGTCAGTAATATTAATAACATGCCGTACGTTAAGTCCGTTATATTCCAACAGCCGGTGGATTATGTCTGAAAAAATGTAGGAGCGCAGATTTCCAATGTGTGCATAATTGTAGACGGTAGGGCCGCAGGTGTATATGAGAACCTCTCCTTTCGTTATTGATTTAAAAGGCTCTTTTGTTCCGGAGAGCGTGTTGAAGAAAATTATCGGTGTATCTCCCGATCTTCTATCTTTCTTCATTATTCTTTTTATGACGTTCAGCACAGATTCAGAGATTACTACAGCCACTTTTTGTATTTAAATAAGACAAAGAACATGATGGTGGCAAAAACCATAATGCCCATGATGATCCAAAAGTCATACGGCCTTCCCACTATAGGCAGCGTTGAAGTATTCATTCCAAAAATTGAAGCAATCACCGAAAGGGGAAAGGTGACGAATGCCATGATGGTGAGCACTTTCATGATTTCATTTTGTTTTGTAGTCAGAAGTGAATTATTGGTTTCTCTCAACTCTACAAGAGATTCAATCAGCATCTTAATTTCATCATGTATTTTATAGTATTCGCCGGAGATTGATTTAATGTGATAGATAAATTCTACACCGAAAAATTGTCTTCCCACACTATCAAATGATTCCAGTATTTCTTTATGCGTGTCAGTTGTCAGTTTAAAATTTAAAAGTTCTCTGCTTACCTTGGAGATCTCAATTACCATGGCTTTTTCCTTGCCTTCAAAAATACGATCCTCAATAACCAAGAGGGAATCTCTTATGTAGGCTAGTTCGTGCTCAACTGATTTATATAATTTTTTTATCATGTGGAAAAAGAGATACCCTGCGTGATTTCCTATGTCACCTCGTTCGAGTATGGAATTTACTTCAAAAATTTTTGAGAATTTATGAATGGGGTCGATAGTGTCGTACCGAGTCGTAATAAGAAATTTTTGACCTATGATGAAATCTACCTCTTGGTTTTTATCTTTTTTATGAGTGTGCTTGAAAGCGGGAAAATGCATGATTAGATAGATGAAATTCTGATGAAAGTCCACTCTTGGCTTTACGCTCGGCTGAAGCAGTTCATCTGCAACGAGGGGATTTATGCTGTACTCCCTCATAATTTCTCGAACCTCCTCTTGAGTAGGCGATTCCAGATCCACCCACACTAAATCCTTATGTGTGTATTTGGTTATCATAGAATAATTATATAATGGCAGGCGGTACGTTCAAAGCGGAAGCGAGTGTGTTTAGAGATGATTAACATTATTTGACGCTTAAAGTACATTTTGCGATAATAGGAAAACTCGTAATAAGATTTATCTGTGTGCGGGAGAAATATATATATATGAACTGGTTTTTAAAAGAGCAGTCAATCGCCACAAAATCCGCAGTAGCCATGATGCTCTTGGCACTCTTCGTGGGAGGAGCTTTTGTGATTGGTGTGAACGTCGGATCCTCAGGAGGGAGAAGCAGTGCCGATAGCTCTTCTTTGTTATTTAGCGGAAGTGACGCGCTTCAGCCCGTCGGAGTTGATTTTTCACCCCTATGGAAGGCATGGAACACTATCAATAACAAATTCGTACCCGTCTCGACTTCTACAAAAATAACCGATGCAGATAAAGTATGGGGCATGGTTTCCGGCCTCGCAGGTTCGCTTGAGGACCCGTATACCGTTTTCTTGCCGCCTGCAGATTCTGAAATATTTGAAGATGATATCAGTGGAAATTTTGAAGGGGTGGGTATGGAAATTGGAATGCGTAATAATATACTGACAGTCATAGCGCCACTCAAAGGAACTCCGGCAGATAGGGCGGGTATTATGAGTGGGGACAGTATATTGCGTATTGACAAAGAACCGACAGATAATTTGACTATCGATGAGGCTGTTAAGCGTATACGGGGAGAGAGGGGCACACCCATTATCTTTACTATCGCACGGGACGGAGAAGGGGAGTTTCTTGAAATAGAAGTTATAAGAGATATTATCGAGATCCCAACCATTCAGACTGAACTGAGAGATGATGGTATCTTTGTAATCAATCTATTTAATTTTTCAGCACTTTCACCCAATCTTTTTAGACAGGCACTGCGGGAATTTGTTCTCACAGGATCTAATAAACTTATTCTTGATCTGCGCGGCAACCCAGGAGGTTTTCTCGAAGCGGCTGTCGATATGGCAAGCTGGTTCTTGCCGACAGGAGAAGTAGTGCTTCGTGAGGATTTTGGCAGATATGAGAAACTAAGTGTTTATAGGAGCAAGGGGTACGATATATTTAATGAAAATTTGAAGATGGTTATACTTATTAACCGAGGTTCAGCTTCAGCTTCGGAGATTCTTGCGGGAGCACTTCAGGAGCACGGTATCGCGATGCTTGTGGGAGAAAAGTCATTTGGGAAAGGATCGGTTCAAGAGCTTGTTAAAATTACTCCCGACACTTCTCTTAAAATAACGATTGCAAGATGGCTTACGCCCAATTCGGTCTCTATTTCAGACGGCGGGCTTACTCCTGATATAGAGGTTTCAATTACTCCGGAGGATTTTGAAGCGGAGATTGACACCCAGCTCGATAAAGCAGTCGAAATTTTAGACGGCAGTTAATAGTTATAAGTATGGTATATATCCTAAAACATAAAATCTAAAACTGAAAACCTAAACTATGAAAGTCATTTTGCTTGCAGATATCGCCAATGTCGGCCAAAAACATGATGTCAAAGAGGTTGCTTCCGGATATGCAGCTAATTTTCTCATTCCGCGTAAACTTGCAGAAATTGCCACAGACAGCAAGATAAAGAGGGTTAGCGAGTTAAAAAAACAGCATAAGGCAGAGCGAGAAGTTCAGGAGCAATTGCTCTCAAAAAATATTGAGTCCTTGAAAAATATTTCAATTGAGATAAAGGTTCCTGCAACTGAACAGGGGCACTTATTTAAGGGGATTCACAAAGAGGAAATTGTCTTACAACTCAAGGAGCAAGCACATATAGATATTGCACCAGAGATGATTGTCCTCAAGCATCCGATTAAGAAAGTAGGAGAATTGGATATGGAAGTGAGAGTGAGAGATAAATCAGGGACGTTTAAACTTATTATTTCTGCAGAGGGTCCTCTTAAATAGTAAGGTGGTTTTTAAAAGAGAAGAATCCCCGCAAGCGGGGATTCTTCATCTTCGGCTGGGTTTACTCTGGTGGATTGATGATTCCGCAATGTTTTATTATAGTGTGTCTTTAGTTTCAATCATAAAATTGAAACTATGCTGACACTAATATTTATTGATTAATTCGGAATATTTTGTCCACCGAGAGGTAAACTTATATAAATAGTTACAACTTCTGTGAAATAAGTCAATGACTAAAACTAACATAAGTCGTGTACAAGATGTGTACAAGTTGTGGACGAGGCAGTGTATAAGGTGTTGATTCTCTGTGCATTCTCAGTCAAAGTCTGTTCAGTGTATCTGAATACTGAAGCTATAGCAGCATAAATGATAAAAGTGTCCTTTGTAAAATATAGTTTTAAAAAACTGGGTTATTCTGAAGTCTGAAAGAGTTTGTTTATGTGGATAAATAAGTACTATAAGACATTTACAATTTTCTTTATAATCGTTTTCCCATTGAAAGAAATCTTTCTTTTTTTACCAAAAGAAACCTTCCCGCCCTTAAGAGCAAAAAGAGTATGGTCTTTACCCACTCCTACATTTTTACCGGCTTCTATTTTGGTTCCTCGCTGGCGCACTATAACAGAACCCGCTTTAGCGGCCGAACCGTCATAAAGCTTAACTCCAAGATATTTAGGTTTTGAGTCTCTTAAATTTTTTGCTGAGCCTCCGGCTTTTTTATGTGCCATATGTTACATATTAATGACGTATGCCCTGTCATCAGTATGGTACTATGATAACAGTTGTATGAGTATAAAGGAGAGGAATAAAAAAATCAACAGTCTGCATGGCGAAGTGATCAGTCGCTTTGACGGAAGGCTCGGTTTCCTGTCTACGGATTTTTATATAGTCCTTATCATCATACTGGTCGGCCTTGGTGGATTTGGACTGGGGCGCCTCTCGGCTCTGGAAGAAAGCAGACTGCCAGTATATATAGAAAGTAATGAGCGTATTCAAACAAACATGAAGGGAGCAGTGGGAGATGCCCTTTCGGGTCTAGGAAGCTCAGGGCAGGAAGAGACAGTTAGCGGCAGTGGAGATGGACTGCTCGTTGCCTCAAAAAATGGCTCAAAATACCACTTCCCGTGGTGCTCAGGCGCACAACGCATGAAGGAGGAAAATAAAATTTGGTTTGACTCAGCAGAAGAAGCGCGCAAGGCAGGATACACGCCGGCGGCAAATTGCAAAGGACTCAAATAGTGTTGCACACGTATGGTAGCATACAATTAACAATATATTTTCATGATCGTAGTAGATATAGAAGCAAGCGGAACTGAGTATCATAAACACTCAATTGTCAGTATTGGAGCGCTTGATTTTAGTATTCCGAGCAAAAGATTTTATGAAGAATGCCGTATATGGGATGGGGCACATATAATGGATGAGGCCCTTGCCGTGACCGGTTTTACAAAAGAAGAAATTACGGACCCTAATAAAAAAAGTGAAGGAGAAATTGTAAAGGCTTTTTTAGAGTGGGCACATAAAGCAGAAGAGCATACACTCGTGGGGCAGAATGTCTCTTTTGATAGAGATTTTCTGAAAGCGGCGGCAGAACGCGCGCATTTAGATTGGCCATTGGCATATCGTTCAATTGACACCCACACGCTCTGTTACATGCATATGGTAAGACGAGGAATCAAAATTCCCATAGCGAACGGGCACTCTGCTCTTAATCTGGATGCAGTACTTAATTACGTTGGTATTCCGGATGAGCCAACGCCTCACAATGCACTCACGGGCGCTCTCTCGCATGCTGAAGTGGCGCATCGATTGTTTTATGGCAGGCAATTGCTTCCTGAGTTTGAGGGATTTTCCATTCCCTGGGAGAAGTCAGTGTGAGCCGAAGGTAGAAAAGCATGTCATATATAAAACGTCCGACAACCATTGTCATATTCGGTGCCACGGGAGATTTGAACAGAAAAAAGTTAATGCCGGCACTCTTTGATTTATATACAAAGAGTCTTTTGCCCAAGCAGTTTAGAATAGTAGGTTTTTCGAGGCAAAAGTTGACGCATGATGCGTATCGCTCCTTTGTAAGGAATGTCATTGAGCAAAAAGGGCATAAGCACAGCAGTCGAGACGTAGATATCTTTTTAGACCATCTATTTTATTGCCCGGGCCTATTCGAGGACGCTGCTTCCTATGGGAATCTTTCAAAATTTTTATATGAACAGGATGAAAAGTTGGGACAATGCAGTTGTAAGCTATTCTATTTGGCTGTCCCGCCCAATTTTTATGACACCATTTTTCAAAATGTGGCAGACTCAGGTTTGAGTATTCCCTGCGCAGGTGATAATGGATGGACGCGCATCTTAGTCGAGAAGCCCTTTGGAAAGGATTTGCTGACTGCTCAAGAGCTTGATAAAAAATTAGGACTCTTGTTTGACGAGGATCAGATATTTAGGATAGATCACTACTTAGCCAAAGAGACGCTGGAGAATATTTTGGCGTTCCGCTTTTCAAACAGTATATTCCAGCCCGCCTGGAACAACAAATATATTGGAAAAGTACATATACAACTTTTTGAAGATAGCGGGGTGGGGAAGAGGGGGGCATTTTATGACGGGGTGGGAGCTCTGCGTGATGTAGGGCAAAATCATATACTCCAAATGCTTGCTCTCATAGCCATGGAGGACCCGGGTGTCTTTGAAGCCAAAAAAATTCGATTGGAACGAGAAAACGTCATACAGTCGCTCCGTGCATTCTCAAGAGAAGAGTGCGAGGAGTATACCGTGAAGGGGCAATATACCGAATACCGCAGAGAGGAGGGAGTATTACCGCAGTCAAATGTTGAAACCTATTTTTACATTACCGCTTTTATTGACAACGAGCGTTGGAGAGGGGTGCCCTTTCATCTTGAGGGAGGTAAAAGGATGTATAAAAAGAAAACTGAAATCACCGTTTATTTTAAGAAGCTTGATAGTTGTGTCTACAAGCTCGATGATAACAGCTCGGAGTACGGAAATGTTTTAAAATTTGTCATTCAGCCCGAGGAAAAGATTAGTGTGCGCTTTTGGGTGAAAAAACCCGGCTTTGGCATGAAGCTTGAGCCTCAGCTTCTCACGTTCAGTTATGAAGACACCTCGGGCAGCAAGCATTTTCCCGATGCTTACGAGAAATTGTTCCTGAGCACTCTCGAAGGAGACCAGACGCTTTTTACGAGCAGTAGGGAGGTTGAAGCGGCGTGGGAGTTCATAACGCCGATTATGGAATATTGGAGGGACAAAGAACCGGTGCTCTACGGCAGGGGATGTAAGGAAGGCGGGATCCCTCTTATGGGAAATACGTGAGTAATAGGATGAACGGGAGGTCTTTCTAAGGGCTTTGGCTGAGGCGGCGTTTATCCCCATTTTTTCGTTACGCTTTAGGGGAGGGGGTATATAATATAGTAAGTAACACCGTAATTACTCAGAATATAGAGTACTAGATGACAATAGGATATATAGGACTCGGGAAAATGGGCCTAAATATGATTGAGCGGCTTCTTGATAAAAAGTATGAAGCCGTTGTTTTCAATCGTTCCCCCGAGCCTGTGCGCAAGGCCGAACAATGGGGAGCTCGCGGTGCCTCATCTCTTGCTGATTTGGCTAAAAGACTTGCTCCTCCAAGGTTGATCTGGATTATGGTGCCTCACCGTGCAGTTGATGATGTACTTTCCCAACTGATGCCCTTCTTAGAGCCCGATGATACCGTAATAGATGGCGGTAATTCACCGTATGCGGCATCGGTAGAGCATTTTAAAGCTCTTAAGAAAAAAAATCTTAATTTTCTAGATGTCGGTGTTTCGGGAGGACCGGAAGGTGCGAGAGAAGGTGCTTGTCTTATGATCGGCGGTGACAAACACACGTATGAGAGGTTTGAGGAGCTTTTCAAGGATTTATCAATTGAGAAGGGATATAAGTACGTAGGGGAAGCGGGAGCGGGCCACTTTGTTAAGATGGTGCACAACGGTATCGAGTATGGAATGATGCAGGCTATAGCAGAGGGTTTTGCTATCATGGAAGCCTCAGACTATACCTTAAATCTCGCAGATATTTCAGAAGTATATAATCACAGAAGCGTCATTGAGTCTCGATTAATAGGATGGCTTAACAGCGCCTTTCGGACTTACGGAGAGGAACTCAAGAATATTTCTGGTGAGGTCGCGCATACCGGCGAAGGAGAATGGACGATAAAAGAAGCTAGACGCCTTAATGTTCCCGCAGTAGTCATTGAACAGTCACTGACATTTCGGATTGCGTCTCAAGGAAGGCCAAGCTATACAGGCCAAATCGTTTCAGCCTTGCGCAATCAATTTGGCGGTCACAGTGTCATAAAAGACAGACATTGAGCAAAGAACATGCAGGAGCATGTTTTTTATGTGCATCGATGTTTAAGCAGTTGACTAAACGTCATAAAAAATGACCGAACAAACCTTTTCAAAATTAAAGCAGAAAGTAGAAGCTGACCGAAAGCGAAGCCGGCCTCTTTATTCTTCATTTGGAGCTCTGGGAGATTCAACAAGGTATGTCATCTTTAACGTACTGGTACAGCACGAGGGATTTTGTGTGAGTGATGTCGCTCGTATCGTAGGGATAAGTGTTCCTGCAACCTCACAGCAATTGAAATACCTGGAATTGAGCAATCTTGTGATCCGAAAGCGGTCAGGTCGAAAAATCTGCTATGAGGTCAACGTCCGAAATGCCATTGCGCGGTCACTAACTCATTTAATGCAATCATGAGAGTACTTATGTTGGGGTGGGAATTTCCACCGTACCATCATGGAGGATTGGGAGTAGCAAGTTTAGGTCTTGCGCAAGCTCTCGTAGAGCAGGATGTGGAAGTTATCTTCGTACTTCCCAAGAAACTTGATATATCGCATGATTCCATCAAGTTAGTCTTTGCTAACGTCCCCAACGTAAAGATTAAAAGTGTGGATACAGCGCTTACTCCGTATCTTGTGTCGCATGAGTACGCGCGTCTCCGCTCTCTAACTGGCAGCCTTGTATATGGAGGCAGTCTTTTTGAAGAGATGGCCAGGTATGCTGAATTAATCGGCGATATAGCGCGGGAGGAGGAGTTTGATGTTATCCATGCGCATGACTGGCTTTCATATCTTGCGGGGATAGAAGCAAAGCATGTAAGCGGCAAGCCTCTTATTTTACATGTACATGCGACAAGCTTTGATCAGTCGGGGAGGGGGCCGGTAAATCCACAGCAGTATGAAGTAGAAAGGCATGCAATGAATATAGCCGATGTCGTGGTTACTGTTTCGGAGTTCACCAAAGATACTATCGTTAACCACTACGGTGTAGATCCGCGAAAAGTTCAGGTGGTGCACAATGGAATAGAGACCGCTTCCTTAGACGATCGGGAGGACGATTTATTTGCGCTGAAGGCATCAGGGAAAAAAATTGTTCTCTATCATGGCAGGCTTACCATACAGAAAGGGCCAGACTATTTTATACGAGCCGCTAAGCGAGTTTTAGAATACAATCCCAATGTTTTATTTATTATTTCAGGAGAAGGGGATATGGAGCATCAGATCATTCGTCTTGCCGCAGAATTAGGGATTTCTGAACATGTATTGTTTGCAGGAGCATTGTGGGACGAAGAGCGTGACCGTATGTACCGGGCCGCCGACCTTTATGTTATG
Organism: Patescibacteria group bacterium; assembly: GCA_022561335.1. GTDB lineage: Bacteria > Patescibacteriota > Minisyncoccia > Phycocordibacterales > JACZSL01 > JADFRL01. The sequence goes on from JADFRL010000003.1 coordinate 25,961, forward strand.
CCTTCCGTCTCTGAGCCTTTTGGACTCACGCCGCTTGAGGCACTCATTAAAGGCGATACCCCTGTAATTATTTCCAAACAGTCAGGAGTCAGTGAAGTTTTGAAGCACGCACTTACAGTGGATTTTTGGGATATTGATGAAATGGCAAATAAAATTATTGCTGTACTTGGCAACGGTGCTTTATCAAAAGAACTGTCGACAAACGGCAGAAAAGAAGCCTTTGGCATTACGTGGCATAAGGCGGCCTCAAAAGTAGTAGAGATATATAACGATATTGTCAATTTCTTTAAAAAATAAGGTATTATATAAAAACCATGTTTTCAGTGTGTCTCTATTTTCATATACATCAACCGTATCGAATAAAACGATACAGAGTTTTTGATGTAGGAGTCGACCATAATTATTTTAACGATTCCTCAGAAAGTGATCTCAATAATAAAAGAGTACTTGCTAAAGTGGTGCAGAAATCTTATCTTCCGACCAATGATGTGCTGTTCCACCTTTTAAAGAAGCATCCCGAATTTCGATTTGCCTTTTCATTTTCAGGGGTGCTCCTTGACCAATTAGAGGAGGATTTCCCTGAGGTTATTGATTCGTTCAAGCAGCTTGTGGATACGGGACGCGTTGAGATCATGGGTGATACGCATCATCACTCACTGGCCTTTTTTTATTCAAGACAAGAATTTGGACGACAAGTCCGCCGGCATCGGAAAATCATGAAGCGTATCTTTGGGCAAGCTCCGCGCGTGTTTCGGCACACCGAGCTTGCTTACAATAACGAATTGGCGAGGTGGGCTGAAGAAAACGGATACATGGGTATTATGGCGGAAGGGTGGGAGGGAGTGCTTGGGTGGAGAAGCCCTAATTTCCTATATCAGCCGCAGGGATGCTCAAAGATAAAAGTACTGCTCAAAAATTATCGATTGTCTGACGATATAGCGTTTCGTTTTTCAGAGAGGTCTTGGTCTGGGTGGCCGCTTGATGCAAAAAAGTTTGCTAAGTGGGTTTTGGCACATCATGGGAATGGTCAGACGGTAAATCTTTTTATGGACTATGAGACATTTGGAGAACATCAATGGGAGGACACAGGAATTTTTGAATTTTTGAAATCTATGCCGGGAGAACTTTTAAAGCATCCCCATACGACCTTTAAGACGCCCATTGAAGTAGTAGAATCAAATGAAACAGTGGGTGTTATCGACGTACCGCATATTCTTACGTGGGCAGACACCGAGCGTGACCTCACCGCGTGGACAGGAAATGATATGCAGAAAGCTTCAATTGGCGCACTCTATGCTTTGGAGGATGATATGCTAGCGAGTGGGGACAGCGGGCTTATTGAAGATTGGCGCCGGCTTCAAACGTCTGACCATTTTTATTACATGTGTACAAAATGGTTTGCGGATGGTGATGTCCACGCTTATTTTAATCCATACGACTCACCTTATGATGCTCATATTTCATTTATGAATACCTTAGCTGATTTAAAACTCAGGGTGGCTCCGCGGGGCCATTCTAAGAAGAAGCGAAAACAGCTTGCGTTGGTATAGAGGATAATTTCTTTTATTATTGTAATTATTAGCATAGTATTTTAAATATATGTCACGTCGAAAAAAGAATTTTACATCAATTTTACCGGAGCACTGCTTTTGGATTTACCACGGCCCTATAGTGAGTGATTTGAAAGAATTGCGTGGAGCGCTAAGGGGAGATGTAACCAACGAGCAATTCAAACATCACGTGACAAAGGAGAAAAACGATTTTGCACATTGGACGTTGGATACATTAAAAGATAAAAGCTGTTCAGTTGTTTTAAAAAAGACATGTACTAAGAAGGGAACTATACGTGCCCTTACGGAATGCCTTTCGAAGTACGAATAGTTATATTGCGATTATAAAACATGCCAAAAGCGGTAATCTTGGGGAATGGAAGAATATTGGTTGGCCTAGACAAGCGTGCACAAGTGCGTGACTTCTATTTTCCGTATGTGGGTCTTGAAAATCATGTAAGTGGGCATCATGTACATCGAGTAGGGGTATGGGCAGACGGGGAGCTTAGGTGGTTCGACGATCCTTCGTGGAATATCTCAGTTGATTGTGATGTCAAAACAGGAACGTGTCTTACTTCGGCTCGGAATGAGTTTTTGGGCGTTCAATTAAACTTAAGTGACGTCGTATATAATGAGAAAGATATATTTATACGGGAGATTACTGTCATCAACCTATTTGATAAAAAAAGAGAACTTAAAGTATTTTTTGGCCAGCAATTTCGAATTTCTGAATCACGCCGCGGTGATACGGGCTATTATGATCCCAGATGCCGCGCCATTATTCACTATAAAGGCAAACGGGCTTTTCTTGTTAATGTGCGGAGAGGCGACTCTATGTTCGATGAATACAGTGTCGGACTTTTTGAGATAGAAGGGAAGGAGGGTACTCATGCAGATGCTCTTGATGGAAAGCTTTCAAAAAATCCTATCGAGCACGGGTCAGTTGATTCTGTCCTCGGGATAACACTTACGCTGGAGGCCAAACAAGAGGACACGGTGCACTATTGGATTGCGGTAGGGAAATCCATAAAGGAAGTGCAGACGCTTAATACATACGTGATCGTATCATCCCCGGAATATTTAATGAAGACGACGAAAGACTTTTGGAATGCATGGGTGAATCGGCAAAATTTCAGTTTCTACGGCCTTGATGATTCAATAATAAATTTATTTAAAAAATCACTTCTTATAATTCGCGCCCATGCCGATAATAGAGGAGCAATAATTGCTTCAGGCGATTCGGATATGCTTCAGCATGGAAGGGACACCTACAGTTATATGTGGCCTCGTGATGGGGCAATCACTGCGCTTGCTCTTGCGCGCTCAGGAAGTTTCAATACTACACGCCGCTTTTTTGAATTCTGTAATGATATTGTGGAAGAGGAAGGATACTTTATGCACAAATACCGTCCAGATGGCTCCCTGGGGAGTTCTTGGCATCCTTGGATACGAGACGGTAAGGCGGAACTACCAATCCAAGGTGATGAGACGGCTCTTGTTCTGTATGCGTTGTGGGAATATTATAAATTGAGCAAAGATTTGGAATTTGTGGAAAATGTTTATAATTCACTGATCCGGAAGACTGCCGAATTTTTGATGAATTATACCTATAAGGAAACCGGACTTCCGTACCCCAGCTATGATCTGTGGGAAGAAAAGTATGGCATCTCGACTTTTACGTGTGCCTCCACTTACGGTGCTTTGATTGCCGCTTCTCGGTTTGCTGATCTCTTGGGTAAAGCCGACAGTTCGCAATCATTTAGGGATGCGGCAGAAAAAATCAAGGAGGCAACCCTGTCATATCTCTACTGCGATGATATTAAAATGTTTTGTAAATTGATAAATATAACCGATGGAAAGATTAACTATGACAAGACTATCGATATGAGCAGTTTTTATGGAGCCTTCAAATTTGGTATGCTAGATATATCTGAGGAGCATATTCAAGAGAGCCTTAAAACTATTGAGGAAAAGCTATGCCTAACGGGTGGAATTACGGGAGTGCCTCGCTATGTCAATGACAATTATTATCGTACGGGTCCCTTCGCACCCTCAAATCCGTGGTTCGTTACCACATTGTGGCGTGCGCAATATTATATTACAAAAGCGCAAAACGAAGAGGATCTGGAGATCGTCAAAGATTGTTTTGCTTGGGTATGCAGATATGCATTGCCCTCAGGAGTTTTGTCAGAACAGCTCAATCCCTTTACAGGAGATCAGCTTTCGGCAGCACCACTTACGTGGAGTCATGCCGAATTTGTGAATACAGTTATTGATTATTTAGATAAACTAGAATCTTTTGGTGTTTCCAAGGCGTGCTCCCCACTTAAATAATGTTATTATTGTATGACTATGATTAACGAAAAAGAAAGACATAGTTCAAAAAACAAAGATCGGCTTCGACCTCGAATCGAGAGTGAGCTTCTGGTACAGGAGAAGGATGCGACTGACGCATGGCGTATTTTAAAAATAATGTCGGAATTTGTAGAAGGTTTTGAAGTGCTCAGAAAATATAAGAGGGCAGTAACATTTTTTGGAACTGCACGGTGCAGTCTCGACGACGAGAGCTACAAACAAGCAAATGAACTTGCCTCACGGCTTTCTAAAAGCGACTTTACGATAATAACAGGTGGTGCGTCAGGAATCATGGAGGCCGCCAATAAGGGAGCATTTGAGGCAGGAGGGGAATCTGTTGGATTGAATATAAAACTTCCCAGAGAACAGGGGCCAAACCCTTTCACCACTGATTCTGCGTCATTTAGTCATTTCTTTTCCCGCAAGGTTATGCTCTCTTTTGCTTCCGAAGTCTATGTTTACTTTCCGGGAGGTTTTGGAACACTTGATGAATTTTTTGAATTAGTTACACTCGTTCAAACGAAGAAAATTCGGTCCATTCCCATAATACTCATCGGGCGGGAGTATTGGGAACCGCTTCTTGCGTGGATTGACTCGTCTCTTTATAGAAAGTATCACACCATAGGAAAAGAAGACATGCAGATTTATCACCTTATTGATTCAGTCGATGAAGCGTATGATCTTATCATTGAACTGGTGGAAAAATACTGCAAGGTTTATGATTGCTAGATACGTGTATATATGGAATTTCTCTATCGAAGTTCGGCGAATATATCAGACAGTGATTTAATAGAACTTAACGAGTTACTTGTTGATTATAAAGCGCATCTCGTCCGTGTAGCGAATAGGGGGGGATATGAGGACAAGGAAAGCTCGATTAATCTTCCTGTCGATGAAGTCCTGCTTCGTGATGTTCTTGCCGCTTCCGAGGCAAAAAGCGAGAGGGCGCTCAAGTATATTATTGTTATAGGTATTGGCGGCTCAAATCTTGGCACGAAAGCAATCTATGATTCTCTCTATGGTTTTTTTGATCAATTTGAGCCTGACAGGTTTCCTAAGGTGCTCTTTGCAGATACAAATGATCCGAAAACAATAACTAAACTGACAGATTTTCTTATAACGCATATACAAGACCCTTCAGAATTTGTCGTTAATTCAATAAGTAAATCAGGAGGCACAACAGAAACAATTGCGAATACTGAGTTTATCGTTGGAGCGTTGCGGGAGCGTTTTGGCGATACTGTCTATGAGCGAATGGTCGTGACATCCGACGCCGGCTCGCCCCTATGGACATCTGCGGTTGAGAGGGGCATTACAACACTTTCCATTCCAAAAAATGTGGGTGGAAGATTCTCTGTTTTTTCTTCTGTAGGATTATTTCCTCTGGCTCTTTTAGGACTTGACGTGAGAGCACTTCGGGAAGGCGCACGTGCTATGCGAAAACGTTGCTTGAGTGAGCCAATCCAGACTAATCCCGCCATGCTCTCCGCGATTATACTCTTTAGTCATCTAAAAAAAGGGAAAACCATCAATGATAATTTTATTTTTCATCCCGAACTCGAGTCACTTGGGAAGTGGTATCGTCAACTCATGGGAGAAAGTATTGGAAAAGAAAAAGACTGGGATGGAAACATAGTCCATACAGGCATCACGCCGCGTGTATCCATCGGCTCGACTGATCTTCATTCTGTAGGACAGTTATATCTCGGAGGCCCGCAGGATAAGACAACTACGTTTATTTATACAAAACGAGTGGCAAGTACGACGCTTATGCCGCGCAGGCGTCTCTTTCCGGATCTTATTGAAAGTCTGCATGATAAATCTCTCGATCAAATAATGAGGGCCATTCTTGAGGGGACAAAAATTGCCTATTTGAAGAACAAACTGCCGTTTATGGAAGTGATACTTCCCGATATTTCAGAGTACTCGCTTGGTGAATTTCTACAGTTTAAAATGATCGAGATGATGTATCTTGGCAGTTTGCTACGTGTGAATGCGTTTGATCAGCCGAATGTAGAGTTATATAAAATTGAAACTAAACGAATACTAGAGGAGGAAATGAGTTAGAGGAATTAGAATATAGAATACAGAATAAAGAGTTCAGAATTATGAAGAATTATTTTAAATCAACGGGAAGAGAATCTAGAATCAGGAATTAAGAATTATGAGTCAGAGAAAATATTAGGTTGCCTATTTTTTGAGATAAAAGACGAACTTTGATAGTATAATACAAATATATGATACAAATAGTAGCAAATATAAAAATACATCCTTGGAAAATCTATTGGAGGGTATTCTTTTGGGTTGCAATTATTTGGGTCACAGTACCGATACTATATTTATCACTAGCCGATATATCAGATTTTCCATTTTTCTGCGGGACATCTTACTATCAATCAGATTTTTGTAGTCCTGTTGGAATTGACTTTTTATTTGGGGGTATGCTTTTATTGACTCCACTTGCAGTACCAACTATAAGTGGTTATATATTTGTATTGTTAAAACTCTTTCCACAAAATACAGATGCCGGCAACGTTAAGATATGGAAAAGGATAGGAATGTATATTCTTCTTGCTCCTGTTTTGACGTATTTATTTGCGTTTATATTTGCTCCCTTTCTTTAAAATTTGTTAAATTCATAATTCTAATTTTATATTCTAAAAAACTACCCCACAAGAATTTTACAAAACATGTTTAGTTTTTCTAAAAATACCTATACACTTGTTAGTTTTGGGAAGCAGTACGCTTCGCCCAGCAAGGGAAGTGCTATTCGCACGCGCATGTTGCAAAAAGGTACAATGGCAAAATTCAAGCGGGGTGCTCAATTTTATAATTATTCGCTTTGCTCATAAACAAAATTGGCATGTATTTAGCGTTTGATATTGGAGGAACCAAAATGAGAATTGCAGTTTCGCGCGACTGTAAAACATTATTTGGGGAGCCCAGAATAGTTAATACACCAAAAGGATTTGATGAGGGTATGGCAGTATTTAGTGAACTTGCTAAAGAGTTGTGTGGCGGGGAAAAAATAAAAATGGCAGGAGGGGGTATTGCAGGACCTCTTGATAAGGACAGAACTAAACTGCTCAATTCGCCTCATATTCCCGGATGGATTGGTAAGCCTCTTAAAAAGAAGCTTTCAAATATACTTGGAGCACCGGTGTATATCGCAAATGATACAGCTATTGTAGGTTTAGGGGAGACACATTTTGGAGCAGGGAAAGGATACAACATTGTTGTGTACATTACGGTCAGTACTGGTGTCGGGGGAGTTAGAATTGTAGACGGACTCATTGATAAGAGAGCTTTTGGATTTGAGCCAGGCCATCAAGTAATTGATATTGATAATACCGTATGTCCGAAGTGTTTAAGCGGTCAACTTGAAGATTTAATATCGGGGACCGCTGTAGAGAGACGTTACCACAAAAAACCTTATGAAGTGCAAGACGAAACTCTATGGAACGAGGAGTTGCCAAAGTGGCTCGCCTATGGTCTCGCTAACACCATAATGCACTGGTCGCCCGAAGTGGTAGTGCTCGGAGGATCAATGGTGGTGGGTGATCCCGCTATTTCGGTTTCTCAAACGAAAAAATATTTACAGGACATATTGAAGATATTTCCAAAGTCGCCCGATATAAAGAAAGCTGAGTGTGGAGATTCAGGAGGCTTATATGGAGCTCTTGTATTTATGGATCAGCACAACGTGTAGTGAATATCATCCATGATTGAAATAACTATATCCAACGCTCATAGCAGAACCATTTTATATCCAGCAGACACAATATCTTGGGCTACGGATCATAAGGATTTAAATAATCAACCATCGCTACTTTTTTTCGGACCCTCATCAGAAGACACCCATTTCCACGGGCAGCAGTTGTCCTTTGATAGAAAAAATGGATTGGGGCAAGTTAATCCCTACGCTGTAATCGGAGAGTGCCGGGTAGTAGACTACATGCATGTAGGGGAATACATATCACTCGGCGACATTGAATTTATCAATGTAAAATACAAGGAACGTATTCTTGTTAAAACTCCGACTGATCGCTTTGTGCATCTCCACTCCGAGGCAGCTAGACATCTTATGTCAAAAGAAATTACACTTTTTGGGATAGACGCTCTGATGCAAGGGAAGCACGACCGTTTGGAGTTTACATATCATAAAAAGTTTAAGGAACGAGGTATCACGGTGATTGAGGGGCTTGATTTAAGTAATACTCCAGGTGGACGCTATTTTCTCATAGGGTTACCCAGCAGGCTTGCTCAGGGAGAAAGCGTGCCCGCGCGAGTGTACTTAATTCCTTTGTGATACAATGGACGTCTAATCGTATAAAGCAACTGTATAATAATATGTTTCAAATACTTACCTATCTAGCCATTGTTCTAGCTATTGCCGTCGGTATTCTGCGGCAAGTTAATCAATATGAGCGCGGTGTAATGTTTACGCTGGGTAAATTTACCGGCATTAAGCAGCCGGGGTGGAGAATTGTAATTCCTGTGTTTCAAATGATGCAAAAAATTGACATGCGCATGAAGGCAGTAGATGTGCCTGATCAAAGAGCAATCACAAAAGATAATGTTGCGGTAGGAGTGAATGCTGTCATTTATTACAAAGTAGTTGACGCGGCCAAAGCTATACTTGAAGTTGAAGATTTCTTTCATGCTATGACCCAACTTGCGCAAACGACCATGCGAAATGCGGTAGGAGAGGTGGAGCTCGATGATTTGTTAAGCAAGCGGGAAAAGATCTCTGAACGTATTCGAGAGATAGTTGATAAAGCGAGCGATGATTGGGGAATTAACGTCGACAATGTAGCACTTAAAGATGTGGTGCTCCCTTCTAGTATGGAGCGGACCATAGCTAAACAGGCTGAGGCCGAGCGAGAAAAAAGAGCTGTTATTATTAAGGCAGAGGGAGAAGCAATTGCGGCCGACAACATGGCCAAGGCGGCACACATCTTATCTCGAGAACCAGGAGCACTTCACCTGCGGACACTTCAGTCTATTAATGATATAAGTTCTGATCAGTCCAATACGGTGATAGTTGCGTTGCCGCTTGAAGTGCTCCGTGCATTTGAAAAATATAATAGCGGGAAAAGTGCGTAGCTATTTTTTTAATGTTGTGACTGTATTATGCGGGGTGTAGCATGATGATAGCCAAAATATTTTTATATTCGATAAAATGGATGAGTAAATATACACGCGCTTGCCTCTCCAATATTTTCGGCGGGGTGTAGTATAATGGCAGTATATGCCCATGGGGTGGGTAAGACTCGAGTTCGATTCTCGGCACCCCGAAAATTAAGAGGATGAAGGTAGCGTGTTAGGTTGGTTCAATTTCGGGCTAAAACAGTCCGAAGGAATATATTAGAGCAGTGTTCTGCTCCGGAATTCTTGGGAAATTTCCGCGTCCCGATATAAATGATAGGAAAAGCACATCTTGACAAATTAGTCAGTTATGTTAACATAAGATAAATTCGGTAAGACCGGATTTTTTGTTTGTCAGCATAATTAACGACTTATTTTATATTTCATAAACCTTACGATCTCTACAGCTCTGCTGATGTTGATTCCTTTTGCGTATGGAGTGGGGGAGGCCGAGGCACCTTTTGGGCGTGCCCAAACGACAGAGGAGTATGTAAGAAGCTATTTTATCGACATACCCGTAATGGCCGATATTGCGTACTGTGAGTCAAGATTTCGCCATGTGGGTAGCGACGGGAGCCTATATAGAGGAAAAATTAACCACAGTGATGTTGGCGTCATGCAAGTTAACGAGTATTACCATTTAGCTACCGCAGTTAAACTTGGCTATGATATATATACGTTAAGGGGGAATCTTTCGTATGCAGAGTGGCTCTATCATAAAGAAGGGACCGTACCGTGGTTATCTTCGTCCTCTTGTTGGAAGAAAGAAAACCTTGTAGCAATGAGGTAACAAAAAACCTCTCACAGTGAAATGTGAGAGGTTTATTGGTTGTACATATGCAATGTTACTCCATTGGTACTGTTTTGCGTTTACTGTCTACACTGAACGGACCAGCTCCATAAATGGCCACAAACAGAAGGCCCCCCGCGATGGCAAGGTTCTTCATAAAGTTGGTCATTTGTGCTTGGTTGGCAAAATCAAAATGATATAGCAATGCCGCAAGCAACGTATAACCTGCTACAGCAAGAGCAGCCCATCTTATTTTGAAACCGAAAAGCAGCATGAGGCCACCACCAAGTTCAACTGCAATAGCTACGATGATAGCTAGGGTAGCAAGTGATTCTCCTACACCCGTTGCTGCAAATTGAACACTTCCGGTAAAATTAGTCACTTTGGCAAAGCCGGACAGAATAAATATAAGAGAAAGTAGTATTCTACCCGTAAGAGGCCCGTATATTTCTAAAGCTCGCATATAATTTTTGACTAATATTAGTAATGCAATATTTCTATTTTTAATAATAGCATATTTCAACCACATAAGAGCCGGCCGTCCTCTTTACTTTTGTTCATGGTAGTATAAAAATTATGGAAAAAACTCGAGATAAAAAATATTGGCTCATGAAAAGTGAACCGAGTGATTACTCGATTGATGATCTAAAACGGGCTAAATGCGAACCATGGGACGGCGTACGAAATTATCAGGCGCGCAATTTTATGCGGGATGAAATGAGAGTAGGGGATGGAGTACTCTTTTATCATTCAAGCACTGACCCACCTGGTATAGCGGGAATAGCTAAGGTGTGTTCTAAACCGTACCCTGACAAAACAGCGTTTGATAAGAGTGATAAACATTTTGATCCAAAATCAAAAAAGGATGATCCCACATGGTATTTAGTGGATGTTTGTTTTGTAAAGAAATTCAAGAATTTTATATCCCTTAACGAGCTTAAAGCAGATCCGAGGTTTGAAGGCATGATGGTTACCAAGAAAGGTTCAAGACTTTCAATTCAACCTGTCAGCAAAAAGCACTTCGACGGCATCTAGTGCTCTGTGTCCGTAGTATTGTATTTTGGGGTACTTTTAGTAAGATAAAGAGTCTAAGGTAGTTCTTTATATGGAGGTGTCTCATGATAATAGGCATAAGGAGGATGTATCAGTTTGTTGTCTCCTTCCTGGGAGTCCTTTTTCTGGCTCCGATACCATGGTTATCAATGGGGGTATTGTCGGTTATCGGGATATCAGTCGAAGAGGACATTCCTATTAAGTACTGGGTCGTATACTGGGGAGCTGTATTTCTTAGCTTGGTTATGTTTCTTTTCATATGGAAACGCTACCCAGAAAAGATACCTAAGAAACTCAGAACAAAAAAGAAAATGTAGACTAAGGCGAGCTTTGTATGAGGTTCGCCTTTGTTTTTCTTGAAAAAACTTTGAAATTACAGGACCAGACTGAAGAGAGGGAATTGGTTGGTTGATTTCCAATTCCCTGTGGATGCGTGACCTTCGGAGTAAAATATATCGCGAATTTTTGTGGAAGTGCTCATAATACTCTGCTATTTGTTATCAATCTCGCTGCCGCCATGGAATTTCTCATGGATTTCACGAAGACGTTTGTTAGTGACATGGGTATATATTTGCGTTGTAGCAACATTCTTGTGGCCGAGAAGTTCCTGGACACTTCGCAAATCAGCGCCATGCGAAAGAAGATCGGTTGCGTACGTGTGTCGCAGTGTATGCGGTGTGACTTTCTTTGAAAGACCAGCAAGTATTGCACATCGCGATATCATTTTTTGGATATACCGAGGGGATAACCGTCTATTATCTGCATCTTTTAACCGCAGATTAATGAAAAGGGGTTTATGTACATCTGGTCTCGAAGCGAGATATGTTCGGAGCCACTGCGCGGCGCGGGGAGAGATAAAAATGGTGCGAACATGACGCCCTTTGCCAACTATCGAAAGCTCAAAGGTTTTTTTAGTATTCTTGTCCTTAAGGAAAGAAAGCTGCTCAACGTTGAGTGCTACGAGTTCGGAAATACGCATACCCGATGAAAAAAAGAGCTCCATAATGGTTCGGTCACGTAAACCATTTGGAGTTTTTGTGTCAGGAATTTTGAGCATTTTTTCAATGTCATGTGTTTCTAAGAATGAGATTGTCTCCTCGCTCTTTTGTTTAGCGAGCTTTACCTTGGAGGAGGGGAGAGTCTCAATATCACGCTCCGCAAGAAAGTTCAAAAGTGCTCGCAGTGCTATGAGGTAGTAGTTTTGAGACTTCTTTCCTAAATGCTTTCCAGAAGGTGTTCTGTATGTACGAGCTAAATATAACCGATAATCCCAAATATGTGTCGGAGTCAGTTGATGCGGTAAAAGTTTTTCATCTCCGTTTTCCTGAAGCCAATTCACAAATAGTTGCAAGTACTGTTTATAGTTCTTTTGAGTGTTGTTGGACAACCCCTTTTCGATTTCACAGTAATCTAAGAAAGGGAAGAGGTGTCCAGCAAGGGGCTCCTTACTTCTGCCTGCTTTCATGTATATATAATACTATATACATAAGTTCGCACAATATATGTAAAACGAACTAAGGTGGATAAGATCAAGCTTAAAATAAATAGCTTAAAAAGGGGTCCGATTAACCCCTTCTCTTGCCCTTAATACCTTTATTTTGCACTTTACCACTCATTCGAGGCGGTTTCCGCAGTGGAGTGCATACTTTTCTTTTGTCGAAGGCAATATTTTGCCCAATACGTTTTTTACTCATATGAAAATTATATCACACTTTAATTCTCCAACAGGTGAACAGGAACGCTAAGGCGGTCATCATTTTCCGGAAGTCCTGAAGGGTTGTTTTTTTCAAGGATGAGCAGTCCTCGTTGGAAAGGAGTGGTGAATATGAGTTTCCCTTCAAAAGGCACAAATTCCTCAGTCATCCATTGACTCTGTGCGGATAGGACGCTCTCCCCTATTAACTTTCCATTTTCGTCAAGGAGTCTTACGGAAAAATCTCCCTCGAAAAACCAATAGCCGCGAGCTTCTCCTTCAATTAATAATGGACTTGAAATTGCTTGTCCGGGACGTGGATTATTAATGCGTATTAAATCCAATTTCTCAAACTCATTTCCAATATCTTCCACAAAAGTCTCATCCCCTGCCCTGCACTGCCGCGGCCACGATTCCATTACAAGATTTCCAGCCGCCGCGCATTCATCAAAGTTTGTGATATTTTGATCAGGAACTGAACTCCTATTTTTAAAAATACTAATAAAAAATAACCCAAATAAAATTCCTGCCACTACAAAGGCAACAATAGCTATTGAAATTGATGAAGTACTCTTTTCCATGTATATACATCCTACTTCCCTCTTTTATCGTGTCAATAGTTGCTGATAATTTTGTTTGATATATCGAACAAATTTAAGATTGATATTAATTAATTTGTCACAAAAGCGCTCTCTTGAAAATATACTTTTACAATTCACTGAGACGTGCAGCACTTTTTCAGCAAGAAGTGGTTTTACAAATGTAGTCTACTATGGCATCATGGCATTTTCTTGCTTGTTGTAACCTTTTTATCGTAAAGTGGCATATTACTAATGAATAGAAAAAGTGAGCGAAATAGATGATCTAGAGCTTCAGAACACGGTTGAAAAGGCTCAAAATAGGGACGGTGAGGCTTTTCGCGAAATTTTCGAGCTGATGTCAGGCGAGCTGTTTTCTTATGCTCTTTCACATATTAAATCCCGAGAGGACGCGCTTGATATTGTCCAGGAAACATTTATCGAGCTATGGGGTGCTCTTCAAAAACTTTCTTACCGCAGCCGCCAAGAATTCTACGGTTTTGTATACATCATTCTAAAGCGACGGCTCTACAAACATTATAGGAAAGCCGGCAAGTCCGTAGAATTAGAAGAGCGTCACATAGTCGATAATTATGAGATAGAAGTCGAAGATTATCGCTATCTGCATACATTCATGAAAGCGTTACCGGAAAGGTATCAAGAATTATTGCATCTGCGGTATTGGTCTTCCCTTTCATTTCGCGAGATTGCTCTTTATATGGATATTAAAGAAACTACGGCAAAAGTGTGGCACCATCGAGCGATCAGGAAACTTCAGGAAGTAGCAGGGAAATTAGCATAATTAAACATCAGTATGAAAAAAAATATAGATGATATGTTGCGTAACGTTAAATTAAAAAAATTAACCTCAGAAGAAAAAAGCTACCTCTGGTCTAATATTTCGAACCAATTGAAATTGAGCAGGCAAACTCAAAAGATTGATCAAAAAAATCGTCTATATTATTTTGCTGTATTTGGTTATAAAAAAATAATTGCAGCTGCAACGCTTGTGGCCTTTTTAGTATTAGGGACTGCTACAGCCTGGGCATTTGATGATATACATCCGGGTGACTTTTTCTTTCCCGTTGATATTGCGGCAGAAAAAATACTTTTAATCCTTACCTTTGGCGATACCGAGGATGTTTTTCGACTGCGTTTTGCAGAGGAGCGACTTGATGAAGTACTGGCTCTTTTGGCGCTGGCTGAAAGTATTGAAATAGAGGGAACCTCAGATACATCAACTGATTCGTCAGATGGTACAGGGACAACGACTGACGACGATACGACCACAACCGTAACTGCTTCAAGTGATGATGAATCTGATGAAAGCTCTGACAACGGCACTACAACAGAAAATGGCACAAATGAAAATGGAGTGGATCTGATTGAGGAAGAATTTTTGAATAGCTTTGATTTTGATATAGATACGATTGAAGACGCACTTCTCTTTGCTCTCGCGCAATTGGAAGAATCAAAGGCGGTTTTTGCAGCAAACGGCAATGCGAACGGCGTTGTTGCCATTAATTCATTCATTGATCAGCTTAATGATTTAGCTCTCAATCATATAGATAAACTTGACCGTGTTGCTGTTACGATCAAGGACGGAGGAAATGAAGATGTAAAAATAAAAATATCTATATCTTCACATGAACTCAAGAGAAAGTTTGAGTTTACGGAAACAACCGACAGTGACGGCAGTACCACTCAAAAAGTTACCTTCCGTAACGAAGATACCAGCTCGAGCTTGAGATCTGATGAGGACGGAGGTTTTAAATTTAGCTTTAACTTCAGAAATAAAGATAAAGATGACAAAAATGGTAAAGATGGAGATGATGGAGAGGATGGCAAAGGTGGAAAGAAAAATAAGAATAAAATAAAAGTTTGTCACAAAGACAAAAAGACTCTCAGTATTTCTAAAAATGCCCGCTGGGCGCACCTCCTTCACGGTGATAGTCTGGGCCCGTGTGAGAAAGATGACGATGACGACAATAACGATGACGATACGACGGCTCCGGAAATAACAAATGTAGTGGCTGATCCTGCCGTAACTACAGCAGAAGTGGCTTGGTTTACAGATGAGGATGCAACAAGTCTAGTTTGGTACAGTACCACAAGTCCTGTTGTTCTAGACTTCCCTAACCCAGTGGAAGAAAGCGCCGTGCTGACGCAATATCATGTTCTGGTACTCAACGATCTTGTCGCCAATACGATATACTACTATGTAGTTTCCTCAGAGGATGAATCTGGCAATAAGGCTACCTCTACCGAGCATTCGTTTACGACTGACCCCGAGCCAGATCCAGGCGATACCACTCCTCCGATCATATCAAACATCTCTACGTCGTCGGATATGATCTCTGCAGACGTCAGTTGGACCACTGATGAAAACGCAACGAGTAAGGTTTGGTTTAGTACTGAAAGCCCAGTTGTATTAGATACACCAACCGAGTTTGTCAGCAGCAGCGGCCTCGTGCAAAACCGAACCTTGACCTTAAACGGTCTTACAGCTAGCACCACCTACTTTTATATTGTTGAGTCGGAAGATGCCGAGGGAAACATTGCTACTTCATCTGAACAGACTTTTACGACTGACCCCGAGCTGGAGCTGGCAGACACCACACCGCCTATAATCTCAGCACTTAATGACAATGCCGCGACAACTGAGGCAGTCATTACATGGATCACTGATGAAAATGCAGACAGCACGGTCTTCTACAGCATATCGTCCCCCGTTGATCCTGATACGGCGGACAGTGTAGAAAATACAAGCTTTGTCACGAGCCACTCGCTTGATTTGATAAATCTTACAGCAAGCACCACGTATTACTATCTTGTAGTCTCAAGTGATGAAAGTGGGAACACGTCTACTTCAACCGAGAACAGTTTCACTATTACATCAGAACCTGAACCGGAAGATACTACCCCGCCCATGATCTCAACCATTACGTCCTTTGACATCGGGACGACAACTCTAGCAATCAGCTGGACAACCGATGAAATCGCAAACGGCAAGCTTTGGTATGGAGAAGGAGATCCTCTTATAGCAATGGTAAGTCATAGTGACTTTATAACCGCTCATGAACTTTTACTCGGCGGTCTAGTCGCAAGTACTACGTATCAATTCTTAATCGTCTCGACTGACGAATTTGGCAACACAGCGACATCAACTCAGCAAACAGTTACGACAATCAGCCAGTAGCCAAAAACCATTTTCCTACTCCCTTGTGGAGAGTAGGAAAGTTGAAAGTATGATTAATAAATCGCCTCAAGAATCTTTTGAGGCGATTTTTCTCAGCGTGGCGGATTTATGATGTACGTAATGAAGTCTAAACCGTCGGAGATTGGCTTGCCGCACTTCCAGTGCTTTCAGCATTTCATTTGGTTTCGCAAGATCTACAATTGCCTTTGTGAGTCGCAATTTCGTATACGGCAGCAAGACCTATTAATACATAGATGAGTCTGGAAATAATTGCTTCTGAACCTCCAAAAAGGGCTCCAATTTCCATTGGAAGACTCCAAGAAACAGCCAGTTCAACCCTCCAATAACGAGAAGGAGGAATGCGGCCATGTGAATCTTCTTGTTGTTTATAGGTTATTATGAAAACTAATTATTAATTCGACTCTCTACATTCTATCACGAGTGCTTGCTACTAGCGCATCCATAGTAACAAATAACACTACATAAAGAGCCTATATATGCTTGGTAAAGTGCTGTTTTATGGTGCTGTCAAGAGCCTTTTGAAGCTTTATAGCGTGCTGTGGTGTAATTATTATTTCAGATACCATGGTTCCTTGGCTGGTATTCGGGCGCACAAAGATAAACTGCAGTGTTACTTCCTCGTTGGCGACATTAATTTGGACTGAATTAGCAAATGTCGGGATATGATTTTCTGGCACTTTCACGTGCAATTGTTTTGTTAGTTGCAGAGATTTATCTTCTGCCATGATTATATTGGTTAGCTGTTAATATTAAAAGAGAAAGGCGACATGAAGCCGCCTAGATTATGGAGAATACTTATTGGTTTTTAGAATCTGAAAAGTCACAGCCGTGAGGTTTGTTGCCTTTTATTGGGCATCGGTCCTTTGGTAAGAGGCAGATGCTGCAGCAAAAGATAAATTGGTCCATCTCTCTTGAATTGGGTGGCGGTGGCTTTTCTTCGCGAAACCCAAAAGTCAGTTGCTTCCCTTTCAGTTTCATCGCAACTTACTCCTTTAGCGACGTTCAACCTTCTAGTCAAAAATATAACATATAATTTATAGATATGACAGAGGATTCAAGTATGCCTCAAAGGGGGCAACCGGTACATAGGCATTAGCGCAGTTGGTTTTCTCTTTTATATCTCCAAATCGGACCACGCGTACACCTTGGGTGACAAAAACTCCTAAGTGCAGATGGGGGCCGGTTGAATACCCTGTATTGCCACTGTAACCTATTACGTGCCCAGTCAGCACCTGATCTCCTTTTTTGACACTTATATATGACAGATGCGCATAAAGAGAAGAAAGTCCATTGTTATGCTTGACCAAAATCCATTTGCCATATGAGTAGCATCCCGCGACAGTATCTGTATCTCCTGTTGCAGTTACAGTTCCTTTCAAGACAGATCGTACAGATGTCCCCGGTGCTGCGCGGAAATCAACACCGTTGTGCCCTTTCCCGTTGTAGGCGCCGCCCTTAGCAAATTCTGTATCTCCAAAGTTTTGAGTGACTTTAATCAGGTCAAGAGGAGGCGCCAGAACTTTTGAGCCTGCGGCAGGAATGCTTGCGGGGTCTATAACAATTTGCAGTTGGGATTCAAATTCCAGAAGCTCCTGCTCGAACTGCTTTTGTGCCGTAATTTTCTCCTCAAGAAGCGTTTTATAATTTAATTCCTTGCTCTTTGTTTGGATAAGTAAGATATTTTTTTCACTCTTAGTAATTTCTATCACCTTTTTTTGGTTACCAAGTTCGTATTCAGAATTGGTCAATTCCCTTCTTTTGCTCTCCCGTTTAGATTTGGAACTTTCGAGTTCTTTTTTTAATTCCCGGAGTGAAGTCAAGTTTTGACGCAGGAGAATTTGAAATCGTTGTAAATTTTCAACCTGCTCCCACAATTGTGATAGATTATCATAAGCAAGCAGTGATTCGATAAATGTATTTTCCTCTACTTCGTTGATCTGTCGTATACTTTCAGCCAATGTTTTTAAGTGAAGCTGTATTCCCCTTTCATTATCAGCAATTTCAAGGGCAAGCTTTTCAATCTGAAACGTTGTAGCGCTGATCCTATTTTGAGTAATGTCTATATTTGCGGAGAGCTTTTTTGCAGATATATCGAGTGTCTTGATGGCTCTTTGCAAGGATGTCTTTTCCCTGCCTACTTTATTTAAGTCATTCTGAAAAACTTCAATTTCTTTTTTTGTCTCCTCTATTTTAGAAATTTTATTACTGATCTTATCCTGAAGCTCATTAATAGTTTGCTGGCTTTCAGCCGCGAGAGATTCAGTCAGCCCTAAGGCGCCTGTCAAAAACAGGACTCCTGCAAGTACTACTGCATACAAGATCGACGTATATGACATACTATTTAATTTTAGCAGATGCTGCCGAGAGTCGAGCCAGTGTTTCATCTTTACCAAGGATCTCACTTATAATAAAAGGGTCTGGAGATTTTGCTAGTCCCGTCAGCGCGTATCGCATAGGCCACAGCACTAGTCCTCTGCCCTCTTTGGTTGCGAAGTCCCATACGGCGGCTTTAATGGAGTCCTCAGAGAATGCTCCTGCATCAAGGGATCCTAATATACTATGCAAGGTCTCGAGATATACTTTAACTTGCCCTAGGTCGTGTGCGTCCTTAGAGAGGAGTCGGCTAGCCTCATAGTTTGGACGAGCAAAGTAAAAATCCAACTCTCCATTTTCTGCAAGCGCCGTAATATCATCAAACGTCTTGATTCTCTCTCTAATAAGCGGCAGTGCAGAATTGAGAATTTCTTCACTGAAGTGTTCTAGTTGTTTTACTCTCGTGGGAAGTTTTGAGATGACCCTTTCTTGTAGAGCCTCTCTATCTAGACGATTGATATATTTTTTATTTACTGCCTTTAGTTTTACAATATCAAATATGGCTCCTCCTTTCTGGACATCAGAGATATCGAAAAGCTTAATAAGTTCATCTCGTGTCAAAATTTCTTCTTTTGTTCCCGGATTCCATCCTAAGAATGCAAGATAATTTATCATGGCATCAGGCAGGTAGCCGCTCTTGAATGCTGAAAGTGAGACAGCACCGTGGCGTTTTGAAAGTTTGGAGCGATCTTCGGCTAAGATAAGAGGTAGGTGTGCATAGCTGGGTCTTTCAATACCGAGGGCTTCTTGAATCAAGATTTGCCGCGGAGTGTTTGATATATGATCCTCTCCTCGAATGATATGGGAGACTCCCATTTCAAAATCATCGACAACGACGGTTAGATGATAGAGCGGCTCACTGCGGCTTTTAGCTATGACAAAATCTCCAAGTTCAGCTGTATTAAAGGTGATATCTCCCCGGATGAGGTCATGAAAGGTGATGTCTTTATTGGGGTTCTTAAGGCGTATAAGCTCTGCCGTTTTAGTTGGATCTTCTTTACTGGCCTCTTTGGAAGAGTAAGCTTTGTTACTATCAATAAGTCGATCTATATAGGTGGTGTATATATCCGTGCGCAGTGATTGTTTTTCAAATCCATCATACGGCAGTTGCAACCATGCGAGGCCTTCAATGATGTCTTGTTCGAATTCTTTTTTTGATCTTTTTCTATCAGTATCTTCTATTCTCAGCAAAAAAAGTCCGCCGTGGTGTTTGGCAAACAGGTAGTTAAAAAGGGCACTCCGAGCTGTCCCTACATGCAGTGGACCTGTAGGACTTGGAGCGATGCGAGTTACCACCTTAGCTTCGGTACCGCTTTTCTTTTGAAATGGGTTAGAGAACTTCATCTAAATACATAATGGATTTAATGAATGTTGCATTGTAAGAAATAGCATCTTTAATCGGGTTCATCCTGCTGATGAGTTACTTGTATGATGATTACATTTCATATTCATCGGTTTTATATATTTTATTGTATATACCACTATAATTACTAACGGGATTCATGTGTAAGTGCTATTCGTATAAGTTCTTCTGCAATTTTTTTTGCGGCATCGGGATGTGCAAACATCTTAGCGCTTTTCCTCATTTTTTCCTGCTGATCCTTGTCATTCATAAGACGATGTATTTCAGCAGTTAATATGTGGGGTGTAAGGTTTTTTTCCTCTATGACTATAGCGGCTCCTGACCGTGCGTACGTGAAAGCATTTTTGTGCTGGTGCCCGTTGCTTATTTCCTTTGGAACAGGAATGATAATGCTCGGTATTCCCCAGATGGCAATTTCAAAGATAGTCGAACCTGCGCGTGAGATAATAATATCCGCAGATCCTGCTGCCATTCGGAGAGCTAAGTCATTTAAATATTCAAAAGGCTGGTAGCGAGTAACATGCTCACTTCCTTCAAGCACGACGTGGGCAGTAGTTTTGACCTGATTGAAATTTCTTCTTCCCACTTGGTGTAGAATCTGATACTTGGAGACTAACTCAGGGAGAGCGTCTATAATGGTGTCATTGATAATTTCTGCTCCCTGGGAGCCCCCTAGTATTAAAATCACCGGTATTCCTTTCTCAAGGTGCAGAAACTCTAAAGCACCTTCGGGTGCCAAGGTATACAGTTCGCGTCGTACAGGGTTGCCGGTATAGGCGACTTTTTCCTTAGGAAAATACTTAGCAGCCTCTGGATAAGAGAGTGCAATACGTCTGGCGAATTTTCCTGCCCATATATTTACACGGCCGGGAATACTATCAGATTCGTGAATAAATATGGGAATTCGGAAAAGTTTAGCTGCAATGACAGTAGGAAAGCTGGCGTAGCCCCCTTTGCTGAAAATGACATCGGGGTAGATGAAAAATACTTGGAATGCGGCCTTGACTATTCCCCACCATGTTTTGAATATATCGGTAACATTAAGAATAGAGAAATAGCGCCGCATTTTGCCCGCAGGGCTCTTTTTAAAAACAATATTATTTTGGAACAGAAGTTGTTCGTCAAATGGATCCGGAGCTAGATAATACAAAGAAGGTTCCAGTAGTTTCTGCTCCTTAACTATAGTATTAATCTCCTGCGCTACAGCGATGATGGGATAAAAATGCCCCCCCGTACCTCCGCCAGTAAAAAGAATCTTCATTTCTTTGGGATGTTACTGCTAATATTGACTTCCTTATTCATACTATACTTTTCCATAACGAGAAATGCCAAGGATAATTCCAACCCCAAGAAGTGTAAAAAAAAGAGCACTTCCTCCATGACTTACAAAGAGAAGCGGCAACCCCGTTAAAGGGAATATACCTAGCATTGAAGCCATATTGATAAATGATTGAAACACTATCAGTATAACAATTCCCACGACGACGAGTCCACTGAAATAGTCAGGAGCACGAGTTGCAATTTTAAGGCCCCTTAGAGCCAAGAAGAGAAACAGGATAATGAGTAATGAACTTCCTATAAATCCAAATTCTTCGGCTGTTACGGCAAATATAGAATCTCCAATAGGCTCAGGTAAAAAGCTGAACTTTTGAATACTTTGTCCAAAGCCTCTACCGAAGAGTTCACCTGATCCTACAGCAATGAGAGATTGTTGAATTTGGTAACTTGCGCCAAGGGGGTCTCTCTCCGGATTAATAAATGCAAGTATTCGATCCATAATATACGGACGCGACAGCACAAGGAGGACAGCTCCTGATAGAGATGCGCCGACAAGTACGGCAATATCTCTCCATCTGGCTCCTCCAGCAAAAAACATACCAAATCCCGCAGCTAATATAACAAGCAGTGTGCCGGCATCAGGTTGGGATAAAAGCACCGCACCTATGATTCCCATTAAAAGTACAAAGGGAATTACACTGTAGAAAAAAGAATGCAACTTATCTCTAATTCCTGATAACCAAGCGGCAAAATAAATAACGAATGCTATCTTTAGAAATTCTGATGGCTGAACTGACATGGTGCCAATGAGGAGCCATCTTCGCGCCCCATTGAATTCAAGGCCTAGACCCGGGACAAAAACCAAGAGCGTTGTAACCATTGAGAGGATGAATATCACAAGAGAATATCTGCGCAAATAGTTATAGTGAATATTGGACATGACAAGAAGCGCCATTGATCCTAAAAATATCCCGAGAAAAAATTGACTAAATGCTACAGATGAAAACCGTGCTCCGTCTCGGGCTAGCAATCCAAGCGAGGCGGAACTAAAAATGAAAAAACCTAAGATAACAAGAATGGTGACGGTTATGAGAAAGAGTCTGTCTACTCTACTTTTTCTCATACTTAGCCAATGAGCGCGAGTATCATACCTATGATGGCAAAAATAACACTAATGATCCAAAAACGCATCGTTACCTTGTATCCTGGCCAGCCAAGTGCTTCAAAATGATGATGAATGGGTGCTACAAGAAAAACCTTTTTCCCTCTGATTTTTTTTGACAGAACTTGAATAATATCAGAGAGTACGGTAATGGCGAGGGGAAAAGCTACTATAGGTAAAACGAGAACCCCATAGCCTCCTCCCAATGAATCAGTCATGAAGGCAACGACGGCTAGTGTTATAGTGAGCCCCATCGTTCCAGTTTCAGACATATAGAATCTTGCCGGAGGTATGTTAAACCAAAGAAATGCCAATATTCCTCCGGCGATCATGGCAGAAAACGCCGCTAGGTCAATTTGCTGTTGATAAAACGCTATACCACTATACGCGGCGAAAATAACTGCAAATACTCCACCCGACAATCCGTCTATGCCGTCAATGACACCGCTTGCGTAGAGAGCTAACGTAACGAGTATGAAAAAGGGTATAAAAAACCAGCCGACAGCCAAATCCTCTATGAAAGGCATTCCTATTGTTGTAATATCCAACTTAAAGAAAAACCATAGTGCGACGAACAGTGCTACCGCTCCTACGATTAAGAGGCGCGCCCTCAAGGACAGCCCTCCTGTTCCCTGTCTCAGTGTCGAAGAAATTTCGTATACGTCATCGACAAGTCCCACCAAGGAACCTGCCATGAGAGTGAAAAGAGGGATCCATGTTTGATTTCTGCTCAAAAAGTCTAATTTTTGGGTAATCTCACCCGGAAATATTTTTGATATAGCCCAAATTAAAATGATTGTAATAAATGAGCTTGCCCAAATAACAATGCCCCCCATGCGGGGGATGCCGACTTCCCTGTCCTTGTGGAGATTATTAAAAATAGGCGTTCCACCTCCGCCGAGACCGACCTTGCCCGCCTTTTTTTTCCACGCTTTGTGTTTATATAGATAGTGGGTAACTATCGGGGTAATGCCTATGCCTATAAAAAAAGCCAGCGCCGCAGGTACAAAAATTTTAACAATGTCGATAATCATCGCTTAAATTGTACCTATTTAATGGGTTTTTCGCAAAAGACTATTAGCGGCGCAGAGCGAGTGAAACGCCCAAGCTAAAGGCTTGGGCGTTTCCGAGCCGAGCATTCATGCGCAGGCAGGGAGCTGATAGGAGACGAAATGCTTTTACTCCGAGAGTGAGAGGAGGCTGGCTTCTACAAGCTGCACTATATCGCTAAATCTTCCCTCTTGTGTAGAGCTGAGAACGACGGCGATCAAGGGTCTGTTGAGTCCGGCATTATAGGCAACTATAAGATTTCCCCCCGCCAAATCGGTAAATCCTGTTTTTGAGGCAATGAGTCCTGGAATGCTCCCAATAATTTTATTGGTGTTAGTCGCCGTATGAGTAATGCCGGAGAGTGACGTAATGTCTAAAGTTTTATATACAGTGGCACTGACAAGTGTCGGGTGCTCTTTCAAAATATACTCCATAAGCAAAGCGACGTCTTTCACAGATCCATATCCTCCACTCATACGTGAGTTGGGGTCTAGCCCCGTTTCATTGATAAAATAGGTTTGACTAAGGTTTATGTTTGTTGATTTGGAGTTCATGGCTCGCACAAATGTAGCTTCTGGTGAGTCATCTGATTGCGGGGACATCTGCATACGAGCTGCTCCGGCAATACTGGCAATTACATTAGCTCCGTCATTGGAAGAAACGACCAGAATAAAATCCAGCATATCAGAAAGATTCCATTTTTCATGAGCGAAAAGCCCACTGTCCCCCTCTTCCAGGAGAGAGTCCTCCTCGACTGTTATAATATATTCGTCTGGCAGTAATTCAGAGGCCACCAAAACTGTCATGAGCTTAGTCAGTGAGGCTAGAGGAAGCTGCGCTTCACTGTTGTATTCATACAGTGACTTTTGCTTATTGATATCCCAGACAATCGCCGCTCGAGCTTCTAGATTAAGATCGTCAAACGGATTTTTTTTCAGGATAATAGGAGGATTTTCAGAATTTTTTGGTGGAGAGGGACGTGCGGGTGTAGTTGTCTCCTTAGTAAAGATTAATAGTGAGGTTACGATGAGCCCCAGTATAGAGAAGAAGATTACAACTCTTATGTAGCTCAATTCTCCCCTGTCACGGCGCTTAAGTTGATCGTTCTGTGTTTTCTCCATCGTCTTCTATTTTTTCTTCTCCTGCTTTAACAAATATTTCAAGCTCCTTTTTTGCTGTATCAAAGTTGGGTAATTCTTCGATATTACTTATACCAAGAAATGATAAAAGTTCAAATGTCGGCTTGTAGAGAAAGCTGCGCGCATCGTCAGGATTTTGGACACGCTCCACTAAACCGCGGACCATGAGGGCTCTTAGTATAAAGGTTGAATTGACCCCTCGAATATAATCGATTTCACTTCTGGCAATGGGAGATTTGTATAAAATTATTGATAGCGTTTCAAGCCCTGCCCTTCCCACGTCTCTGGAGAGTTCTGCTTTTCGAATCCGCTCAATCAACTCTGACAGTTCAGGTGCGGTTCCGAGCATCACTGAAGCATCCTTTTCCATGAGACAAATTCCACGTCCCTCAATCTGCTCTTTTAAATTGACAAGAGCCTCTTGAATATCTTTCTCGCTTTTCTTAAGAATTGTTGCCAACTCCTTTATTTTTACAGGTTCCGCCTTGAAAAAGAGGATTGCTTCTACTTGCTGTTCTATGTTCATGTGTATTTAATTACTGACTGTATATAGGAACGCTCACTTTTTGATTTTCCATTTGTATATCACCAAAATGCTCTTCTTGATTTACGGCAATGAGTTCCTGCTTTACAAGTTCAAGCAGGGCAAGAAAGCTCAGGATAACATTAATCTTTTCCGATTTTCCCATTCCTGAAAATTCTTTAAAGCTCAACCTTATATTCTTCTGGATTCGATTTGCCAGACTTTCAATCATACTCTCCAGGCTTATCATTTTTTGTACAGTAACCTCGGGGACAAAAATCCCTTTGGGAAGATACTTGATTACATCTTTAATGGAAGAGTCTATCAGCTTGACCGTGAGGTTCGCTTGCGGTGAGAACAGAGACTCGAAACTTTTTACGTATGTTCGAGGAAAAATGATATTTTTCCCGAATTTATCTGCAATCCCGTGCGATAATTTTTTAAAGTATTTATAAAGCTTTAATCTATGTTCCAGATCCTCAATATTTCCTTCCTCTTCATCGGTTAGACTGAGCGTGGGAAGCAGAGAGCGAGATTTTAAAAGAAGTAGTGTAGAAGCGATGAGTACGAAGTGAGCTGCCTGAGATATGGGAAAATCATTTATTTTTTTTGTATACGCTATAAAATCATCAGTTACGCAAGAGAGCGATATATCATTTATAAGAAGCTTTCGTTTCTCAATGAGAGTGAGCAGTAAATCCAAAGGTCCTTCGAATACTTCCGTTCTGATGCTGAATTCTGCGGAATGCATATATAAATTATACGTTGTTTAGCTGTTTATTCAATATGAAAGAGCCGCTCACAAGATTAGTGGCGGCTCTCCATGCAGCTTTTTGGTGCCGCTCATACAGAAAGGCGAACCCCTCCGTATATTTTTCGGGCGCAAGAGGGACACAATTGGCCGGCTCCCTCCACGTAATTTCCCATGCGGCGTGGATCACCTATATCACACGCTTTGGGGATGCCTGTGTCGATACCGCAATCAGGACCGATACAAATCTCAATCCCTGTGAGATTGGGCGGCTCTGCTTGAGCTTTGGTCCCATCTAATCGAACCGCTTTTGACATAGTGTATTTCTCCATTTTCTATCTTCCAAGAAAGTTTGAACTCTATTATAACTATAGCCTATTTATTTAACTATGTCAATTATTACAGTGACTCAAAAGCCTTAGAGTTTCACCCGACTTGGACACCAGGTTTCCAAGTGGGTCCACGTATTCAAGTGGTATTAATACGATTCGATTAATTTTAGAAGGAAGCGTACCGGCTCGCCTGCCGCGCCGGGGGCAAGATTATCACTGGGAATGGACTCCATACGAGGGGCAATATCAATATGCACCCACGGAAGACCTCGTGCAAATTCGTGTAAAAATATGCCGCCGTTAATGGCCCCTCCGTAACGTCCGCTCTTGTTATGTGTGTTAGTCACATCTCCCCTACTTCCTTTGACTTCTTCCTCGTATTCTTCCCACAGAGGCAGAGACCACATATAGTCACCACTCTCCTCTGCAAGTTTTATAAACAAACTCTCAAGTTTTCTGTCTTTCGTCATGATCGCCGACGCACGCTGTCCGAGTGCAACCATGGCGGCCCCTGTGAGTGTCGCCACATCTACAACAAGACGAGGCTTAAATTTTTTTGCATAGGTAATAGCATCTGCGAGGATAACTCTCCCTTCAGCATCGGTGTTCATTATTTCAATGGTTTTTCCTGACATTGATCTGAGCACGTCACCGGGACGATAACTCGATCCCCCCGGCATATTCT
>JADFRL010000034.1 GCA_022561335.1 Patescibacteria group bacterium
CTTACGGGGTATCACCGGCACAGGTTCTAGACCGGAGGTGCCAGCATTTTTGGGACAGTGACCGAGACGGGTCATATTCTTGACCGGGAAAGGGCGACCGAGACGGTTCGAGGTCTAGCCCGGCAAAATAGTATTGGCATGTGGGTAATCTCTAATGACAGTGGTTGTTAGAATTGCCATAATAGATATATGCAAAGAATTTACAAAATACATCTTATCTACCTTATCATTATCTGGCTACTCGGCGTTGCCTTATGGGTCTGGATATTCTTTCAGGTAGTAAATTATTACTCCTTGGGCATTGTGAAGGAATTAGCCCGCCTCCTTTTGGAACAATCAACCCTCATATCTATCTTTGGGGTCGTATTCCTTTTCTTGATTCCTGTGGGATTAACTTTCTATACAATTCACTGGCTAAACCACCGACGTACTCGTGATGGGGAATAGTTCTAATTCTTATGCTGTTCTTTCCTACTCAAGAGTTCTGAATGTGTCCACTGAGTGATCCAAATAGTTGACATATTTATATACATCTGGTACTGTGTATTTAGTTTTTGGAGCGAAGAAAAGGAATGAAAGAGATGGGTGAACTTAGCGACTTTGAGCGCACGTTAGAAAGCGGACCCTGTGCTTGTTGTTGTCACGACGCACCTGGAACAAAACACATGATGTCCTGTTGTGCCTATACCTATCAGCCCCGCGCAGAAGCAGAGGCGATGGCCTTGAAGATTCGAACCAACAGGGAAGAACAGCCAAAGTGTCCTGCATGCGGCTCTGAAACAGAAGTCGTGGAGTACATTTACTGCACAGCCATTCAACCGAGAGAAACTCGGTTGTGTGCAGCCTGTGATCGAAAATTCATGGTTTTTGAAGACTTGGGTCACGACAACCTCCTCATTTGGAATGATGAAAATCCCCTAGAAGTCCCATTCTCTGAATTCATTGAAGAGAAGTTTGAAGAACGGCGACGCCAAAGGATGCATTAGCTGTTCACAAGCTACATATCCATTTTACAGAAAGTCTGCTTCGGTGGGCTTTTTTTATACAAACACAAACGGCAATCCAGTCAATTCCAACCTAATACTCCTCCAATCAAGAGTTCTGAATGCGTCCACGACCCGTAGATAGAGCAGGTTAAACTCTGATGCGTAGCATTGGAGAATTTACTTGGTCTCTGTCCGGATAGGACTCGAAAAGGTTGCCAGATATTTTATGAGGAACGAAATAAAATATCGACAACCTATACTGATCTCGTAGAGATCGAGACTCCTAGTCCGGCAGCAAAAAAATGACCCTTTGTTTGCAGCGTGAAAAATGGTATGGGGCTAGGACGGTAGAAACTGTTATACTATTCCTATGCTTGCTGGAGAAGATAAGAACAAAATCGATTTTTATCAAAGTTCTCCGCGTGGAAAAATACTCCGCGCGATGACTCTTAATGATATAACGTTTTGGGGAGCAGACGCCTTCATTTTTGTTATATATGCACTCTATGTAGTAAATTTTATCGAAGGAGGTAGTGCCACGCACGTAGGAATTACTATCTTCATTTATTACTTCACACGGGCCCTCACAAGCATTTCCGTTGGAAAGTTTTTCGATATACATAAAGGGTATTTCGATGAAATATGGGGACTCACATTAACCAGTTTTATCACTGGATCTGTTTATATGCTGCTTAGTCAAGCGAGTCTATTATGGCATATCTATATTGCAATGGTTATTTTGGGCTTTATAAGCGCCGTTAATCTCACCTCATGGCGAGTTCTTTTTTATAACAATATTGATCAAAAGGAATACGGGCAGACAGTTGGGATTTATCAAACCGCTGTGGCGATAGCGTATGGCCTTGCTGCCGCGCTAGGGGGTATAATGGGCGACCGTTTTGGATTCGACGTTGTAATATTTGTTGGAGGACTTGTTATGTTTGTCGGAGGAATCGTTCCACTTATGGTAAAGCGCCACATTCTTATAAAATAATAATTGTTAGCTTCTGTATAAGATAAATCTTAACGTCATTCAGTAATTGTGATGACATTAAGTTTGGAGAAGCTTAAACTAGCACCATTGTTTAAAATACAGGTTCTAACGTCGTCCACGACCCGCAGCAGTCATGGGACAGTGATCGATACGGGTCATACCCATGTATCGTTGGCGGCTCTCCCTTGATATAGTTTTATTTATGAAATCTATAAAGAACGAAAATCGATATCTTGAACGACTCTCTGCCCCCCTGCAAGAGAAAATGATTATTGCACGTTATGTTCCCCCCAAAACACGTTCAATACTGGATGTCGGATGTGCAGATGGGACTGTGACAATGCACTTGGCTCAGCTGTTTCCTGAAGCAAACGTGATCGGGATAGACTTAAATAAGAATTTTGTTGACCGCGCCGAAGCAAAAGTACGTGAAGATGGTGTTAAGAATATACGTTTCGAGCGTATTTATTTGCGAGACCTCCTTGCAAGAGAAGATCGTTATGAAATTATTACATTT
This sequence comes from Patescibacteria group bacterium, assembly GCA_022561335.1. Taxonomy (GTDB): domain Bacteria; phylum Patescibacteriota; class Minisyncoccia; order Phycocordibacterales; family JACZSL01; genus JADFRL01. The sequence goes on from JADFRL010000034.1 coordinate 2,498, forward strand.
GTCTCTGTTTTGCATGAGTTCTTTTCTCGTGGAGAAGGCATCTCATCGGTTGTGAAAGCTATCGCTGACGCGCACGAACTTCTTGTTCCCGGTGGACGTATTATTATTCGCGATATGGCCGCACCGGAGTATTTTAAAAAAATGCGTACAGTTGATGCGTTGCATAAGAAAATTGTGTCCAAGGAAAAGGCAGTGCCGTACTTTGAAAGTTTTCAAAAAAAATATGGCCCAACAGATAATCTACTTGCGCTCAACCATTTTCTACTCAAATATCCCTATATGGATAATTGGGAATATGAGATGGAGGAAAATTATTTGGGCGTTACAGTAGAGGAATACGAGCAGGCTTTTGCTCTTCTTGGAATGCAGACACTACACGCGAAGGCCTATCTTATACCCTTCCTTCGAGAAATGTGGGAGCGAGAATTTGGCCTCTCGGAGAAAGAACTTGACGAGCTTGTTTCAACGGCTCTCTTAGTTGGAGAGAAGGGGTAGTTTCTGTGGTAGTTTGAACAACCGCTTGACAAAATTATGGAAGTGTATATAATACACTTAGTATGTCAGGAAAATCACCGCACAAGTTACGCTTTGCTGTTTTAGCGACCGATATTGCACTTTTTAGAGTTTTTGATAAAAAACTACACGTGCTTCTTGTTCGCGTGCATCGTCCACCACATTTTATACACAAATGGGGTTTGCCAGGTGGGCTTATTCATCCGAAAGAAACTGCCGACAAGGCGGCGGTGCGCCTATTGCGTGAGAAGGGGGAAATCAGAGATGTCTACATTGAGCAACTGTATACGTTCAGCGAAGTTAAGCGTGATCCGCGTGGACGAGTTGTTTCTGTGGCGTACATTGGCCTTGTTCCCGAAAATAAAGTACTACGACTCGACGATGACTCTGGAATTCGCTGGTACAGTGTGCGAGAATTGCCGAAATTAGCGTATGACCACAATGAGATTATTAGAGCAGCAGTCGAGCGCATGCAGGGAAAGCTCGAGTATACAAATATTGTGTGCAATCTTTTACCGAGAG
>JADFRL010000015.1 GCA_022561335.1 Patescibacteria group bacterium
ACGAGCCGGACCCGCAAGCCTCGCGTTTACCAGCGCCCGCCACACTGCTGAGCGAGAGCAAGAAGCTTGGCATCAAGCTAGCGCAGACAGGGTAATTGGTGGCGCTACACACTGAAACGAAAGTGCATCACATCGCCGTCGGCGAGCACGTACTCCTTGCCTTCAGTGCGCATTTTGCCGGCTTCCTTCGCCTTGAGCTCCCCGGCAAAACCGTCGTAGTCTGCAAACGATATCGTCTCGGCTCGGATGAAGCCCTTTTCGAAGTCCGTATGGATCTTGCCCGCCGCTACCGGCGCCGTGTCGCCCGCGTCGCAGCGACGGATAACCTGGATGAAAAGAATCCGGCTCATAACGGTGAAGCCTACGTCCAAATGGATATGGTAATACCGTGGGAAGTCCGCTCCTAATATTTTATTAGTGATGACCCCGTATCGACTTTAGTCCCCACTAGTTAGTAGGGACTAGGATGGATTGGTGATACCATTTATTTATGGGAACAATTCATAACACGCCGGCTCTGAAACAAAGAAATGTTTCAGAATATATATCTGGTTTTGTAGATGGTGAAGGATGTTTTTCGATATCTTTCACTAAACGCTCGCGATTTATTGTGGGTTGGGAGACAAAACCAAGTTTTTCGGTAAGTCAAAATCGTGATCGCGCACAGCAATTATTCATTATGCAAAAGCATTTTGGATGTGGGTTTATGCGCGACGGAAAAACTGATGACACTATCAAATATGAGGTGCGTCGTTTAAGCGACTTATTAGAAAAAATAATACCGCATTTTGAGCAATATCCATTGCTTTCTGCAAAGCAACGTGATGTTGAGTCATTTAAGAAGGTGTGTATGCTCATGAAAAACAATCAGCATACTACTGCAAGCGGTTTGCAATCTATTCTTCCCATTGCGTTCAGTATGAACAGCGGTGGTAAAAGAAAATATTCGCAAAAAAATATTCTAGCATTCATGAAAGTTCAGATGAAGGTATAGTCAGTGCCATTGGAAACAATGGAAGTCTGTGGAAATAGCACATTTCTACTCAAAAAGACACATGAAGTTCAGACGTGCACGAATGGCGTAACGACTGGGGAACTGTCTCGAGGAACAGCCCGGTGAAAATGCAATGGCGGTAAAGATGCCGCCTACCTGCAGCTAGACGAAAAGACCCCGGGAGCTTTACTATAGCTTGATATTGGGCGTACGTTTCAACTGCGTAGCATAGGTGGGAGACTTTGAAGTGTTGCTTTTGGGCGGCATGGAGTCGCCAGTGAAATACCACCCTTTTAAAATGTGCGCTCTCAACCTCGACGGCAAAAACGGCGAGGAACAGTATCTGGCAGGTAGTTTTAGTGGGGCGCTATCCTCCTAAAGAGTAACGGAGGAGTTTATTAAGGTCAGTTAGGCGCGAATGGAAACCGTGCCGATAGTGTAATGGCATAAACTGGCTTGACTGTAAGGCGTACATGCCGAGCAGGTGCGAAAGCAGAACATAGTGAACCGACGGTACACATTAGATGTGGCCGGAGATTAACGGATAAAAGTTACCCCGGGGATAACAGGCTGGTACCGCCCAAGAGTCCATATCGACGGCGGTGTTCGGCACCTCGATGTCGGCTCACCTTATCCTGGGGCTGGAGAAGGTCCCAAGGGTTTGGCTGTTCGCCAATTAAAAAGGTACGCGAGCTGGGTTCAGACCGTAGAGAAGTCAAAAATCAAAATGCAAAAGTCAAAGTGACAATGCCGAATACAAAATTTGACTCTTCTACAGTCTGAATCCGGAATATAACGATATTAAATCAGGTTTTTCGTCTACTTGTCCCGTTACAAACCGGAGGTTTGTAATTGGGATGAAATAAGATAAAAGTAATCTAATCACGGCGGCCCAAGCCCAAACTTAAGTTAGGGCTCGGGAGAAGCTGACTATATCGGTGGAATCCTTATACCGTATAAGGACAATACCGAGGGAACTGAAAATCGGAAACTAAAAACTCTGTTTTTAGACCCGTAGAGACTATACGTTAGCCTTTGATGTTATGTCAGAGAAGATATAGTCCGTCCCATCCAGTAATGGGTGAAAAGGAGCGTGAGACAGGTTGGACTTAATCTGCTGCAGGCGTCGATTCTTGAGAGGAGTTCTTCGTAGTACGAGAGGACCCGAAGGAACTGACCTCTGGTCTACGAGCTGTTCCGCCAGGAGCATCGCTCGGTAGCTAAGTCGGGAATGGATAACCGCTGAAAGCATCTAAGCGGGAAGCCAACCTCAAGATCAGGAATCATTTGAGACCCCTAGGAGATGACTAGGTGATAGGCTCTAGGTGTACGCACAGTAATGTGTTTAGCCGAGGAGTACTAATTCGTCGATTCCTGTTAGGAATTCTGAACGTCGCTTCGTTTGGATGTGATTTAATTTCCCGAATAATTTACAATGTAAATCAGATGGGACAAACTGCTCTATTCTATTTGGTCTATTTGATAAAATTGAATCTCGTAACCTGCCCTGCCGTAGGCAGGTCAGGTGATCTCGAAGCATTTGCTGAGGGAGAATAGGGGGATGAATTTGACACGATGGAATGAATCGTAACCCCGTTACGATTCATTATCAAAACATTCCGGACTCGGAAGTTTCCGCCTCATGCCTAAGGAAGATGAGCCTCTGGCTCAAGAAGCGGATCAACCTTTGTCTGAAAGCACATTAAATATATTGTTCTGGTGATTTATCGGTAGGGCAACACCTGTTCTCATTCCGAACACAGAAGTTAAGCCTACTTGAGGCGATGATACTCTTTTGGGGGAAAGTAGCTAGTCGCCAGAACAATGTATTTAATAAAATTTGCGTAGTACCGAGGATCCTCAAAAAATAATCATAAAAAATTCCCACTACTCCAGTATGCTGGAGTAGTGGGATAAAGAGTGATTAGAATGAACATTATTTTTTAATAAGAAAACTGTATCTGTCCGCCTGTCCGCCTGTCTGCATGTAACCTGCCTGTGCGTGCTTATGCGTAGCGCATAGGCGGGCGAGGAAGTTAATGGCAGGCCCTTCGGGGACTGCTTGAGGGGGCTTTATTTTTTAGACAAAAAACTGTTAGTCCATAGATTGGCTGACGGCTTTTGGATTCTAATTAGATATGATATGCTCTCAGTTAGATCAGACCCATAATCAACGAAGGGAGATATCTCGTGAATAAAGCAGCGACAGCAGAGAAGCAGGACCAGGAAATGACACTCTCGTGTCGGGAGGCGCATCTTCTTCTCAGGACCATTCCATTAGACGAGCGACTTCTTGAAGGAAAAGTACCTTCTGAGTGGAGAGTCGCAGCGCAGCACTATATACAGTGCGATGAGTGCAGGAGTAAAGGAATGAACAAAATTCTTGGAACTTCGCCTATGGCTTGTAAAGCTGCGCTTGAACGTTGGGCAGGGATAGCGGTACACGTTTCCTTGAGCGGTGGCCCAATGGGCGGTGTGCGTACGATTCATCAACAATTGGTTATAGAGCATATTTTTGGTCGTCAAAATCAGAGCGACTGGGAAAATAGTCCGTCGGGTTATGGACGTGACTTCCATAATCGCCTCGGCATGTGTGAAAGTGATGCGTGCAAAAAAACCTTCACCTTCGTGCGTGCATATGATAATTGCTCCTTAGGTTTTGGGGTTCGTGAAAAGTATCACGGGTTTCTTCTCGAGCTCTTTTACGAAAAGCAGTGGCCTTTGGCAGGTCTACTGAGAAGCCAACGTGAACTCCTGGAATCGTTATCCAATGGGGAAGGGAGGCATTTGTTGCGGACGACGCATCACCACCTCCAATACCTTATTCTGTGGTGGGCGTATCATGGAAATGGTTCGCATGATACAGTGTCTCGTCGACTTATCGATCGATTTCAATCAAACATGTTAAGCGATGTACGTAATACCGTATTCTGTTGCGAGAAGAGATGTCACTGCGGTGGACCACCAGACGATGATTGTTCCGTGTCTTGTTTTCTGGTAAACGGTTCCTTTTTTGGTTGGACAGAGTTCATCCGGAATAGACGTGATGGTAAGCCTCCTCTGGAAGAATATGCAGATCTCTTTGCACCACGACCTTCCATGATCTGAGGTTCTCCACCTTACCCAACCGCACCCGCGCCTTTGCGTGCGGGTGCGATTTCTTTTTGTTACAATTTACTTATGCCGTTATCATGGTCTACTAAACGTCGCGTTATCTACATAAGTTCCGCTATTTTTGTGTTAGCTATTCTCATGGGAGGTTTTCTTTTTGTGAGCCTCTATGAACCGCCAACATACTTTGATGGAAAACAAAACCAAGATGAATTGGGAATTGATTGCGGCGGCTCTTCCAAATACTTGTGTCCGTTTCAAGTGACTGACCCCGTTGTTCTTTTTGTAAGAGCGTTTGAGGTAGTGCCGGGAGTGTACAATACGGTGGCTTACATTGAAAATGCCAATTTCAATGCGGGTGTCCGCAATTTTGGATATACGTTTAAATTACTCGATGTAAACAATGCCGTTATTGCTACACGCAGAGGCCGTTCCTTTTTGACTCCGGGCAGTATTTCACCTATTTTCGAAAATACCATTGAAACGCAAGGCAACATCCCCGTCCGTACTTTTTTTGAATTCGAGGGAGAACTTAAATGGAGCCGAATAATTCCTAAGGAGGGAAACCCTCTTTCAGTGAAAAGCCGTGTACTCAAAAATGCGGATACGCTGCCTCGAATTGATGCCGTAATAGAAAACAGTTCAGTATTTGAAATTCCTGATGTAGAAATAATTGCTGTGGTGTTCAATGCTCTGGGTAATGCCATAGCCGCATCACGCACCTTTGTTGATTTTGTCCCTCGCCGTTCCACCGTCAATGTTGTTTTTACTTGGCCGACACCATTTTCTAAAGAACTAGAAGCTTGTATTGCACCTGTTGATGTTATGCTTTTAATCGATACATCGGGGAGTATGAATGATGACGGTCTCGATCCTCCGCAACCGCTCACTGATGCCAAGGCGGCGGCAGAAGATTTTGTCGAACGGCTTTCAAGTAACGATCGCTCGGGTCTGGTAACATTTGCAACCAAATCTTTCGTCGACCAAAAACTGACCTCACAACATGGGGCAACCAAAGCTGCCATATCGTTTCTTGACATTAAGCCTGAAGAGGAAGTAGGTTTTACTAATATAGGAGATGCCCTTTTAAAGGCTCTAGACGAGTTAGACCAGAGTATTAACCGCATTCGAGAAGATGGACAGAGCTTTCCCAATCGAAGAGTTACAGTGCTTCTAACTGATGGATTGGCAAATGCGCCTGAAGATCCCGGCGGCGAGCCCTATGCGGAAGAGGCGGCGCAAAAGGCACAGGAGAACGGCGTAAATCTTTTCACGATTGGTCTTGGAGATGATGTTAATACAGAATTTCTGGCACGACTTGCGGGTTCAAGAGAGCAGTATTATCAGGCTGCAACAAGTAGAGATCTCGATGGTATATATAGGCAAATCTCAGATGCTATTTGTGAGCGCGGGCCGGCAGTAATTGAGATTATCCCCCGAACGACTGATGTTTTCTAGACATAGTTAAGATAAAGCGCACCACCCCGTTTTACCTGAATCTCAATTTTACTCAAGGTGTGGTATATTGTCTTGCAATATGGGATCTCGGGTTAGCAATGTTATAGATCGTTTATTTAATAATAATCAAGGAATTGATTGGATTCTCTTCGCGTCCACACTTGCTCTTGTTGGAGCAGGACTCGTAACAATGAATTCCTTTTCGGGTGAGAACTATTTTTTTGAGCGTCAGATATTATGGGTAGGGCTTAGCGTAGCTCTCTTTTTTGGGCTTAGCTTTGTAGATTTTCGCTTCCTGCGTCGTACCTGGATTATTATCACGCTTTTTCTTATTTCCTGCGTCGTACTGCTCTTTCTATTTATACTGGGGGATGTCATTAAAGGCGCTCAAAATAGATTTGATCTTGGTATATTTTCATTTCAACCGTCAGATCCTGTAAAACTTGTACTTATTTTGCTTCTTGCAAAATATTTTTCCAGGCGGCATGTAGAAATTGCTCATGTAAAGCATATTCTTGTTTCGGGTTTTTATACATTCATTTTGTTTATACTAGTATTTTTACAGCCCGATTTCGGGTCGGCCATCATCATTGCTTTGATTTGGGTTGGTATTGTGCTCGTAGCAGGTATATCGAAAAAGCATCTTGCAATAATAGCTCTCTTGGGTATTGTCATGTCAGCCGGATTATGGTTCTATGCGCTTGAAGATTATCAAAAGCAGCGCATTGTAACATACATACATCCCCTAACTGATCTGCAGGGGGCAGGATATAATGCGTATCAATCAACGGTTGCAGTGGGATCCGGAGAATTTTTCGGTAAAGGAATAGGATTTGGCACACAATCAAGACTGCAGTTCCTTCCTGAATATGAAACTGATTTTATCTTTGCCGCCTTTGCTGAAGAATGGGGTTTCTTGGGGGTATTTCTTCTTTTTATACTATTTGGTATTGTCTTGTGGCGCGTTTTGGCTAACGCACTCTACGGTGCGTCAAATTTTGAAATGCTCTTTGGCATAGGTCTGGCCATTTTTATAATGTCACACTTTATTATTCATGTTGGCATGAATGTTGGACTTTTGCCTGTAACGGGCACTACGCTTCCGTTTGTAAGCTACGGCGGCTCTCATCTTATTACCGAATTTGTTGGACTCGGCATACTTATGGGCATGAGGAGATATCGGCGGATTGTACACCGTGATGATATGGAAAATGAGCTTCCTGGTATTACGTAGACGCTCTACCCCCTACACCTTTCATATCATTGTTCCGATAGAATCGGAACACGCCTGCCTGTGCGTGGTCGCACGCAGACAGGCAAATCGCAATGACATGAAAGGTGTAGGGGTCTACTCCCCCAAATATACCGTTTGTGTTTCGGCAAGTTCGGAAGCAAATGAGAAATCCTGTTTTACTTTTTTGTTGAGAGCAATCCCCAATGAGTGCCTCAAACGCTTATCATGCAGGAGTGTTTCTAAAGAATTCTTAATAGCGAGGATGTCTTTAGGAGCCGTCAATAAACCGGATACGTTGTGCTCAACAACTTCTGGAATTCCACCCACTCGACTTGCGACAACAGGCAAAGAGTTAAGTCCTGCCTCAAGCAGTGCGTAAGGCAGCCCTTCCTTAATTGATGGAAGTATAAATATGTCAAACGCAGAGAGAAGTTTTCCCGCATTTGCTATATGCCCGGCCAGAATAATATGATTTTCAAGGCCCCTGTCGCGTATTTGCGATTTAAGCCGTTCTCGCTCTTCTCCTTCACCTATAATGACAAAGAAAAAATTGTGATTAGTACGATCGAGCTTTGCACAAGCATCAATAGCATATGATAGCCCTTTATTTTTGTGCAATTCGGCTATAGCTCCGATCCAAAAAACATTTTTGGGAGAGAACGCTTTAGCCTCGCGTGTGATAGCAGGTCGGGCTGTATCTCGTGCTTCCAATATAGGGACATGAATTCCTATATAGATCATATGGATTTTTTTTGCAGATATAAACGGAAATGAGAGTGCTTGCTCAGTATCTTTGTAGGAGACGGTGATTACGATGTGGCTCAGCATGACAGTCAACCATGAAATAAACCATATGAGAAGTTTTAACAAGCTACCTCTACTTTCATTAAAGGCCCACCCGTGTGCTGTAAATATAATTCTTTGAATGTGAACAACTCTGCCTGCCAGAGAGCCGAGTCCTCCTATTTTTGAGCTATTTAAATGCAGTATGTCAGGCTTTTCTTTTCTGTATAAAGCCAAAAGTGCTCGAAATACTTTTAGTTCATTAAATAATTTAATGTCACGATTTAAATAGCTAACCTCAATAGTGTGTATGCCGGCACTCGTAAGTTTGTCGACAAGTTCACCCGATTCGCCATGCGCAACAACAACTTCAAAAGTGTTTTTAGGTAGGTTAGTGGCAAGATCATACACATAACGTTGCGCTCCACCCCAATTACTTTTTGTAATAACGAATAAAATCTTTTTCTTTTTTTGTAACATAGCTTATTATAATACTATCATGGCAGCAATTTTCACTACATACCGTAACTTGCCGGTTGAGTATTTTGTTGTACTATGTGATTAATCTGATTTTTCACTTAGATTATTGCGATGACTATAACCTTCAAAACAGAATCGTTGCTCCTTTTTGTGGGAGACATAATTATCTTTATTTTCGCGCTCTGGGTTACTCTTATTGTGCGCTATTTTGAGATGCCACAGAGCACACTCTTTTACAACCACCTTATCCCTTTCTCGTTTCTATTTGTAGTTTGGGTACTTGTTTTCTTCATTGCAGGATTGTATGGAAAGCACACCATACTTTTCAAAAGGAGGTTATCGACAATTATTTTAAATGCTCAAGTAATAAATATTTTAATTGCCGTTGTTTTCTTTTTCTTTATTCCTTATTTTGGCATTGCGCCTAAAACCAATTTACTCATCTATCTTGTTGTCTCTTCCGGTTTGATAGTGTGGTGGAGACTTTTTTTGTTTCCCACGCTGGGCATACGTAAAAAGCAGCAGGCGCTACTCATTGGAAGCGGGAAGGAATTGAGAGAGCTTGAGGAGGAAGTAAATAACAACACACGGTATAACCTTACCTTTGTTGCCCGCATTGATCTGGATGAGGTCAAGGCGTCTGAACTTATCAAAGGAGTGGAAGAAGCTATTCGTGATACGAAAGTTTCTATTGTAGTCATAGATACGAAAGATGAACGAGTTATGCCGGCACTGCCGGCACTTTATTCGTTTATCTTTCTGGGGGTTCAGCTTGTTGATGTCAGTAAACTATATGAGGGTATTTTTGATCGTGTGCCACTTTCGTTTGTAAAACAGAATTGGCTTATTGATAATGTGTCAGTGTCTTCGAAAACCGTCTACGATCTCCTCAAGCGGAGTTTTGATATAGGTGTGTCATTTATTTTAGGCACGGTGTCTCTGCTGCTGTACCCACTTGTTTTTTTGTCTGTAAAATTTGAAGGTTCAGGATCCCTTTTCTTTACACAAGAACGCGTGGGGAAAGGAGGAAAAGTGATTCACATTACAAAATTTAGAACTATGAGCGAAAGCGAAAAAGAGAAAATAACTAACGTAGGACGCATACTGCGCAGAATGCGTATTGATGAGCTGCCGCAGTTATGGGCAGTACTGAGAGGAGATCTTTCTCTTATTGGACCGCGTCCTGAAATTCTACGTCTTGTGAAATTGTATGAACAAAATATTCCCTACTATAATATACGTCATCTTATAAAGCCCGGACTTTCAGGCTGGGCGCAGATTCATCAAGGTAAACCGCCAAAGTTTGATGTGCAATACGGGGAAACGGAGCTAAAACTTTCGTATGACCTTTACTACATTAAAAACCGCTCTCTCCTTGTGGACTTAAAGATAACACTACTTACAATTAAAACCTTACTATCTCGGAGTGGGTTATAAATGAGCGATATATATGGGACAAAAACAAAAAACAGTTGTCACAGGGGGAGCCGGATTCATTGGGTCGCATATTGTTGACGAGCTCATCGAGCGCGGGTTTGATGTAGCCGTCATTGATAATTTAATTGGAGGAGAAAAAAAACATGTAAATAAAAAGGCGATACTTCACGATGTGGATATCAGGAATATAGAAGCCATCAAACCTGTGATAAAAAGTGCGCAGTACGTATTTCATGTAGCAGCACTGCCGCGGGTTCAGTATTCAATTGAAAATCCCAATGAGACAAATGACGTAAATGTAAACGGGACACTTAATGTTCTCATAGCCTCGCATGAGGGAGGTGTAGAAAAGGTTGTTTATTCCGCGTCAAGTGCTGTTTATGGTGATCAACCCGCTTCGACGCAAGACGGGGGGAAAACGCCGCTTGCTGAGGATATGCCGGTACATCCGCTTTCACCATATGGTTTGCAGAAGTATGTCGGCGAACTTCAATGCAAGCTGTGGAGCAAAGTATATGGACTGCCGACAGTGTCACTTCGTTACTTCAATGTTTATGGGCCCAGGCAAAATACTGAGGGCGCGTACGCACTCGTCATAGGGAAGTTTCTAAAACAGCGGGGGGAGGGAAAACCCATGACGATTACCGGCGATGGTGAGCAGACGAGAGATTTTATACATGTATATGATGTCGTGCGGGCTAATATGTTAGCAGCAGAAAGCACTAATATTTCAAATGGGGAGGTGTTTAATATTGGAGCCGGTAACAATTTTTCAGTAAACAGGATTGCGGAACTTATCGGCGGAGAAACAACCTATATTCCAACTCGGCTTGAGCCAAAACACACGCTTGCTGATAACACCCGTGCACGAGAGCTTCTCGGTTGGGAACCTGAAATAACAATTGAAGAAGGTATAGCCGAGCTCAAAAAGTTGCTTCATCTTGCGTAGCTGTCTATTTTATTTTTAAATAGCTATAGTTACTCTCCACATTTTTTTGATGTACTTTGGATATTGGATAGACTCCTAGAGTAAGAATTGTTATAAATAATCCTATGGCTGAAAATGGCCAGAAATTGGGAGGGGGCGTGTGGAAAATGAGGCTGCTAGCTTTGATGGTGCTTCTTGGCGGCGTGTTAGTCGGCTCTTTTGTCTACAGCTCGGAGGTAGGGTCCGATAGCCGTTTCCCCTTTAAATTCGGCCTTGATCTCTCTGGCGGTTCACATCTTATCTATCGAGCCGATGTGTCAGAGGTGGCGGTTGAAGAAGTCAAGGAATCCATGGATGCACTTCGTGACGTTATTGAGCGACGAGTAAATCTTTTTGGGGTTGCAGAACCCATTGTCCAAGTTGAGAGAGGAGGACGCTTTGCAGGCATTATCGAAGAACGGCTTATCATTGAACTGCCTGGCATTACCGACGTGGGTGAGGCTATTGCGTTAATAGGGAAGACGCCGCTTTTAGAATTTAAATTACTCGATGACTCTGTTATACAGCTGACGGACGAAGAGAACCTTATTTCAAATGGTGTTACTGACGATGTGTTTATTGCAACAGGCCTGACGGGGAGGTTCCTGAAGCGTGCACAACTTGAGTTTGGCTCTACTCAGACTGGGGGGTTGTCCAATGAGCCAATCATTGTGCTTGAGTTTGACAGCGAAGGGGCTGATTTATTCGAGCAAATTACGAGAGACAATGTAGGGAGGATCCTCGGTATTTTTCTTGACGGCGAGCCTATCTCTACACCGGTTATACGTGAAGTAATTTCTGGAGGGCAAGCCACTATTTCTGGAAGCTTTACCCCGGAGGAGGCAAAACTTTTGGTGCGCGACTTAAACTTTGGAGCACTCCCTTTGCCCATAGAACTTATTAGTACACAGACTATTGGTGCGTCGTTAGGTGAAGAAGCTGTTGCCAAAGGAATTTTCTCAGGTATTGTTGGTCTTTCTATCGTTGCACTTTTTATGACAGTCTGGTATAGACTACCGGGCGTGCTAGCTGTAGTGTCACTTTCAATATACATAGCCGTTATGCTTGCCATATTCAAGCTCGTTCCGGTGACGCTTACCGCAGCGGGAGTAGCAGGTTTTATTCTCTCAATTGGCATTGCGGTTGATGCCAACGTACTCATTTTTGAGCGTATGAAGGAAGAATTTAAAGGAGGCAAGAGCATAGAAGACGCCGTGCGCAATGGGTTTTCGAGGGCATGGCTTGCCATTCGCGACGGCAACATCTCAAGCATAATTACGGCTGTCATCCTCTTTTGGTTTGGGACATCAATTGTCAAAGGGTTTGCTCTTACATTTGGGGTAGGCATTATGGTGAGTATGCTGACGGCTATTACGATTACACGAACATTTCTTTATGCGCTTGGAGGTTTTTCGTATCGAAGAGCTGCAAAATTTTTATTTGGCAGTGGAATTAAGTAAATGCAAAATGGATATTGCAAAAATGGAAATGATAAATCAAAGTGTAAAAATATGGAGCCAGAATTTATTGATAAATTACGCTCATGCGGAAAATATTGGAAAAAAAGAAATTATTAATTTTATATTGTAATGTTATATTCTGATTTTTAACTTTTGATTTTATTATTATGCTGATCGTGAAATACAGAAAAATATTTTTTATATTATCGGGAGTGATCGTAGGACTGTCCATACTTTCCGTACTTGTATTTGGGTTAACGTTCGGCATCGACTTTACGGGGGGTGCTCTTACCGAGGTATCATACCCTGACGTGCGGCCTGACAAGAAATCGGTTGAAGCTCGATTGGGCAGTATTCCTATAGGAGTATTTTCACTGAGGGAAAGTGGGGACAGTAATTATATTTTGAGGACTCGGGATTTACTTGAAGAGGAGCGTGTGGCGGTAATGGGCGCGCTGTCGCAGGGAGGATCTATAAGCATTACCATTGAACGGTTTAACTCGATTGGTCCTATTATTGGTCTAGAATTGCGCAACAAAGCTTTTATTGCAATTGCCATAGTGACAGTCGCTATTATATTTTTTGTTGCTTTTGTGTTTAGGCATGTGTCGGCTCCGGTGTCATCGTGGAAGTATGGGATCATTGCTATAGTCGCACTGCTTCACGATATTATTGTTCCGGTGGGACTTTTCGCCGTTCTGGGAGTATTGGTCGGTGCGGAAGTGGACGTTCTTTTTATCATGGCACTTCTGGCAATTTTGGGATACTCCGTTAATGATACTATTGTAGTATTTGACCGTGTCCGTGAAAATCTGCGCATCAATCTGGAGCTTAATCGAAAGGAGGATTTTGAGTTGACAGTAGGGAAGAGTCTAAACCAGACATATGTCCGTTCAGTAAACACCTCACTCACCACGTTTTTTGTTCTCATGACACTTTTTATGCTCGGCCCTCTTGCAACACAGAATTTTGCACTTGTCTTGCTCACAGGTGTTATTGCTGGCACCTATTCATCTATTTGTCTTGCAACACCGCTTTTGGTTGCTGTGAGTGATTTGCAGGGAGGTTTCAAAAATAAAGGAAAGAAAAAAAGAAAATAAAGGTTCTTTTGTAAAAATGCTAAACCGCCAGGATGTTACGCATCCTGGCGGTTTCCCCTGCAGAGCATTTTTTATTGCATTAGGGGTGAATAAGAGTCCCTCTAAATTTTTTGCCATCAAGATATCTTTCAAATTCTTTGAGATTGCGTCCGTTAATGACGGCGACCTCGAGCCCTATTTTTTGAGCTTCTCTTGAGGCAACAGGATCAAAAGGAATATGCAGCCCCGGGTCCCACTTTTTCGGGAGTAGTTTTTGAAATGCTTTCCATGTTATATCCTTAATGGGGTCAATATTGTTGTACTTACGCGGATCTCTGGTGTAGACAAAATCGATGTTGGTGAGGTTGATTAAGCGGTGTGCCTTTAGTTTTTTTACAATAAGGACAGCCACGTAGTCAGTACTGGCGCCGGGTCTAAAGCCTCCGGCTATTAAAATAGGTTCCTTGAAGCTTATCTTCTTAGTCGGGTCGGTAAAAATTTTCTCATGCGACTTTTTATCAAAAATAATACGAAGAAAATTTGCATTGAGCCATGTGGCATTAATACCAATCCAGTCAATATCATCTTTTGAAAGAGCGGTAAATTGTTTTGCAACATTCTGATAGTTTCTTGCCGTTTGGCCGCCTCCTGATATGATGACAAATCGCCATCCTTTTCGTACGTACTTTTCAATGATTTTCTTGAATGACTTGATAAAAGGAGTATTTATCCGATTAGGGACTATGAGAGAGCCCCCCACTGAAATGACAACAGTTTCTTTTTTGAGCTTAACCTCCATGATGCCATCTTACCACTCATTGGGATTTATAGGAGGTCTCTTGCTTTTTTTTAAATTATCTGTATAAAGGTTTTAGATGGGCAACATTGGAGAGCTGTCATGGATGATAAACATTACATGGAACTTGCCATTGAGGCTGCGCGGGAGTCACTTGCATCAGACCTTTTACCGGTTGGTGCCGTTGCGGTGCAGGAGGGCCGTTTACTTGGTACGGGGTGGAAAAGGGGAATTCTGCACGCGCACCTTGACCATGCAGAGCGAAACCTCATGGATACGCTCATGAACGACAAGACTGGGCGTGAGAATCTTCGAGGAGCAACAATATTTACTACCCTTGAACCATGTCTAATGTGCATTGGGGAGATGTTAAATCTTCGAGTCTCGCGTGCTGTATATGCACTTGACGACCCTTATGGAGGCGGTACGTGCATGCTGCACCCGGATTTACTTCCGCAAAGACACAAGCGTGACTTCATGGGCCTCACAAGTGGAGTCCTTGACGACATTGCCGTTCTTCTTTTTCGGGATTTCTTCAGAACTACGCGAAGTAAATATTGGAAGGATCCTGAAAATCCTCTTTGGCTGCAATGTATGCAGGGGGTGTAAATCGCTTTATTGAACGGTCAAGCTGCTCTGCCAACAATGAGCAGCCTTGACCTTTTTTTTGCCCCGCGTATAATAATTGCACTCAGCTATAATAGTACTGGGTGGGCTGAACGTTCAGCTTTTTTCGTTTGTTCATTGACAATTCATGTATAGAACATGCATATAATATCCTTATTAATAACGGAACAATAGTATTTTTTCTTTTGTTTCGTTCATCAAATACGAGTCAGAACGAGAGCACTACGTGCTCTCCCGATTCATTTTTTAGAGTTTGATCCTAGCTCAGGGTGAACGCTGGCGGCGTGGATTAGGCATGCAAGTCGAACGGACGTATCACACTGCATGTGATGCAGAATCTGGAATCAAGAATTAAGAATCTAGAAGAAACACATTTCTAAATTCAATATTCTGTATTCTGCGCATCGCATATAGCGTGATGCGTCAGTGGCAGACGAGGTAGTAACACGTAGGTACGTACCCCAAAGTCAGGAATAACCTGCCGAAAGGCAGACTAATACTTGATAGTCCCTCCGGGGTAAAGCTTTAGCGCTTTGGGAACGGCCTGCGGGGTATCAGCTTGTTGGTAGTGTAACGGACTACCAAGGCTATGACGCCTAGGGGAGGTGAGAGCCTGACCCCCACCGATGGGACTGAGACACGGCCCATACTCCTACGGGAGGCCGCAGTCGAGAATCTTCCGCAATGGGCGAAAGCCTGACGGAGCGACGCCGCGTGATTGATGAAGCACTTCGGTGCGTAAAGGTCTTTTCTCAGGGACGAAGTTTATTGACGGTACCTGAGGAATAAGGGGCTCCTAAACTCGTGCCAGCAGGCGC
>JADFRL010000004.1 GCA_022561335.1 Patescibacteria group bacterium
CACCCGTTACGAAGATATCGGTTGACTCGTCAATGTCGAAAACAGCGGTTCGCCCGGCGGAGTTTGAACCTACGATGTCAGCCTTGATATAGATGTCCTTCGAGAAGCCCTTGTCAATAAGGAGCCCTCCTGGGAACACTGTTGTGTAGAAGTTTCCGTCAGCTGACAGCGTTGTTGGAAACTCCACCCCGTCAGCAACGGTCACAACATTTCCTAGGTCAAGTCCGGAAACAGAGCCTGTCTGATTCCACTTGATCGATTGAATCCGTATCTTCTCGGCTGAACCGGCTTCAATCTTAATGCCTGAAAACTTGTAGGCGGTTACACCAATTTCTTTGGTTGTAGATACTTGGGGATCAAATGAAGAACTGATGGCTGATGCTGAACCGAGTAAAAGCGACGCATTTATCGTGTGCGCCGCTCCTGTAATAGGCAGACTCCCTGATACGGTTGCGGAAGTGTTAATGCCTATTACGGAAAGTGAAGCAACTTCACCGGCGCGCAATGAAAGGTTTGCTGCCATATTTCCGGCAATCGTGAAGGTTCGCGTCTGGCCGGATGGAATGGTTACCGCCACACCGACTTTCACCTGGTGAGATGAGTTTAACACCTTGGCTGTGCCAAGCTGCACACCGCTTCCATCAAGAAGGACTATACCCGCAAAGGCAGAGTCATTTGCCAAGCCTGTTCGCTCGACCGTTACGCTGTCCATGACAACATCACCATCTGAGCCGGCTGTCACGGAAAAGGTCGTGAACGGAACTCGTGCAGCACTTTGAGGAGCCAACGTGTTAGCTGGCTGTACTCCTGCTAGAACAGTCATACCCGTTCCTGATACATCTCCGCCTCCGTCGCCATCACCGTCTCCGGATGGAGCCGACGTAGTACATAGAGAGTTTATGTGAGCCCTTGTAGAAGGTCCGAAGTATCCGGTTCCTGCTGAAAGGCCTACGGGAGTAAGCACTTCTGTTGCATATTTGTCCTGGAACTTCGTGACTCCGCCCCTTGTAAGAGAGCCGAAGAAATCGGTCTCATTGCCTGACGAGCCAACTCCTGATGCCGCTACTTGTGTAGCAGAATCGCTGTTAAGGAATTTCTGAAGATTCAGTACGTCCGCACCCGTGCTTCCATTGGTAAGATTGACGGTCCATGTATAAGGACACACAGCAGACGTAGAACCTCCTCCGCTCAACACTGCAAGATCTGCTTGCAGTTGCGCAATCGTTTCCAGCAAGGCGTTGATCTGTGCGGTTAGGTCTTCAACTGTTTGCGCTTGAGCTGAAGTAGCTCCGACAAATGAAAAAGCCATCGCCAAACCAATTAAACCTGCTGCAAGTTTCGCTGCGGTAGAATTATTTACAATACTCATATCTTATAATTTTTATATTACGACTTTAACCTACTCGCGATTAATAATAATTTAGAGGTGCGAGTAAGAAAGCTGTTGCACGATTCGAACGGCTATGAACTAGCTAATAATTAAGTTAGCCGAATTAAATCGTACACAGTTAATATCTTATAATCTTTCACTAACTCTGCATTGCCCTTTTTCATCGACTCTAGGCAATACACGCAGACTAGTTGGTAACGTTGTTGTGGAAATTCAGCCGTGCAGCCGTCTGAGGAACACATCTGCCAACCCGAAAAATAAAGACGCCAAAAGCACCTGTTCTTTGATACTACGAATAATTATATAGTCAGTATAAACGGACTGCAAAATTATATTTGTGGATAACTATAATGCAAGAAAATTCCTTTACATTAGGCTAAATCCTGCCTTACCCAATAAGCATAAGAATCTCATGCGTACAGTGAGAAGTCAACTTTACAAGGGACTTCTTTAAGTGCTTAAAAAAGGCGTAAAATAAGCATTTTACCTTAAATATGAAACACCTGTCCCAGAATTTAAATAACGGGATGGATAAAAAACAGATTAAAATATACTCCTATTGCGGCATTACACTAAAAAAGCGCCCTAAATCGCTATATTCACTGTTATATGCACTGTTTGATGTTATAGTGGTCTACCGTGAAAGAGAATAGGTGCTCCACCTGCGCTCACCTTCTTTACTCAAGATACCCTCTTCGACAAGAGCCACAAGTTCACGTTGAAGTGTCTTTTCACTGCAGTTTTCGATTACAGACGAAACATCCTTAACGGTTATCTTTTTCTGTCTTTTTAAAAGAGAGAGTATCGCCGCACGCCGCTCATCCCGGCGTTTGCGTATCGGTCCCGTGCTAATCCTCTGCCGGAAAGCCGCACCTTGAATACGAACCTTTGTCCTTTTAACTACGTCCTTTATACCTTTACCAAGCACATCCTCTCCCTCGACCGAGTCTTCCAAACGTCCTTTCCCCAGAAGCTCCTCTCCCTTCTCAATGTCAACTTCAAAAAAACGCTTCGGAATAAGAGCACCCTTTGGTAAAATGGTGTCGGCCCTATCCTCCCAAAAAGCATAGAGCATGCTATATTCGCGCTTAAGGACATTACAATTCATCGCTGAAATATAGCCCGACGTAAAAGCTATATCGAGTAGAGTTGTAATTTCAAGCATTATTGCCTGAGGTGAATCAGCGACAGGTTTCCTGTGACGCGCCCGCATGCCAAAAGAGAGTACAGACGACAGTAAATCCATGCTCCGCTCTCTCAGACGAATTCTTAAGGGTTCATCAGTCGGGACAAAATTAGTAATCAGGTAAAGCGCCTGAATTAATTTTTCCGTTTTTTTATAGGCAAAAGCAAAAGAGGGATTCTCTTTTGCCATATCCATCATGGGTATTTCAGCTAAGTCTTTGGGGGAATCATGGTTGTCGGCATTTTTTCCGAACATGCTCTTTTTATTCTCTGATCCCATACTATATAAATGTCTTTTATGGTCAGCCCCCTAACTGTCCTTTATATAAAATCTCAAGTTTGTCCCATAAATTGTCCTATATGGACAGCCTTAAACTTGTCCATTATATATTGGACAACTGAAAAAGTAAACCCATCTTTTATATGAGACAATAAAGATTCTCCCCACCGAGCTTGTATAGGTTTGTTGAAAATACCCCTTCCACAAACTTATACGCGATAACGGGATCGGCCTTGAGATAACAGAACAATTCTGGGCATGGTTCCCTTGAGATATTAACTTTATATTGCGTCTTCTATGCTATTATGCTTTAACATATGGCCAGAAAAAGGAAAAAAAAGTTCAAATTTCCATCTATGTTAGCCGGCTTAAAGGAAGAGACAATACAAGGAGTTTGGGCCGTTGTTTTTTTTGTACTTGCAATATTTTTAATGCTTGCGGCATATGAGCTGGCGGGACTTGTCGGAACGTGGATTTTCAAAGGCCTAACGCTCCTTTTAGGTGTCGGCTATTTTTTATTGCCTATTCTTTTAATTGTTCTTTCAATTTCATTCTTGAGCACCCTAAAGCAGCATATGGGTATTGCGCGGGTACTCGGTTCTTCCCTCTTTTTTATATCAGGGCTTGGGCTTATTGATCTGGTGTTTGACGGAAAAGGAGGACTCATTGGAAATTATATTTCATCTCCCCTCTTAAAGTTGTTCGACCTTTGGGCAACCTCACTTCTCTTGCTCGCGCTCTCGATCATTTCCATACTCGTCATACTTGATATTAAGCTGTCCCTGAAACCCCTGACTCAATTCATGCATCGGTTTAACAGCAAGCGTAAATCTGAAGAATTTGACGGGGAAGATTATAAATATGAGAACGATGATGAATACGATGAGAAAGAAGAAGATGAAGATGAAGAGAAACTAGAAGATGAGGACGACGAGCTTGACGAGGAAGGCGGAGAGGATGAAAAGAAAGGGATGCTCAAGGAAATATTTAAGGAAAAAGAGGAAGAACGCGAAAAGGAAGATTTTAGTTTCTACCCAACCCACGGCGCCTCCTACATTCCCCCACCGGTGAAACTCCTTGAAAGAGACAGGGGCAAACCAGACGTAGGAGATGTAAAAGCCAATGCCAATATCATCAAACGCACGCTCCAAAATTTTGGAGTACAGGTTGAAATGGACGAGGTTTCAATTGGCCCCTCTGTTACCCGTTATGCATTAAAACCCGCCGAAGGTGTCCGCCTGTCAAAAATAGTGGGGCTCCAAAACAATCTCGAACTTGCACTCGCCGCACATCCCGTGCGCATTGAGGCACCCATACCCGGGAAAGCGCTCGTCGGCATCGAGGTCCCCAACAACACCAAGTCCACCGTCGGGCTTGCTACTCTTTTTTCTTCGGAGGCATACCGGGAATCTCAAAAGCCTCTTCTCATTGCACTGGGCAAAGATATCGCGGGCAGGTCCCATCTGGCGGATCTGGCAAAAATGCCCCATATCCTGATTGCGGGCACCACAGGGTCCGGAAAATCAGTCACCATTCATTCAATTATCCTATCTCTTCTGTATAGGAATTCTCCGGAACAACTCAAGTTTATAATGATCGATCCCAAGCGTGTCGAACTTCCCCTCTACAACAATATCCCCCACCTTTTGACACCGGTTATTACAGATGCAAAGAAAACTATCCTCGCCCTCAAATGGGCTGCAAAAGAAATGGACCGCCGCTATGATATTCTCGAGGCCGAGTCATCGCGTGACATTGAATCCTATCACAAAAATATTCTGGCTCCTGCGTTAAAGAAACTTGAAAAGGGGGGGAGTGAAGAGTATGGAGAAGATTTGCCAGAGACCATGCCTTACCTTGCCATAGTGATAGATGAGCTTGCAGACATTATGCATACATACCCTCGCGAGCTTGAGGCCGCTATAGTGCGCCTTGCACAGATGAGCCGTGCCGTTGGTATCCATCTCATTCTTTCAACACAACGTCCTATTGTAAGTATCATTACAGGACTCATTAAGGCCAACATCCCTGCCCGCATTGCACTCCAGGTTTCTTCTCAAATTGATTCTCGAACCATCCTTGACTTAAGTGGAGCAGAAAAATTGTTGGGTGCTGGAGATATGCTTTATATTTCAGGAGATATGTCTAAACCGATACGTATTCAGGCGCCTTATGTTTCTGAGAGTGAGGTAAAAAAGGTGGTGAAGTACCTCACGAAAAATTATGAACATGAACCACACCGCAGTATCGAACTGACTAATGCTCAAGTGGACAGCAATGTTCTCTTTCATGGATCACTTGACGGTGATGCAGATAAATATAAGGATGTATTATATGAAGAGGCCTATGAGACTGTGCTCCAAGCAGGCAAGGCGTCGACATCGTATCTGCAAAGAAAACTCCGTATAGGCTATGCACGCGCCGCACGACTCATAGACATACTTGAGGAACGCGGTGTTGTGGGCCCCGCAGATGGTTCTAAGCCCCGCGAAGTGCTCAAATCATCGCCCTACGACGACAACGAAAAAAACTCTGAGGAAGATGAGTAATTATATGACGCAGTCTGCTCACACATACATAAAGATTTTTTTTGCTCTGGCTCTTATGGGCATCATAGTGTGGTATGCTTACAGTAAATCGGCAGACTTTCTTGAAGGCCCGACTATCACTATTGCCACTCCGAAAAATGGCATCACCGTAAGCCGTTCACTTGTTACGGTGAGCGGCACTGCAGAGCATATATCTTACATCACACTTAATGGGCTGCAAATTTTTGTAACCGAAGAAGGTCTCTTTTCCGAGCAATTGCTGCTCTCACCGGGCTATAATATAATTACGCTTGAAGCTCGCGATCGTTTTGACCGAGAAATCAGAAAGTCTCTGGAATTAGTATATAAATAATGCATGCAACCTATGCCTAAAAAAACCGCGCCAAAAATTTCCGGATTAGACGTCGAAGACACCATTAAGGAAATCAAGGCTAAATTCGGTGATGAGGCCATCATGAAGCTCGGCGACAAGCCTAAGGTCGGCATTGATGCCATATCCACCGGTTCTCTAGGACTCGACAGCGCGCTCGGTATAGGCGGTCTGCCGCGCGGACGCGTTGTTGAAATTTTTGGTCCGGAGTCATCAGGAAAAACCACCCTTGCACTCCACGTTATTGCAGAGGCTCAAAAGAAGGGGGGCATTTGTGCCTTCATTGACGCGGAGCATGCCATGGATCCCGAATATTCAAAAAAACTCGGGGTTAAAATCGAAGACCTGCTTTTGTCACAACCCGACACCGGCGAACAAGCTCTTGAAATCACCGAGAGTCTCGTACGAAGCGGCAAGATTGATGTTATTGTAATTGACTCCGTTGCCGCTCTGACTCCGAGGGACGAGATCGAAGGCGATGTTGGTGCTTACCATGTAGGCAAGCAGGCACGGCTCATGAGCCAAGCGCTCAGGAAACTCACCGCCATTACGGCTAAATCCAGAACACTAGTTATTTTCGTAAACCAAATACGCATGCAAATCGGCGTAATGTTCGGTAATCCCGAGACGACGCCGGGCGGAAAAGCGCTTAAATTCTATACGTCGGTGCGGCTCGATATCAGGCGCATTGCCCAGATTAAAAAAGGAGACGAGGTTGTCGGCGGACGCGTTCGCGTTAAGGTAGTTAAAAATAAAGTGGCGGCGCCGTTTAAAAGCACTGAATTTGATCTCATGTACAATGAGGGAATATCAAAAGAGGGTGAGATTATTGCACTGGGGGAAAAATTTGACATCATTCAAAAGTCGGGGGCATCCTATAGTTTTGGAGAACACAAACTCGCACGAGGCTATGATGCCACTCGTACCTATCTTAAGGAAAACAAGTCTGTATCTAGTCAAATATTAAAAGAAATACACAAAAAGCTTGCCGGCTCTTAAGTCAGACCGGTTCATCCCTTTTGAAAGACCTCTAGCAGGGTGTACGAGCTTGGTCCTGCCGTAGGCAGGTCGTGCCACCCGAGAGAAGCACAAAATCTCCGCAGGAGAGATTTTAATACGTGTTTTTCCCAACTAAGCGAGGATTCCTATTTGAAATGCCCCGGCCAGCACGACGGTGCGAGCAGAGCAAATTTTCAGCAGAAAATTATGTGTGCATTTCAAGTAGGAATCCGAGCGCCCCCTAAGCTAATCGTTGCGGTTTAGGCAACAGCGAAAAAAGTATCAAATCTTTTGAAAGCCATATCATAAACGCTATCGTTCCCAAAAAAAGAGCCTGCACCAACAGTCCCGCGTTCATAAATGCATATTTTGAGAAATAAAACAGCGCCGCTGTATCCAGCAGGTTCGGCATATTCGCGAGTACATCAGTAACTGATACTACTGACACCACGCCTACCATAAAAAATACTAACGCCGTACATTTTAGAGAAAATCGGTTGATTATAAGACGCAATGCGTACGTGGTGTACACCCTTCGCATAATTTTCTTCTTTAGTATATTTGCTTCCATACAAATTTATATAAGTGCCGCATTTTCCTTTTTAAATGCTTTCTTTGCTCTGTGGACACGTGTTTTTACGGCGCCAACTGAAATATCTTCCATTCGTGCAACTTCCTCTTGAGGACGCCCTTCAATAATATGCAGATAGAGCACCCTGCTTAAGTGATCCGGAATGCGGGAGAGAACAGAAATAATATATTCTGAAACTTCCTGCTTTTCAAATTGCCTGCTCTCTGTATCTCTAAGCGTCTCGTATATTTCAGGGTCAAGAGGCAGACGCACACCTCGCTCACGCTTCATTTTTTGATAACGAGTAAACGCCGTATTCACAAGAATCTTATATGCCCATGATTTAAACGAAGCTCCCTCTTGGATTTTGAACTTATAAGCGTTCAAGTATATTTTTGCAAATGTCTCCTGGACAATGTCTTCCGCGTCTTCACGGCTTCTAAGAATTGACTCCGCCTTCCGAAGCAGCGCCTCTTGATAACGATCAAGAATAACCTCAAACACATGAGGACGGCTCACCGAGAGCGCAAGAACTTCCTCGTCGCTCTTTTCTGATATAGTATCATTTGTTTCAGTATCGCCTAAGAGATTCATAGGTCTACAGTCGAGGCCACTCACCAGAGAGTGGGAACCCCACTCTCTCAGTGGCTGCTATTCTATAATACCCGCTAAAATTTATTTTGTAAAACTTAAGCGGATAAATATCGACCTCCTGCTTTCTAAAACTCCCTCTGGGGAGAAAGGTCACTGATCCATACGGTCACCATAGACTTTCTGGAGTACTTAGTCTAAAATACGAACCTATGCTTGAATATAATGAAATCGCAGCTAAAAAAATAATTGTTCTCGATAATGAACCCTATTTGGTACTTTCTTCGATTATTTCCAAAAAGAGCCGCCAGCAGGCATCGAACCAGACGAAGCTCAAGAATCTTATTACCGGCAAAGTAACTAGCCGAGCTTTTCATCAATCTGACAAACACGTTGAGGCTGACATTGGCACCAGAGAGACAATCTATCTCTACAACAGCCGAGGTGAGTGGTGGTTTTGCGATGCTGACAATCCGCGCAATAGATTTTTCTTACCGCAGGCGAGCATTGGTAAATCAGGACAATTTTTAAAAGAAAATACTTTGGTTGAGACGCTCACATTCAATAATAAAGTCATTGGGATTCGCCTTCCTGCAAAAATAAATCTCATCGTTGCTGAAGCACCGCCCTCAATTCGCGGCAACACAATCCAAGGGGGCACCAAGCAAGTAATGCTTGAGAATGGCGCACAGGTAAACGTGCCGCTTTTTATAGAACAGGGAGACACTATTCGAGTAAATACCGAAACGGGAGGGTACTCAGAGCGCGTTGGTAAAAAATAAAAACTCTCGCAGTTTATACAATCAGGTAAATACTCCAGTATACTGGAGTATTTATTTTTGCTTTTCGCGTTTAAGCGAGGTTGCGTATTTTAAAAACCTCTCGCAACTCTCTCCTCCCTCGTCTTAGCGAGGTTTTCTATTTGAAATGCCTTGCGCAGTCTTTCCGTCTAAGCGAAAGTTGTCATTTAAAATGTCTCACGGAGCTCTCGTGAGCTTCGTTCCCGCCTTAGCGGGATCACGAGAGTGAGTGGAGAGCGGGCGGCCGCAGGAGCCGCCCGACCGTGCATTTTAAATGACAACTTGAGCGGCTTTTTAATATGAAATATACGGAAGCAGTCCCATAAAACGGGCGCGCTTTATGGCTTGAGCAAGATTGCGCTGTGCGCCTGCTGAGAGTTTTGTGTTCTTTCGAGATTGAATGCGAGCGTGCGGGGTTAAATACTTTTTAAGCATCTCCACATCCTTGTAGTCAATATATTTTGAATTATTCACGATATATTTTTCTAAAAAGGAATATCATCAGGGTTAATCTCTTCTTCAGGATACTCAATGACATCTTCCTTCTTTTTTACATCTGTCTTCTCTTCACTTTCTGGAGGAGCACTGCCGCCTCCTCCTGTCCGCGGACCAAATTGTACACGGTCAGCTATAATTTCCGTGCGGTACTTTTTCTGACCATCCTGTTCCCAACTTCTCGTCTGAAGTCTCCCATCAATGAGCGCCGAACTTCCTTTCTTTAAATATTGAGCAGAGGTTTCAGCTTGTCGTCCGAATACAACAACATTGTGATATTCCGTGCTTTCCTGTTTTTCACCACTTTTATTTTTCCATACTCGATTGGTAGCTATGGTGAAACTCGCAACCTGAATCCCCGAGGGTAGCGACCTAAGTTCAGGATCCCGTGTTAAATTGCCAAAGATAAATACTTTATTGAGATACATTATAGATTTTTAGAAAAACACAGTCGCTTTGCTCCTTATTGTTTACTGACAAGTTCCTCTATAGTCTTGTCCAGCTCTTCGTCAGAAATAGCGGTTCGAGTCAGTATTTTACCTGGAGAGGCAATCTTGGCTGACAATGCAACCTCAGCTCTAGGTTTAGTATATACTTTTGATTTAGGCTGCAGAAGTGTATATTCTCGAATCGTCTTGACTATGATAAAACGCAGAATTGTATCTTTTTTATCGATAGCTTCTTTTAGAGCTACGACTTGCCCAGGTGTCATTTCAAACTTAATCCACCCAAAAAATGCCGCATCAAACTTCATATGCTTATTACCGCTTACCTTTACCATGGTATAGGCAAGTCGCATCGATTTAGGGTGCTCCTCTGAAAGAAACACTCCTTCGAACTTTTCGATTGCCGATTTAATATCTCCCACCTCAGCTGTGATGCTGTCTTGAGACAATGTCGGCAACAGATGGTACCCCAACTCATAAACGACTTGTTCGCTCTGCTCACTTGTTTCAATTGTTTCTTTTGGGTCTGCCACAATGGCCTACAGACTACCACAGCGATTTCATATCTGCAATACGCGGTTGAGTTACTTTCAAGCAACGTCAGACGGAATGTTAAACACTCGGAGAGCATTTGAGACAAGTTGTTCCCTCACATTCTCGTATGGCTCTTTTCGTAACTGTGCAATACGACGCACCACCTCTTTGACGTAGAGCGGTTCATTGCGCTTGCCCCTATAGGGCACAGGCGCCGCAAAGGGGGCATCTGTTTCAGAAAGAATCATATCAATCGGAGCAGACGCAACAACTTTGTCATAGTCAGAAGCAAAAGTAATGACACCAGGAAATGAGAGTGTAAAACCAATATCTAGAAATAGTCGGGCAACAGCGACACTGCCGACAAAGAAATGTACATTTCCGCGTAATTTAGAAGCGTGAATTTTAAAGTAAGAATTGAGAATACTGAGTACATCTTCATATGCATCAAGAGTTCCCCTTGACGGTCTGCAGTGCAGCATCAATGGTTTATCATATTCTATTGCAAACTCTATTTGTTTAATAAAATTTTGTTCTTGTCTCTTCTTTTCTTTTTCTGTATCTCCCTTGATGCGAAAATAATCAAGTCCGCATTCCCCTATGGCTACAACTTTGGGATGTTGTACTAAATCTGCATAATCTTGCGGATCAAATGATTCCTTTTGATTATCCATTGGATGCAGCCCAATAGACACCCATATATTATCGTATTGCTCTGCAAGAGTTACAGCCTGTTTTGAAGAAGCAGAATCAACACCAACAGTAATGGTTGCAACACCCGCCTCTTTCATGCGAGTCATTACAGCTTCACGGTCTTCGTCAAAATATGAGAAATTTACATGCGAATGAACATCGAAAAATTTTATATTCATAAAATTTTTTAAGCAAAAATAAGAAACAAACTGCTAATCTTTGCGAGGAAAAAGTGCTTCGGGCATTTTGTTTTCGGAAATTGCTTTGATTATTTTTTCAGAAGTTTCCGGCAAAAAAGGTTTCAGATGAACAGCGATCCTGTTAAGCTCTTGCACATAATATGTTACACGCTTTTGAGCTGCCACTTTGTTTATTTTAATAAGTTTGAATGGTTTATCTGTTTGAATAAACTCGTCCATCTCTTTTACATGAAACCATATGTTGTCCATTGCACGATTGAATTCAAAATTTTCTGTATGATTATTCACCCCGGACAGTTCTCTAAACGTAGAGACATCAACAGGGTTGTCCAGATAACTTTCGGCCATTTTCATAATACGCGCCACAAGGTTGCCAAGACCATTTGCAAGGTTGGCATTATACGCCTCTTTAAAACTTTCTTTCGTTACATCTCCATCTTCAAAAGATGAGACGTGACGGGCGAGATAGTACCGCACCGCATCTGCGCCATATTCATCAATGAGCTCCTGCGGGTCAATAACATTGCCGAGAGTCTTTGACATTTTCCTGCCGCCCGAGGTAATAAAACCATGAACCAGAATCGCTTGAGGAAGTGGAAGTCCTGCGGATAGCAGCATGCCAGGCCAAATCGCCGCGTGGAAGCGCAAAATATCTTTACCGATGACATGCATGCCGGGCCAGTAGTGCATAAGCTCCTCTCCCCTGCCAAAACCTAGAGCGGTGATGTAGTTAGAAAGCGCATCACACCATACGTACATTTTCTGCGTTTCGTCACCCGGGACGGGTATCCCGGATGTCATTTTATCTCTAGGGCGTGAAAAACTTATATCTTCAAGACCTGATGATAACAGTGAAAGGATTTCATTCTTTCTGGTCTTGGGAATAATATGCAGTTCATCAGATTCAATCTTCTGTTTTATTTGCTCTGTATACTTTGAAAGATTGAAGAAATAATTTTCTTCTTCAACTAATTCAGGTTTTTCATCATGATCCGGACATTTTCCATTTACTAGATCTTTTTCGGTAAGAAATGTTTCATGTCCAGTACAATAGAGACCCGAGTAAGATTTTTTAGCAATGTCCCCCTTTACGGCAAGCCTCCTCCATAGTTCTTGAGCTCCCGGCCAATGTATATTCTTATCAGTGGTTCGAATGAACTGATCGTTTGAAATGTTGAGATTTGTGTAGAGCGCCTTAAACTGTTCCACTATATCGTCGAGGTATGTTTGTGGGTCTTCTCCCAACTCACGTGCGGCGTGGGCCACTTTTTCTGTGTTTTCGTCTGTACCGCTTAAGAAATACGTATCATCACCTATAAGCCGGTGGTAACGCGCAAGGATATCAGAAATCGTTATGGTATATGCATGCCCTATATGCGGTTTGGCATTGGGATAGAATATAGGCGTTGTAATATAAAACGTCTTGCTCATAGTTAAGTCGAGTTTTAAGATCGTGCTTTCTTTTTTTCAAGAAAGGCTTTTTTGTTCTTCTGCACATCCTGAACAAATTCTTGTATGGCAGCGGCAATAGGAACCGAAAGAATAACGCCTAAAAAGCCTGCGACTTTTATACCGATAAGAAGCGCAAGAATGACCAAGAGAGGAGAAACCCCCACGACTTTTTTTACTACTAAGGGGTAGATAAGATGGTTTTCGAACTGTTGAATAATTAGATAAAGACCCACTACTAATAGACCAAGCGTTGCCCCGCCGTCAATAAAGGCAACTCCCACAGCCGGAATAGCTGCAAGAATGGGGCCAAAGATAGGAATGATCTCAAAAGCAGCCGCAAGCAGGGCAAGAAGCAGAGCATATGGCACCCCGAACACGGTTAAACCCAAATACGTAAGCACTCCAATAATGAGAGCCAGAATTAACTGCCCTTGCATCCACAACCCTATTTTGCGCTGCGTGCGTTTCCAGAGATCGACAACATATTCCTGCTGCTTAACAGGAGTTATGACACGAAGAAAATCTTCAATCCCTCTTTCCTGTACAGCAAAATAAAATGAAAAAACAACAATTAAAATAAGACTTAGAACTCCACCAAAAACAACACTGACTGTTCTTACGAACCCTTCAGAAACATTCGAGATAGCAGATCGGAGATCTACTATCACATCCTGAAAAGAAAAAGCCCTCACCCCCTCTGCTACAGCTTCGGTTGTTTTTGTTACCCCATCAGTTAAAGGATTGGAATCAACGAGTGTGTTCAAGTATTGAGGAAGAATTGCAAAAAGACCCGATGCTTCATCAAGAAGGGGCGGAATAAAAAGGTAAAAAAGGCCAAACAGCAGTACGGTTACAATAACATACACCAGAAGCACCCCTGCTACACGCGGCACTTTATACCGAATAAACCATTTAGTCGCGGGTTCTATGGCTGAAGCAATAACAATGGCGGTAAGTATGATAAGGACAAGGTCCCTCAGAAAAAAGAGAAGACTAATAAGCAATACAAAGAGAATGCTTTTTACTATGGTCCCCGTACTGATGTTGATGGTTATATCCTTACCACCGCTGTCCATAAGGCTCATAATAGCACCTTACGTACCCTTTTCAAACGTTAAACGGGACACGAGTTTAGAAATAAGCACACGTTTCTGCTTTCCGCTATCACGATCCCGAACCGTGACTGTATTATCTTCGAGTGTGTCAAAATCAACTGTCACACAATTAGGCGTTCCAATCTCATCCTGTCTGCGATATCGCTTTCCTATGTTTCCGTTGTCGTCAAACATAATTTCAGGAATTTCTTTTTTAATCATGTTGTATACATCTTTTGCCCTCTCAACCAAAGCAGGCTTATTCTTAAGAAGTGGGAATACCGCAGCCTTCACTGGCGCGATTGCTTTTGGAAATTTGAGAAATACACGCTTTTCACCAGAAAGTGTATCTTCCTGATAGCTCTCACAAAGAATCGCAAATACCGTACGCCCTATTCCAAAGGTAGGTTCTATAACATGAGGTATTATCTTCTCATTCGACTCCTGATCAAGATATGAAATATCTACCCCACTTTCTTCCATATGTTTTTTAAGATCATAGTCGGTTCGATATGCGAGACCATAAAGTTCTTTGCGTCCAAAGGGATAGTCGTATTCAAAATCAATGGTTCGTTTGGAATAGTGCGCTCGATCATTCTCCGGCACTTCAAGTTCGTGCACCCTCTCTCTGGAGAGACCGATTTGGTCAATCCATTGCCATATCTGCTCTCGCCAGTATTCAAACTGTTGTTCCCAGTCACTCTCTCGTATAAAATATTCAAACTCCGCCAAATCAAACTCGCGGACACGAAACAAAAAATCCCGTGGATTAATTTCGTTTCGAAACGCTTTACCAATTTGTGCAATACCAAATGGAAGCTTAGGATGAAACGAATTAACAATGTTCTTAAAGTTTACGAACATACCTTGCGCTAATTCGCCACGCAAATAAGCAGTCGTCGTACCCCCTACGGCACTCCCCATTTCTACGGGAAAAAGCAAGTTGAAAGTTTTTTCAGCACTGAGCTTCCCTCCACAGAAAGAGCAGTCTTTCACGCCATCAAGATGGTCTGCTCGAAAACGTCTCCTGCATTTCTCACACTCAACCATAGGATCAGTAAATCCCTCAAGATGCCCACTCGCCCGCCACACCGCTTCGGGCATAATCACACTCGAAGATATCCCATACATATCATCTCGTGATGAGACAAAACGCCTCCACCACAATTGCTCTATGTTGTGCTTTAGTTCATTGCCCAAGGGTCCATAATCCCACGTACCAGCAAGCCCTCCATAAATTTCTGAACTCTGATAGATAAAGCCCCTCCGTTTTGCCAAGGAAACGATTTTTTCCATTAGACTACTGTTATTCTTACGGCTCATATATTATGGGTTTATCGTGCCATCATTTGTCTTAAAACCAGACTCTGTGATGCGAGTCGTGAGTGCTCGTTTCCTACTGCTTGTGATAATTTCCGTAAATGTATCAAATCCTGTAATTGTCTGCTCATTAATAAGAATTGGAGTATCCCCAACTTGACTCAAACTTGGAAGAAGGCTTACCTGGAACATAATTTCACGCGCGGCAGTTGCACCCCCGACTCCGGCAGACACATCGCCAAGATTCCAGGTAATTTGCCCTCCGATGGAGTTGTAGCTTACCTCTTCGCGGGCCGGTACCACAACTCCCATCCATCGCATATATGAAGGAAGCGTTGCAACAACCTGTGTATCTTCAACCTGATTCGAAGAGTTTGTCACCGTCCATACGATGGTAAAGGTCGTCTCCTGTTCTGCCCTCGGCGGTATGGGACCCGTATTTTTAAACGGCCCGGTAAAGTGGAGACCGCGCGATGTTAAAATCAAATTCGTGGAAACGCGCACTTTTCGAGTCAGCGTAGATATGATTTCTTCAGGAACCTGTGCATCTGAAAGCCGTTTCCCTCGCACACTTACAGTAATTTCAATCTCGGGATTGCGAAAGGGGATTCCCGACGCAAGCCCCAACGGAGTGAACGTAAAACTTACTTGATCACTTTGCCCTGAAGGAATGGTGGATAGATTGGGATTTGTCTGTCGATTCCATATAATGCTATTGGTAATTGATTGATAAAATCCGTCGTCGGCAGTGACAGTACGTTTGTCGATTACATCTCCCTTAAACAACACTTCGATTTCACCATCAAAAATTTGTGTTGGGAGATTGTTTGTCCAGAAAATATCTGCGCGCACCGTGCCGGCAGGGCGCGCAACAAAATTGTCCTCAGTATCTCCATCAAGAGCCAGATCAACGGTAATAAACGGCCGTTTTACAAAGAGTGCTTCTGAGATATTAATAAAGGTAACTCCAAGCCTATTGGGATCAGATTCACTTTGTATCCCTATGGAAAATCGAAAAATTCTTTCTTCACCATCTTGCCCCACGAGTGTACCTTCAAATTCAACCTTTTTCTCTCCCTCGGAAGGTATATCCCCTAAATACCAAAGTCTGTCTGCAAACTCTGGCTTGGGTGAAGCAGATTTAAATTCAAACCCAAAAGGATACTCAACTTCCAATAACACATTTTTGATGACATCCTTCGAGTTTGAAGTAATAGTTGCTGTAAATTTAACATCTTGTCCTGAAATAGCTTCCTTGAGTGTTTCAACTACAAGTGACAGAGGTGATGTTGAGAGAGCAAGTTGATAGTATGCTTCATTAAAGAAAATTGCATTTGAACTTTCGACTCGAAACTCCACGATAACTTTAATGTCCTTTATGCTGTTCTCCTCACCAAATAAAACTAATCGAACCGTCCGACGAATACGATCTCCGGAGTCAATGGTGCCGAGTGCCTCCCGATAACGACGTAATTCGATGTTTATATCGTTTACCGCGCGTGTGCCGTTAGGATATTCGACAATAAGGTCAACGAGGGTAATAGGAACCGGATTCCGATTAATTATTGTAATCTGAAGCCCCAATTCTTCCCCGCCCCCCACTGTTGCCGGCCCTTGTATTTCTATCTCAACGTTTTGAGGAGAGAAGGCTGGAGTCTTAAAAAGAAAAAACGATGAAATTGCCGCCGAGGCGGCAAAAAAAACAATTGACGAGACGAGAAGTATTTTTAAGATGGGTAACTTTTTTGTAATAACCGGTTTTGTCTCTTTGGGCGTCCACTCTTCAGGGGCGTCGAAATCTCGTTCATGGAGATCCCTTCTGCTTCGTGCTATAACCTCTTCATTTTTGCGTGAATACAGCTCCTTTTTTAGTCGATCAATTCTGGTTTCTTCATCTGCCATGATTTCAAAACGTTTGGATAATAGCGCATCCATATTCATACACGGGTGTATGAGCTACAGCACGCATATTTTATTATACAGCAAAGGATACCAACTTAGGAGTACAGTTTTGACTTCATTAGCTAAAGGTGGCTTGCCGTGAGTGCGAGGTTAATGGCATCTACAGCTTGCAATCGAATATTCGAGACGCTCTCAAGCAGTGCCTCGTCAAGGGAAACATCGCCAACATAGATAGAAAATTGTTTATCGTGGACTAGATATCCTAAGCTGCTGAGAATACGGAGAACTGTTATAAGTTCTAAAGCCTCTAGGGCGGTTGCCGATACCTTGTTATCCTTAAGAGCGTCAAAAAATACAATCGTGGCATTGAATAGATATTCGTTCCTCTCTTCCCCATGGAGAAGACGCCTCAATAGTGACCTGATGTGAGTAAGCAGTACGATCTTCTTATAATCGCGAGAAAGCAAGTGGTATAAATTATAATGTTCTGTTGCCCCTGTAATACGCCACACCTGCCTCCCGCGAACAAGTGACACCTGTACCCGTGAAAAATCTTGGAGACAGAAGCGTAATTTTGAGTGTTCATTTCTTACACTCCTTGCCACGGCGCGCACAAACCCAACATCTTGCGTAAAAACAGAAATAAGACGGTGCGATTCTCCTATATTTATCCCTCCAAGAACAATGGCATCAGTATGATAGATGTGGTGAGCCATGTTATCTGTTTATAGCAAGTGAAACCTCGCTACCTGCAACCAGAATATACTCGCCTCGCACTTTCCCAAAAGTAATGCCTGAGAGAAGCGCCGTTTTTTCTATATATATTTTATATTTTATAACCAATTGCTTGAAAGTGTCATCGGTACCGATTGTAAGTTTAACAAAGTCCTTCGGTGTTAATCCTTTCTTCTTTCGTAATACTTGGATATGTCGAATAAGCTCTCGAATATATCCCTCTTCCTTAAGTTCGGGGGTAATTTCTGTATCAAGAACAACATTTTCCTCTAATGTTTCATCAAAAGAAATTGTCTTTACATTTATCTCATCTCGTATGAGCTGTAAAATCTCCTTTTTACTTTGCAATTCCTTATTTTTTATTTTTAATTCCGATAAGGGTTGACGAACTTTAATTTGCGCATTGTCGCGCGCTTCAAGGACAAGGGTGACAAGAGAGCGGGCTTTCGTCATGTCCTTTATTAGGTCTGTATCAATTTTTCCCTCTCGCGGCCACTCCGTAAGATGCACACTCTCATCTCCTTCTTCCACTTTTACTCTTTGGTACAAATATTCTGCAAAGAACGGCATGAAGGGCGCCATAACCTTACTCAGTTCAAGAAGAACATACCGGGTTGTTGCCAGCGCATTTTTTTTGTCATCTTCACTATCCCCCTTAAACCGGCCGCGTGAGCGGCGCACATACCACGTTGAAAGGTCATCAATAAAATCCGCAATGGGCCGAGTGGCACGATCGAGTTCGTATAATTCCATACCATTTGTAACTTCTTTAATAAGTTCCCTAAGGCGGGCGACAATCCACTGGTCGAGTCGATTATTACTTTTGCTGCTCAGCTTAATTGAGCTGTCTGCATAGAGTTCGTAAAACGAAAGTACATTTGAAAGGCGCACAATATTCTTGCGCATTACTTCCGCGACACCGCTTTCAGAAAAATTCAAATCTTCTCCCTTCATAACAGAAGACGAGAGTAGGTAATACCTAAGTGCGTCGGCGCCGTAATGATGCACAACATCCATGGGATCTGGATAATTTTTAAGTCGTTTGCTCATCTTTTGACCATCCTCTGCAAGAATAGTTCCGCTTACAATGACATGTTTGTACGGACTTTTCCCAAAGAGCGCTACCCCAAGCACGATAAGTGAGTAGAACCACCCCCGTGTCTGGTCCATTCCTTCTGCAATAAAATCCGCAGGAAATCCGCGCTCCTTTTTCGGTTCAAAAATATCTGTATTTTCAAACGGGTAGTGAAACTGTCCATACGGCATGGAGCCTGATTCAAACCAGCAATCAAACACCTCAGGGATTCGAGTTAATATGGAACCCTTTTTATCGACACATACAACTTTATCAATATACGGACGATGGAGATCAAGTTCATATTCACCGTTGTGCGGAAGTGGAATAAAGGAAAGTTTGCGCACTTCGCTGGTATTGGCGTAATCTTCACGGCTCCCACGGAGTTCAGTGGTTTGTTTTTGCGTGAGTCCGCGTGCTACGGCGTCCGCCATCCACACCCCGTACTCATGTGTGATGATAAGAATATTCTTACTGCTGTGTGCTTTTTCAATATCATAAAGAAAATCCCCAATACGCCTCTTCATATCCATAAGATTCTCGCCCTCTTTCGGACGCTTCACCATCTTTTCTTCAAGCGAAGAAAAAAAACTGCGGTACTCTTCAATATTTTTCCCGTTAAATTCACCGGTCTGAATTTCTTTAAGCCTGTCGTCAACAATAATCTGCTCCTCTCTAAGTTTGAGCTCCTCTCGCACGATATCTGCTGTTTCCCTGGTTCGCTTCAGCGGTGAGACAAACACCATGTCAATCATAGCCCTCTTAAGTCCTCTTGCTGTACGCTTTACGTCCTCTTTTCCTTTATCGGTTAAATGCGACGGGACGGTATTATCGGCATTTACGATATTGTTAGCGTTACTGTCAGCTTCACCATGGCGCATAATAAAATATGTATTACCGGATGTCTGTATTTTTTCTTTAAGCTCTTCGACTGAGCCAATAATTTCCATACTGCCACTGTCTTTATTGCGCCATACCGGAAGAGGCGCACCCCAATAGCGCGAGCGGGAGATGGCCCAGTCAGGAGCTCCTTCAAGCCATTTCCCAAAACGTCCCCCTCCTATATTTTCAGGTATCCAGTGCACCTTTTTGTTTTGGGCCACAAGTTGACCCTTTATATCGACCACTTTTACAAACCATGAAGAAGCCGCATAGTTCAGAAGCGGTGTCTCGCACCGCCAGCAGTGCGGATAAGTGTGCACAATTTTTTCCTTCTTGAAAAGTAAATTCCGGTGAGCAAGATTTTTTATAATCTCAATATCAGCCGACTGATGATCTCCTTTTGGCTTAACTGAAATTCCTGCAAAATCAACTACCTCCTTGCTAAACGTTCCATCGGTCCCGACGTGATGCACAAGGGGAATGTTGTATTTCTTTGCAAGTTCCATGTCCTCTGCTCCAAAAGCAGGGGCCACGTGTACGGCGCCGGTTCCCTCTTCTGTTGAAATATACGGGGCATGGCAGATTTTCCATGCATTTTCTTTTCCTTCAATATCTTTATCAACAAAATAGTCAAACGGCGGTTTGTATTTTTTTCCAATAAGTTTTTCACCCTTGAACTCCTCAAGTACTTCATACTCGTTTTTTATTATCTCAAGTCGCTTTTTAGCCAAAATATAATGATTCTTGATTCTTGATTCTGGATTCTTGATTCTGATTTTGACATAGACAGAATCCTTATGAACGGCAGCGGCCATATTGCCCGGAAGCGTCCACGGCGTCGTCGTCCAGACCAGCAAATACGTTCCTGGCTCACCCTCAAGTTCGAGTTTAACTGTCACTGCTAAGTCAGTGATGTCTTTATATCCCTGTGCTACCTCAAAATTGGAAAGCGTGGTACCGCATCGCGGACACAGATGCATTGATTTAAAACCCTCATAGATAAGCCCTTTGTCAAAAAGTGTTTTGAAAACCCACCATACCGATTCGGTGTAAGCGGCATCCATCGTCTTGTAGCCAGATTCCATATCAACCCATCTGCCCATACGAGGAATGATTTCCTTCCAGTCATCAACATACCGAAGCACGCTGTCACGTGCCGCTTTGTTGAACACATCGATGCCAATTCCCTCAATCGCTTTTTTGTCTTTAAGCCCCAATTCTTCCTCAATTTGGTTTTCAAGCGGCAGTCCATGACAATCCCACCCCCACTTTCTTACCACCCGATACCCCCGCATGGTTTTATACCGCGGAA
This sequence comes from Patescibacteria group bacterium, assembly GCA_022561335.1. Lineage (GTDB taxonomy): Bacteria > Patescibacteriota > Minisyncoccia > Phycocordibacterales > JACZSL01 > JADFRL01. Next base: position 20,876 of record JADFRL010000004.1, read on the forward strand.
TGGCATCTTTAATGGTTCCCGTTAAAATATGCCCGTAATGAGGGAGTCCTGTGGCAAATGGCGGACCGTCATAGAAAGTAAATTCACCTTGGGAAGCTTTTTTCTCCTCGGATTTCTTAAAGATGTCATGCTCATTCCAAAATGCTAGCATCGCTTCTTCGCGTTTCGTTACATCGCTCTTTTCAGCCTTTTTCTCTGCCATATATGAAGTCTATACTACCACCTTTAAAAGGTTGCTCAAAAAACAAACCCGCCGTTTACGACGGGTCAAGGTGAATGTGTTCATTTTTGTACGGGCTTGAATTTTCGGTACGCACCCCAGTAACTGATCGGCAGCCAACCTGCCCTGCTTATCACATGAACTTTTGACGGATTGCAGTAGCAACTATCAACAAGTGCTTCTTCTACGGCTCCCTCAAGCTGTGAGGTGTTCTGCACAATATGATTTGTCAGCCAAAAGTTCTCGGGCACAGGAATAACGAGAATAGGAAATGAGAGACCTCTGTGTACAAGCTCCAGCGTCTCTCCCACCGTTGTCACAATTCCAGAAGTTGCGCTCGCCTCAAACGAAAAGACAGGCTTGAATTTTCGGTACTCCATCCAATATTTACCCCAACCAGCTCGACTGATGATGTGTACCTTGGGTGGGTTGGAGTAACAACTTTCTTTAAGTGCTTCCGTCACAGCTGTTTCAAGTTGCTCTTCGTGTTGAACAATGTGATTCGTCAACCCGAAGCTTTCGGGCACAGGAATAACAAGAATAGGAAATGAGAGGCCTTTGTGTACAAGCTCCAGCGCCTCTCCCACTGTTGTCACAATTCCGGAAGTTATGCGCATCTCACTTGCCTTCTCAAAGAATGATCCGCGAGTAGTGTAAACCCTCTCGAGTACAATTGCAACGCTACATGTGCTCGGGAGCCTTAATACCCAAAAGCCAGAGACCATTCTTCATTGTGGTATAAAAAGCTTTGGTGAGCGCTATTTTGTATGGGGCACACTCCCCTGCATCAACAATCCTCTCTTGTGCATAGTAGCTGTTAAAAGCTCCTGCAAGCTCGGTGAGGTACGTCGTTACATAGTGCGGCTCGTATTCTCTCTGCGCTCGCTTTACAATTTCAGGAAATCGATACAGTAGTCGTTCGATGGTAGTTACATTTTTTGGTCGACTGTGTGTACTTTCCTTAATGTTGCGCTCGCGTGCCTTCTCAAGAATTGAGTGAGCACGTGTAGCGGCATACTGCAAATACGGTCCGGAATCTCCCTCAAATGAAAGTGCTTTCTCAAAATCAAAAACAATGTCCTTACTCGCCGCCTGCTTGAGAACAAAATATTTTATAGCACCTATGGCCACTTGCAGAGAGATCTCATCGGCATTTTCTAGGTCTCTATCTTTCATTACCTCTTCCACTTTCTTCTCCACTTCATCTATAAGAAATTCAGCTGTAACAACATCGCCAGTTCGAGACGACATTTTTCCTGTTTTGAGCCTGAGCATACCGTGCGAAACATGAATGGTTTTTTTTGCTAGCTCAGGAAACACAAACTCCATAGCTTTAAGAACTACTTTAAAGTAACCCTCTATTTCACTGGCAGTAATAACAAATGATATATCGTAAGGATAGGTGTCATACTTGAGCCGAGCCAGTCCAAGCTCTTTGGCTTCATACGTGGGCAGTCCCTCGGAGTTTAAAAAAACTCGAGTATGTAAGCCATATTTTTCTCCCCTAAAGACGACAGCCCCTTCACTTTGTTCGAATACTTTGTTCTTCAGTCCCTTCTCAACGACTTCTTTCCCAAAGACCCCACTCTGACTTTCAAAAAAGTAGTAGTCAAAATGTGTATCAAGTTTCTTATACATAATTTCAAAATGTGCAAGTGAGAGACTTCTACCCTTGTCATATATATCATTGACTTCCTTATCGCTGTGCTCGTATATTTTTCGATTAAGGACATCTATTGCACTTTTTTCTTTTTCATTTTTTTCATAGGCGTCAGCACCAAATACGTAAGCTTTACCGAGCATTTTTATATCGGTAACCTTGCCGCCAAGTTTTTGTATACCGTACACTGCTTTTGCAACATGTACACCGACGTCGCCCTGATAATTTGCACGCTTCACTTCTGCTCCAGAAAACTCAATAATGCGTGCTATTGATTCTCCTACAGCATTGTCCATCACGTGCCCGATATGCATTTCCTTAAAGGGGTTGGGGTCAGTGTATTCGATCATTACCTTTCTTCCCTTGAGTACTATATTCTTCCCCCACTCTTTATCCTTATCTAAAATCTCTTGAATACTGTTTGCAAAAAAATCACGTGAGAGGGAGAAGTTAATAAATCCAGACCCCCCAATTTCTATTTTCTCTACCTCATCCGGTTTATTTCTCGCGATTACTCGCACAATTTTCTCTGCCAGCTCTTTTGGATTCTGTTGTGCATGCCTTGCACCTACCATAGCCGCATTAGTCGAATAATCACCATATGCCAAATCTGCAGGATGCTCCAAATGAACATCACTTTCAGGCAATGAAAGTTTTTTAAGAGCACCCCCGACGCTATTTTTAAGCATTTCAACAATCATAGTCACCAGTATAGCCAAAAAACTGCACACGACCTAGCCATCCTTCTACTACAGTGAACTGTAGTATGTATTCTCTATAGAAATATATTGAAAGCATTAGGAAATACTAAAAATGACATAGCGCTTATATTTATTCCGTGTATTTATTGCCCTGAACTTCAGAAACCAGTAGAGCGCCATTGTAACACCCAACAATTTTAGATAAAAACCGCATCTTGACGAATACACCTCTAAGAGATACCGTAAGCCAAGCTAACAGAACATTGAAAGGAATGAGCCATGAAACCCTACGGCGATCGAACCCCCGATACGCAGTATCGAGACCGGCTCCGTCAAATTCTAGATACTGGAGTGCGTGTTTCGCAAACGCCCCAAGGGATCGGGGCAATCACGTGCTTCGGCGAACTGCCCCCCATGGTGTTTGACCTCGATAACGGCGCGCCGCTGATCACTGAGCGAAAGATCGGATTCTGGCGCAAACCTATTGCTGAAATCATCGCATTCATAAATGGTGTTAGAACACTCGACGAGCTTTCCGCGTACGGATGTGATTTCTGGGAAGACTACCGAGGTAGAGGCTCTAGCTTGGGTCTAGAACCTGACGATCTTGGCCCAGGTTCATATGGCGGAGCTTTCCACGACTTTCCAATGCCGGATGGTGGTTCATTCAACCAGTTCGAGCACGTCATCGAACAGATCAAGAACTATCCGTCGATCCGTACACATCTCGTGTCCCCGTGGATACCGTACTACATTGGCCGTGGCGGACATCAAAAGGCAATTGTTTCGCCGTGCCATGGATGGCTTCACTTTCGTGTCTTTGGTGAAAAACTTTCCATGCGGATGGACCAGCGTTCTGCTGATTTCCCGATCGGAGTCCCGTCCAACATGATCCAGTACGCGGCACTTCTCCTCATGGTTGCCAAAGTGACTGGGCTTCAGCCCTGGAAATTTATCCATACTTTCGCTGACGCCCATATCTACGAGAATCAAATCGAGAAAGTGAAGGAAATTATTGATTGGGATGAGAAAAACAAGACAGGCCGTGAACCCCGCCGTCTCCCAACCCTACAACTCAATTCGGACGCGACCGATCTGTCTACGTTCAGGAGTGATGATTTTGAGGTCGAAGACTACGACCCTCACCCTAAGATGAAGATCCCTTACGCGCCATAGGGGGTGGTTGAAATGAGAAACCTTGCAATAATCGCGGCGGTGTCAGAGAACAGGGTCATAGGTCGTGATAATAAACTGCCGTGGTATCTATCTTCTGACCTCAAGCGATTCAAGCAAATGACGATCGGGCATACGGTTGTCATGGGGCGCAAATCCCATGAGTCAATACTAGAACGTCTTGGACACCCACTTGCCGGCCGTCATAGCATTATCATCACACGCCAAAGGGCATATGAGGCACCTGCTTGTGAGATACGGAGTGACATTGATTCGGTTTTCCGCGAGGCGGCGGCAAACCATGTCAGACAGTATTTCGTCATCGGGGGGGAGGCAATTTTTGACCGTGCTCTCCCCGCGGCTAACATAATGCACCTCACTTTAGTGCATACAACCTGCCGCGGCGACGCATTCTTCCCAAATTATGACAAAAGCAAATGGGATACTGAGAAGAAATGTTTCGTACCGAAGGACGAAAGGAATGAATACGACTCAACTTTTATGACACTCCTCCGGAGATCCTCATAAGACCGTCTGCTTTGCAGACGGTCTTTCTTCTTTTATACTGACAAGCATCATGGTTAAAAATACAAAAAAGAAACACGTAGACGTAGAAAATACTATCGGACGACCAGATTATAAAAAGGTGCTACAAAAATCACCAAGGATAATGTTTGTCCATTCTGTTTGAGTAATTTTCTTACCTACCACACCGAAATAATACTGCGACGGGGCAAGTATTGGATAGTAACAAAAAATTTTAAACCATACACCGGCTCAAAAATACACCTGCTTTTATTACACAAAAGTCACATTGAGCACATTTCTGATTTAAAAAAGGAAGCTTGGTATGAACTACTTAGTCATGTTACTTGGGCTAGTAAAAAATTTAAACTCAAAGGCGAAACACTGCTGATGCGCTATGGCAATACTCGTTATAACGGCGCGAGTGTCAATCATTTGCACGCACAAATTATTTCAGGCGTCGCTCGCACTGTAAAAAATGCAAAGCCTATAAGAACCGTTGTTGGGTTTGGAAAGCAGAAGAAAAAATAAAGAAAACCCCCATCAAGCTGACAGGGGTGGGTCCATACGCACATGAACAAGTTCAACGCCTTTCGGAATCAGAACCTCTTGCGCTCCTAAAAGCGAGTACCCTTCGGCATAGTACACATGCTTTATGCCAGAATTGGCAATGGCATACGCGCACGGTGGGCATGGAAATGTTGTTATATAGAGAGATGCTCCTTCCAGGCATACTCCGTTACGCGCCGCAGCACTAATGATGCCCACCTCCGCGTGAAGCGCAGACGACATCTCAATTGACTCTCCCGGCTCAAAGTGACTTCTGGGGTCACCTACGAGATAAGGAGTATGCTCCGAGGGTTGATGCCTGTTAAACGCACCGAAAAGAATAGCCCCGTCCTTCACTGCAATAGCGCCGACTTGACGCCACCAATCAGAACTCTTCTCGGATTGCTCATACGCCCTCCCCATGAGTTCGCGGTCGAGTTCCTTATATGTCACCGCCCTGTGTTCAATGGGCGCATTTTTCTTTCGAGAACTGCCCCAATCCCAGCGAAGCCAGACCGATTCATAATGAATCAACGTGCCCTTGAAGTACTTCTCCGCAAGAGCATGAGAAACATCTTCGTCCGGCATCACGAGCGAACTTTCAGACATGAGAGCCCTGATTCCTTCCGACTTAAGGACATGAACCTCAGAGAAAATACCTAGAGAGCGTAGCATCCGTACAACATCTTCCGGCGTGTTTGCCGGAAGGTTCCGCACGAGGCTCGTGTGTTCCTTGATGAGCTCGGAGCCCATCACATAGAGCACCCCACCTTCATACTTTCGGAAGAATTCGATGTACCCTCGATGCGGGGAAGGAACGTAGGAAACGATGATTGCCTTCGACATCAGTCATCTCCCTTGAAATAGCCCGTAATGGTCTTCTGCACCAAATCGCCAAGTTCCGAAGCACCATCAATAGCAACCCGACGTATACGAGCAGACGTTGATGTTTCCGCCTGTGGTTCCAAGTTCACCAAGTGACCACAATATTCCTTGAGGCTTTCGAAATCAGGCAGATCTTTTGTCGACATCGAAACAATGCGGACATCCGGCATGACGATCTTGTAGAGCGTGTCCTTTTCGTACTGCGGTGTCACGATGTCTACCGCACGAAGGTATGAGAGAACTTGATATCGCTCATCTTCCGGTACGATCGGACGAGTCGGCCCTTTGCGCTCCCGCGTCAACTTGTCGACGTCGACACCAATAACCATGATCACACGCTCAGCTTTAGGACAAAGCTGTTCTGCATCTGATCGGCCACGTGTAATATATTTCGCATGGCCAATATGAAAGAGATCCCAGACGCCCATAGTAAGCGCGACCGCACAACCCATCTTCCGAAACTGCTCGAGCAACTCGTTGAGTTCATCGTGGTTCGGAACGAATCGATCATCAAATGTCCCGACACCCCTCACAATTCGCGTTGCGCGCTGCATCAGAGGATTTGGTTTTGTGAGTGTATAACTACCCACCTTTCTTTTCGTACTTCTCATGATAACCTCTCTGTGAAGATCTAAACTATCGACAGGATAGCACTTTCCTTTAAAAACAAAAGGCTCGACAATTTCGAGCCTTTTGTACTATTTATTAAATAGAAAGATATTATTTTACTTCACCTCGATGCCCATCGAACGAGCCGTCCCTTCGATGATGCGCATAGCGGCATCAATATCGTTTGCATTCAGGTCGGGCATTTTAATTTCGGCAATTTCCTTGACTTGAGCCTTGGTCACGGTTCCGGCTTTGCTCACCAAATTCTTGCCGGATCCTTTGGGTTTGCCGATCGCCTTGAGGAGAAGTTGTGAGGCAAGAGGAGTCCTCAATACAAAATCGAAGCTGCGATCTTCATATACCAAAATTTCAACAGGAACAATGTTGCCGACCATATCGGAAGTCGCTTCATTGAATCGGTTTACAAAATCACCTATATTGATGCCCGCCTGCCCAAGCGCAGGACCAATCGGCGGTGCAGGTGTCGCCTTACCGCCCTGAATTTGAAGTTTTAATTTTCTTTCCACCTTTTTTGCCATATCTTAGATTTTTTTAACGAGTGATAATGAGTTTAGTAAATGTTAGACTCGCTTGTCTATCCGCAAAAAACAATTACATCTATCTTATTGAGAAAAATATATCTGCAAGTAAATTATCAAGCTTATAAGCAAACAAGGTGCCGGGTTAAGAAAATAATAATCACTTTGCTCCTTTATTTTTTAAACCTTTTTTACTTGGAGAAAATCCAATTCAATCGGCGTATCGCGGCCAAACATTGACACCATGACCTTGATCTTACCCTGTTCTTCATCAATTTCTCCAATTTTCCCTTCAAGTTCCTTGAAGGGTCCGTCAATAATAGTCACCGAATCATCAATGTTTAAATCAATCTTGTGCTTTACGGTATCAGTTTCCATACGCTTAAAGAGATTGTCCACCTCCTCCTGCGAAAGCGGAACGGGGTGAATGCCTGAGCCGACAAAACCGGTAACTCGCGGTGTGTTGCGAACTACATACCAAGAATAATCAGTTACTATCATATCAACCATAATATAACCGGGATAAATTTTCTCATCCTCTACTATACGTTTTCCTCCTTTAATTTTTATCTTTTTTTCAGTAGGGACAATAACATTAAAAATTAAATCGCCCAAACCAAGCGACTCTATACGCTGCTTCAAATTACGCAGGACGGCATTCTCATAGCCGGCATACGTATGGATGGCATACCAATTTCTCTCTTGATGAGCTTCCTGTTTTGCCATAGTTAGTTAAAAATAAAAATATCGAGGAGTTTTGTAAAAACAAAATCAAAAAAACCAAGAAAGAGCGAGGTGAGAATAGAAACAATAACAATGAGAATCGTAAAGCTAATGGTTTGTTTTCGTGTCGGCCAGTTCACATGCTTAAGCTCGCCTCTGGTGTCTTTAAAATATTGAATCAGTCGGTTCATCCCGTTAGAGGCAGGTCGCGGTCGATAAACCGCGCTGCAGAGTTATTATATTTTTAAACAAGATTCGATAGTTCCTCATACTTTTTGATCATCCATCCAGCGACCGCGGCCTCTAACGGGATTCATAAGCATCGCGTACTAAAAATCGCCCCGCAGGGCAATGAGAACATAGTATAGAATCCAAAAAAAAAGTCAAGGAAAAAGAAAGTGCCCGGCAACCGCAAAGCGGCCGCCGGGCTTATAACAAAGTCAGCCAACAAAGGGCTGTTCGGCACCGGGAGCAGCAACCCGGGCAATTTCAGCCTCTATAACCGCAATATCCTTCGGCGTGAGTGCTCGTGCCGCATATCTTCCGTCGAAAGATGTGGTGATACGCATTTCCCGCTTTTGAGTTCGAGCCGGGATCTTTCCAGCTTTCATCAGCTGATTCCACCACGCTCTGCGCGTATTGTGCGCACTCTTCGGCAGGTAAAGTCCGTAATGTTTTGAGGCTCTACGGAGCAAATTAATATCCGCCGTTTCAAATTCCGCACGGGTTTCAGGAATCTTCGGAGTCCTCAGAGAAGCGTCTTGTACCAACCCCTTCTCACCTTGAAGTTTGGCAACCATAGCGGCGTGGCCGTTGCCCTCAGGAGGCACTGAAGTCTTCGCTCTTTGCAAGGCTTCTCCGCGCATTTTTCTTTCAACGTCTGTCAGGCCCGTCATGGTGTATCCCCTAATTCGAGAGACCACTCTTAAGCTTTAAGCAGAGCGGTAGGTTGAAATCAAAGTGTTCTATGCAGATTATAGCATATGTATTTACAATGTCAATACATGCCGTTTTTAGGATAACTACTGAAAATACAGCTATAAAACTGGTTTTTTACCGTATCTCGTAGGTAATTGAAATATTTGAGATGATCTTGTTTTCTCCCACAGGAATATCAGGAACAGCGGCTCCACCTAAACTTTCACCCTCTGCAAGCGTTATGTCGAAGGCTCTCAAGAATCGCGGCTGGCTTCCTGATTCGCCAAAACTAACTATGCGAACAAGCCTTACCCCTAAATCCTCTGCAAGTTGTTCCGCCTTTTCCTTCGCATTGTCAATAGCAGCTTTTCGTGCTTCCTGCTTGAGTGCCTCCTCGTCATCGATGGTAAAGTTCAATCCGCTTATATTGCTTACACCAGCCACTCCGACGTCTGTAAGTATCTTGCCTGCCTTGTCGGTATCGCGCACTTTAATGGAAATAGTTTGATTGACTTCATACCCTGTCAGTTCCTGTCTCCCCGGAGGACAAGGAATGCCAAATATGCATATTTCTCGTTTAAACTCGTAGCGAGGGTACACATTGTACGCGGTTGTCTTGATGTCACGATCTTCCACTCCGGCCTGCCGCACCAGCTCGAGTACAACATTTATCTTTTGCGTTGCCTCCCTTTGCGCTTCTTCAACCGTCGGCTTTTCTTCTATGACTGAGAATGAAAAACTAGCCACGTCGGGTACGGCAAAGACTTCTCCTTCTCCACTTACGGTAATGGTGTTTGAAATCGGCACACCTCCGCCGATAAATCTATAGGCTTTTATTTCACCTACAGTTTTCACGGCAAGGAACGTGGCAAGAAGAAGCAGTACTAAAACAATAGACCCTTTGATGCGATGATGCTGAATGTAGCCGGCAATTTCTTTTTTATCTTCGTTCATATGAAAAAGTATATTCAATAATGGCCGTAGTATAACGTATGCACAAAATTATGCAAAAGAAAGGGGCGGATCTCTACATAGAGACCCGCCCTTATTGTCCGGCCGCCTTGGCCTAAGTGAAGCTTAGGCGGCCGCGGCCTGGTCGCCGAGCGTTGTTGCCCGAACCTGCCGGCCAGGTGTCCATCCGGCGCCGACCATGCTGTCGGCCGTCGTGGTCAAAAAATTACGAAGAGCCGCGGTGATCGATTTCAAGCGGCCGCCGAGGCCTCCGCCCTCGGCGACACCCGTCGGAGATCTGATCTTGGCGGTCTTGGCCGTGTCGACATTGATCGTCCTGGGGTAGTCGATTACCCAAAAAGTTCTCGTGAGCTGCCTGAGCAGCATGGCAAAATAGGAAAGTCTTCTCAAAATGTCCTCCTTCCTGTTAAACAGTCCTCCTGACTGCTGGAAAGCAGACCTTCATGGTCTAAACCGACATTATCATAGTTGGTATTTCTTGTCAAGTACTTATATTTATGTCCTAATTTTCTTTAGATACCTCAATAAGTGAGAGGATATGTGACTTCTTTATATCCCCCGGAACAACTCCTGCTATAATGCCTTCTTTATTAATAAGCACATGATAGTTAGTAAACTGCACCCCGTAAGCACGGGCAACCTCTGCTCTTGGGTCTAGTACAATAGGAAAACTGATGCCGGCAGAGCTTGCGTAGCGTTCAACTGTAGTATCCCGCTCCTGAAGATTAACTCCAATAACTTCTACTTTGTCTTTATATTGCTCATACCAATTTGAAAGTTTGGGCATATCACGCCTGCAGTTAGGGCACCACGTAGCAAAAAAATCAAGAATGACTGGTTTTTCGCCGTGGTAATCTGCTAGCGTTATGGTACCTCCATCAAGCGAGGTAAGTGTAAAGTTTGGCGCCAGATCTCCTGTTAAGGCTCTCGAAACAGTTGCCGCTTGACTTCCCCCTCGCAGTGGACTTACAGAGTTAAGTTCCCTATTTTCACTTCCTCCAAACCAAATAAGGACGGCCGCAACTAACAATGCTCCCCCAACGATGTACTTAATGTTTCGATTTTTCATATGAGCCTAAAGATAATCTAACAGCGCATCGTACTCAAGAAAGCCAAAAATTTGGAAACCATACTGTATAAGAAGGCTGAAGTTATTCGTGAGCAAAAGGATACCTAATAAAATAAGAAATACGCCTCCAATCATTGAAGCCCACTTAAGATATCTTGAAATTTTCTTGATATACTGCGTTGCGTGAGAAAACCCAAGTGCAACCAAGAGAAAGGGGACCGCAAGTCCTGCCGAAAAAACAGTTAGCAGAAGAGCCCCTGTAAGCGCTGATCCTTCGATTGAAGTAAAAAGAAGAATAGAGCCCAAGATAGGCCCCACGCATGGCGTCCACCCAAACGCAAAAGCTGCTCCAATGGCAAGTGAACTTGTTGGCTTTCCCACCTTAATGAAGGAAGGCATTTTAATACGCTTATCAGTCTGTAAGAACGAGATATTAAAAGCGCCAAGCATAAAGAGTCCGAAAAGAATAACCAAAATGCCACCAATGCGTGTCAGCCAAATACGATAAGGTACGAGTCCCTGCCCTATAACACCCGCAAGTGTTCCAAAGGCAATAAAAACAAGCGAAAAACCAAGAATAAAGAAAACTCCATTTAAGAAAATTTTTCTCCGAGCTCGTTGTGCTGTTTCTGGATTCTCTAAATCCTTGCTTGACACTCCACTTATGAACCCCAAATATGCCGGCACCAACGGAAGCGTACACGGTGCCAAAAAAGTCAGAATTCCCGCAATGAATGCAGAGATAATGAATCCTAATCCGATAATTTCCATATATTTGCTATTGTAATGCTAACTATCCTTCACCTAACGTATCAGGTTCGAGATCAACAGATTCTAAACTCCTCCATCGTTAAGAATACTGTTGACCTTCTCCTTCATCTCGTTAAATTTCATGGGGCCGCGTTTGTGAATGAGAATATTTCCGTCTTTATCAACAAAAAGAGTTTCAGGCATCGAAAAACCACCAATAGACTTATAGAACGAATCGCTTGGGTCATTTAGAAAAAGTAACTTACCGGTTACTTCAAGTTCATCGGTGAACTTTTTCTGTCTCGCGGTCGATTCTGCACGGTCGATGGCAATGATAATGATGCGATCTCCCATTTCCTCTTGTAATTTTGCAAAATCAGGAAGCTCATCAAGACAAAACGGACACCATACTGCCCATGAATTAATAATAAGAGGTTTTCCTTTAAAATCAGAAAGGCTTACTTCGTTTCCATTCCAGTCATTTAGTGTAAACGCAGGAACTTGATCGAATTTCTCTTCTTGCGCCGTATTCTTTATGGCTGTTCCTTGTGTGTCTTCTTGGGCTATCTTACTGCCGTCGGAAAAAACAAGTAACCCTCCGATAATGAGAACAATGAAAATAGTTATAACAATGATGATGTTTCTATTCACCTTGCCGGAAATTTGTTTTATCATAGTTGTTTTGTATGATACATCCTGTTAGTATAATTGACGATTAAAAACAACTCAGTTGTTTTTAATTCTAACGGGATTCATAATATTGTTGTATTATGTATTAATGATTAAATACTTAGAAAACATATTAATTATATGGATTATTTATATAATTCCGTGTCCGGATGAACGGCAACCCATGAGAACCAAAACCCTGTTATAAGAGGCAGAGGTTGATCGTTCCCTTCCTCAAAGATTCGAACGATACCGCTGGCTTCTTTGCTTATGGTTAATGTCCGTCCGGCAAATGTATCTGACGTTTCTCCCACCATAAGCAGCTCTTTTGGATATGCCTTAAATTCGCCTTCAATTTCAATTCCAAATACATACGCCGTCGGCGAAAGGGGTGAATTCGCTTCGTTGAAATTCGGAGCAAACGAACGCGCAATACGATAATAGTCACCATTATAGGGGTCACCTATGCGGCCTGTGTTAAGCACAAGACTGCCCGGATGATCCTCACGCCAGTCAGTATACCGAACAATATCAGATTGAATTATGGGAAGTTTGGTACCTGTGTGCTTTCCAACCACAGCTTCTCCAAGAACTTGCGACCAAAGGGAAATATCATCCTCATCGGCTTCCCGATTATACATGAGGAGATTTGACTGCCAAAGCTTGCCTGACACGCCAAATTCAAAAACCTTACCCGCAACTTTTCTTTCAAAAACAATACCTGTGCCACACAAAGGACAATAGGTAACCACGATGGGCTCTCCTGCTATTTCGTCATTCACTATTTCCCTGGTTACAAGCATATTAAAGGGATAAAAACGCTCTTCACTTTTAAAGACAAGCCCAATGCCAACAGTATCTTCCGGCAGTATATTATTTGCTTCAGCAACTGATACAAAAATAGGTTTATCAACCGAAGGAATACAATCTCTCCCAAAACAGCCCTGTCTTATCTCGTCAATAGGAATGGAATGCTTTACGCCGTCTGTTTCAAAAATTTGTCTGCTTGATTTCAGCACAAATGATTCATTATCGGCAGCGGATGAAGTTGGAATAACCTGCTCTTCTGCCACTTTTTGATCCTTTTCTTCTTTAACTCTCTCTCCATTCCCGTTTAATTGTGATGGCAGCAATACAGCATCTCCTTTTGGTAAATCAAATTGTTTACCGCGCGTAAATATGAAAAAAGTTCCAACTACAATTAGGAGAATAATAATGATTAGAGAAATATACGATTGCATGCCAATAACTTAATGAATAAATGTATGCATTACCTGCCTTAAATTATCCACCAATTCATTATCGTTTACCTCATAGCACACCGATTGCCCGTCTCTGTATGAAAAGACAATGTTATGTGCTTCAAGCTTTGAAAGCTGATGCGAGGCGGCTGAATGCGAGATACTGACCTTCTCTGCTATATCGGTCACACAAAGCTCTCCTTCCGATTCAAACAAGAACGAGAGTATCTTAAACCGAGTGGGATCGGAAAGAATCTTAAAGGCTGTAGTTGCTTTTGATACTTTTTCCAAATATAAGGGCTTCATAGACTTACTAATATATGAACATACGTTCATATTATTACAACACCACATGAAGTCAATTGGTTTCATTTAATGAGCTCAAGTATATCTGTATTCATCTGCGACTACTGTTGCGCATGTGTTAGTTGCACTATATTATCTTAACTATCATGGAATTAACGACTATCTATGCTCTGGCAAGTGTCGTGCTGATAAGTTTGGTGTCATTGGTAGGCATTACTATTATTTCACTTAAGGAGGCGTTCCTTAGAAAAAATATGTTTCTACTGGTAAGCCTTGCTGTGGGAGCACTTTTTGGAAATACGTTTATTTTTTTGATACCGGAAGCATACGGAACATTCGACAATACCCCGGCAATATCATTTCTTATTATCACCGGAATTGTGCTGTCATTTATACTTGAGAAATTCTTGCTTTGGCGCCACGAACACGGCCATGGGGGCACGGAAAATCATCACGATGAAGAAATCGAATTAATAGAAAAGCAGAGCGGGCATATAAAGCCTGTAGGCATTCTTATACTTGTTTCAGACGGTGTACACAATTTTATTGACGGCATCATTATTGGCGCAACCTATCTTATAAGTATAGAAGTAGGCATAGCAACTACTGTAGCGGTCATTCTTCACGAAATACCCCAGGAAATAAGTGATTTTGGCATCCTTCTCCATGCAGGGTTCAGTAAAGCAAAGGCTCTGCTTTTTAATTTTCTTTCTGCTATTACGGCAATTCTGGGAACGCTCATTGCACTGTTTCTGGGCACAGCAATTAAAGCGTTTATACCAGCCATTGCAGCTTTTGCTGCTGGCAGTTTCCTCTACATAGCAGGATCTGATCTGGTGCCAGAATTACACAAAACCTCAGATTTTAAACGCTCACTGCAGCAGCTTGCTGCTATTCTTGTCGGCATTGCTCTTATGTTTGCACTTCTCCTGCTTGAGTAAAACACCGCTACTCCCCCTGACACTCCCGCATTAAACGCTAATGCGGATCTGCCCTAATTATGACGCCGCAATTTTTTGCTAATAGAAAAACCGTTGAGTCCCGTCCTCACAATCATCAAAAAACAGTGACTCCTGCCCGCTACTTGAATCTAAAATAACAGAGTAGCATATGGTGTCTGACTTCCCCGATTTCCCAAATCTGTCTCTGCTGTCAACATAGACATGCGCCTTGCATCCCAGCGGCGCTTCTCCCTCTACAACTGCAGTGGTATAGATAGGGTCCCCCTCGATAGTTAAAAGTTTTTGATGAATCTTAGCCAATCGACATCCATCGTATGCTTCTTTAAAACATTCCCGCATACTTTTATTATATCCAAAGCCTCCTCTCAGCTCTTCATTGCCGCAATCCTTAAACTGGCTGTCCCAATCACGATAAAATTGAAATGCTTCGCCTCCGTTTTCAGATACATCATTGCCGATAATACCTGCACCAAAATAGAATGCGGTCCCTGCCGCTGCTACTATGAGCACTCCTATTATAATTCCAGTCAGCTGTTTTTTATCCATCCCGTTAGTAATAGGACGCGAACACACAGCATCCTAGTTCCTCATTTAAGGTGTGGTTAAAAATCGACCTTTGCCATATCATATAAAAATTATTTGTTACGCGTCCTACTACTAATGGAATCCATACATCAAATTATAGCAAAGATAAACTATGCAACTTCGCGAAGCTTCTGCTGAGAAATATTAAACAAATACACTGAAAACGTAAAACGCCAGCCGTAACTGACGTCGTACGCTATGCATTATGCAGTAACACCTTTGTCCGTCTCTAGGTGTTACTTAGAGTTGGACATGCGTATGCATGCTCTAATTGTAATTCGCTTTTGTCTTTTTTCAAATAAAAGATGTGCATAAGTGTTGCATAACCTGTGTCTAAGCCACTCAAGTATATTTTTTAGCCCATGTTCACCTTTCTACACACCTTACATACGACAAGAAACGTCCAGTAATTTAACGAGACGTTCTTTTTGTTTTGAATTCATCAAAACTCTTGCACAAAAAATACTTATTATGTTTCTTCTCAAAGGCTATGTCAGAAACAGGCTTTGGCCCGTAGTCATGACCGCAGTAAATGAGCGTATCATCTGGAAGCTTCTTAAGCCTTTCCAAACTATTATAGAGATCCTTAATATTGCTGTGGGGCAAATCAGTTCGTCCGCACCCCTCTACAAAGAGAGTATCTCCTGTTATAAGTTTGGGGGTGCCGTCCGTGGCGTGTTCTTTTGAAATGTAGTAGCATACGGCATCATCGATATGGCCCGGTGTATACATAACTTCTACAGAAAGTTTTCCAATCGAAATAGTATTTCCATCATTTACGAAACGCTCAAGTTCTTGTGGGACTTCGACACGCCCCCTTGCATTCATATGCATATAGACAGGAATCTTATATTTTTGAATAAGCGCCTCGACTCCCTCGGAATGATCAAAGTGGCTGTGTGTGAGTAAAACTGCGCTTGGCTGAAATGTATTCGCATATATTTCAGCTAACATATCATCCATATCACCAGCAGGATCGACGACGGCAATTTCTTTGCTTACACCATCGTTTACGAAGTAAGAAAAGTTGTTATCGAATCCTCCAACTGAGAGTTGCGTAATCATGATAGTTATTACTACTCAAGTGCTCCTTGAAGAGCTCGATTTCGTTCAACCACCCTGTCCCGAGTGTCCACTGCACGCTCAATACCAGAAATTCCCTGCTCTATCACCGACCCATCCTTGATAACCTTACTTCTTTTCCCATCTATCTTTATCTCTGCCATAACATTTATCCATGACGGAAGAAAATCCTCGATCAATATCTAAATCAAGAGAGTTTGCTAGACATGATAAAGTAAATATAATATCTGCTATTTCATCTTCAAGTTCCTTTTTATCTTCAGAGCTTTTCTTTTTCTTTGGACCGAATCGGTGATTTATCTCCCTCGCAAGCTCACCCGTCTCTTCGGTAAGGCGGGCCATTATCTCAAGAGGTTTCCAATAGCCAATTTTATATTGCTGGACCCAATCATCTACCTGTTTTTGATAATCTTTCATAATCATATTCTAGCAGATTCAAACAGCACTTCACTAGGGTGGCTGACAGGATTCGAACCTGCGACCACTCGGACCACAACCGAGAGCTCTACCAGCTGAGCTACAGCCACCATATTAAATAATCCAAGAGAAAGAATTATTTGTAATCCGGATGCTCCTCTGTTATACCAAATTTCTTATTTGTTAGTCTAGCAAGACCGAAGAGAAGGCTTGAAAGTCGATTCATATAAGCACGCGTATGCTCATCTAACGCCTGGATTTTTGACTCATGTACCAGGACTACATATCGTTCAGCTCTGCGGGCGATGGTCCGTGCAATATCGAGGAGTGTTGTAAGTTCACTTCCCCCAGCAATAGTAAAACTTTCAATGGGAGCTAATTCTTTCTCTATTTCATTCACCAGCATTTCAAGGCGCTGTACTTTCCACTGCGCAATTGTTTTTGGAGAGCCCGCAATCTCAGACTGTATGATGAAAAGATTCTGCTGTACTTCATGAATAATACAGCACACATACGCCTGCTCCTCTCCCACCGTAAATGCCGACTCTTCAGCTTTGACCTTGCACAACCCCAAAAAAGAATTGAGCTCGTCCATAGTACCAAGACACTCGGGGAGCACTGAACTTTTTGATATGCGTCTTTTAACATCAATAACCCCGGTACTGCCATCATCCCCTTTTTTTGTATACAAAGCCATAGTTTGTATACTATGCGGTGGCCATAGCCTGCCCCGTAGTGTAAAACAGTCTGGGAGACTGTTTTACACGAAGCACAGCGGAGTACGCGGTACTGAGGTCTTCTTCTCCTGTATATGACATAGGGCGATTATACTACTCCTAGCACAGCTTGACAAGATACAGAAAAAATGTTAGGATCTCAATAGATTTAAACCAGCACGGAGGGGTTCGTGAAAGGACATTATATTGACTGCCCTGACCCCACCGATTGCTGGTGCGAGGTCAGGCGGCTCTCTCGAGTAGGGTGGGTCACTCTCGCGATACTTATCTTCGAGATCATCGGAGGGACTGTCTCGGGGAGCCTTGCGTTGCTCGCCGACGCGGGACATGTTTTTGGCGACAGCGCTGCCGTCGTAGTCACACTTCTGGCAGCTGTACTCGTCAAATTCGGCACCCAACCGCATCGTGTGCGCGATGCCGCCTTCAGGATTAATATCGGGTTTCTGTTCCTCATCGCTGGCTGGATCGTGTTTGAAGCAATAGAACGCTTCCAGGATCCCCGTGAGATCATAAGCCACGTGATGATCTTCTTTGCCTTCGTCGGCGGTGTTGGCAACTATCTGCAGCACTATATCCTCGAAGGTGCGGCGGATGAGCATAAGCACAAGGCCCACCGTTCTCTGTCTCTGCATGTGATCTCCGATCTCATACAGAGCGTCGCGGTGGTTGCAGGCGGTATTCTCATCTGGATAAGCGGCTGGGTTCTCATTGACCCCCTGCTCTCCGTGGGAATCGCTTGTTGGATTGCATATCGCGCAATCTGTCTTGCGCTCGACCCGCACGGCGAACACCACCATTAGTCCTGCGGCACCTGTCACGGACGGTGGCTTCTTTATCCCCTCCGCTGACAGTTCATCAGATGGAATAAGAGATAAAAGTCAAAAGAAATGACTATTTCTGCTCCATCTCACTCTCACATAAGCATCCGCGCCAACCATCTTGGTTGGCGCGGTTTTTATGTACATAACTAGCAACGGCTCAACGTGTTGAGCCGTTGACAATGGTGCCCAGGAGTGGACTTGAACCACCACAGAGTTGCCCCCACATCCCCCTCAAGGATGCGCGTCTACCAATTTCGCCACCTGGGCAGATGATACTTATACTACTCCTTTTTTACAGCCTCCTCACTTTTACTTTCTATTTCACTTGATTCAGCTTTTTCTTCAGCTTCTTGCTCTGCTTTCGTCTCTTTCTCCTTCTCAGCTATATCACTTGCCGTTGAAAGACCCATCATTTTTATATGGCGCATTTGTCGCTTGATCTCTCGAGCTGCTTTTTCACGAATGTAGTACAACTTAGCACGACGCACTTTGGACCGTTTTATAATTTCAATCCTATCGATCATAGGTGAATAGAGCGGAAAAACTTTTTCAACTCCCACATTTCCGGTTACTCGCCGTACAGTAAAAGTCGCTCCTGGCTCATTGCCGTGCTTACGCGCCAACACAAGTCCTTCAAATGCTTGGAGTCGCGTCTTCCCTCGCTCTTGAATTTTTTGCCAAACACGCACCGTATCCCCCGGCTGAACACCAATTCTTTTTCTATCTTCCATGTTTACTGGTGAAATGTGTATTGCCATATTAAAACAAGTACGTTCTACCACGCCAAAATTTTATCCAAAAATTAAGTCGACCGCAGTGTACCACAAGATTATGGTATATGCTAATATACTATCCTTAATTTTCAAGCTCTTTGAGCGCATGCTTAAAATCATCCGGCAGTGGTGCCTCAACCTTTAACGTTGTCGCTCTGGGCATTGTAATCACAAGTGATCGAGCGTGAAGCGCAAGCCGTTTGAAGCCAAGTTTGCATGGTCGTTTAGGCGCATAAAGCTTGTCGCATACTATAGGATGGTGTAGGGCTTTGAAGTGAACACGCAACTGATGGGTACGGCCCGTTTTAGGAAAAGCTTTAGCATAGGTAAATCCTTTTCCCTTTTTGATAACCGTAAACTCCGTAATAGCCCCGCGGTGTTCGCCCCGTGCCCCGGGTTGAGCCGAGCGCAGCCGAAAATCTTTAGCGCTTCGTGCAATAGGCCGGTTAATGACCCCGCGTTCCTCTTTTAGTTCACCATAAAGAAATACATTGTATATTTTCTCAACAAGTCTACTTTTAAATTGATCCTTCACATAGAAATAGGTATGCTGATTTTTTACCAGCATTAACACTCCTGAAGTTTCCCTATCAAGCCGATGCACAATGCCCGGGCGAGAAATAGTATCACCCGATTTAAGAACCGAAGGCTCGCCCACTTCTTTTGATTCCGGATACTGCTCAAGCATCCAGGTAGCTACCGTATAGTCCTTTGTCCTGCCATCGGAGTGTATAACAAGACCTGCAGGTTTATTAATAACTACTACACTTTCATCTTCATAGAGAATAGGAATCTCCACCCTACTGGAAGTTTTTCTTTTTTCTCCGTCAGCATCCATACATCAATCGGTTTAATTATACAGCACTCCTAACGGGGTGGCGGCTTCCCCTTATTTGCCCATACGGCGCTCACGACCGCTATACTCCTCGAGTATGTATTCAAATTCCTTCCTGTCAAAGTCAGGCCAATAGGTGTTTGTAAAATATAACTCGCTGTATATAGATTGCCACGGTAAAAAGTTTGAGAGTCTCATAGCTTCTCCGGTGCGGATAATAAGATCGGGGTCAGGAATATCTTTTGTCCAAAGATGCTTTTCAAACTCCTCTTCAGTAACGGGCTCCTTCCTTCCTTTTGCTATAAGTTCATTAACCGCATGCAGAATCTCAGATCGCCCCCCATACGAGAGCGCCAACATAACCGTAACGCCCGTATTGTGTGCCGTTTGCTCTTCTGCGTCGTGCAGAACTTTAACAATAGTTTTGGAAAATCGATCAATCTGTCCTATGAATTTTATACGTACGTTTCTATTTTTAATCTCTTCAAGATCATTTTTAAAGGCTGTTTCAATTAATTTAAAGAGATAACTTTTCTCACCTTCATCTCGTTTCCAGTTCTCGGTTGAAAAGACATAAAAAATAAGGTTGTTTACTCTCCTGTCACCAGCCCACCCGATAAACTCTTTGAACCGCTCGTAGCCTGCTTTGTGCCCTTCAAGTATTGATAGTCCGCGCTCTTTTGCCCACCTTCGATTGCCGTCCATTATTACACCAATGCAGTCAGGCACTTTTTCTGCTTTGTTTCTCTGTATCATCGTTAATAAACAATGTTAAAACTTGAAAATGCATCTTGCGGTTTTCTCCATACAACGTCAACGTGGTCAATGTAAGCAAGAAGGGAACCTTTTTCCAGATGTGTTATAAATTCCTCCAGTACTTCTTTTGGACCTTGCACAATTACTTCTACTGAGCCATCGCTTATATTCCTAACCGTCCCAACAAGATTCAAGACTTGGGCCCTGCGCCTTACAAAATCTCGAAACATAACCATCTGCACTCGACCCGTAATACTGCATTTAATCTCTTGTGTCATATAACTATATTTCTTAATCTAAAGATACAGCAAACTTGTCTTGAATACGTATTATATAACGGTTCGCTTATTTGAAAAGAACTCCTTTTTAGTATATTGTTGATACCTTAGGGCGGTTAGCTCAGTTGGTAGAGCGCTTCGTTTACACCGAAGATGTCGGGGGTTCAAATCCCTCACCGCCCACTACAAACAATGAACCCAACAGGATGTGTTGGGTAATTTTGTTTATTGAGCGGTGAGGGATTTGAAGAGCGGAGGCGGGCGGCGGGGTGAGAGCGTACGATTTCGTTCAGAGCCACCACGCGCTTGGCGTGTGGGACATTAGTCCGCATTTTTAATAAAATAAGTTCGAGCAAAGTTGTATAATTCCACCAGAATTAAACAACTCCGCTAAGTAAAAGCTTAGAAAGCTCCTGTTCTGCCTTCACCCGCCTATCTTTGCGTACTTTAGGGAAATAGTTTAGAACCCGCAAAAGTTTAGGAACGGCTCAACTCCGTTGAGCCGTTCAAACTGAAATTCTGTGCCCCGGGGAGGAATCGGTCAGGAGTCAATTATTTTCATATTCACAAACTCATTGAAAATATATCGCTCACGACCCTGGCTCACTCCTTACATCGTTCCGCCTTTCGATTCCATAGACCAAATTTGTGGTCACGAATCACTAAGTATATTTCTTCATTACATTTAAAATCTACTAAGTGTTCTCGACCCCGGCTCGACTGTTTTTGCATTAGGAATTGCAAAAACATGTCTCCGCCCGGCACCAAGACACGAATACAAAGCAGTTTGTATTCTAAACCAAAACCACATGGCATTAATGCCATGTGGTTTTGGTTTATCTTAGTGCCCCCGGGAGGAATCGAACCCCCATCCAAAGCTTAGAAGTCTCTTGTTTTATCCATTAAACTACAGGGGCAATTAGAACATTATTATACTATACCGTTCGATTAGGAATCGATCCTTACAGGATCAGTACAGGTTGTCGATATTTTATCTCGCTTCACTCACAAAATATCTGGCAACCTTTTGAAACAGTGCCCCGCACTGCTTCAACCCCCATCCAAAGCTTAGAAGTCTCTTGTTTTATCCATTAAACTACAGGGGCGTGGGGCGCAAAGATGAACGAGCAAGCCGAACCGCAAAAGATAATTTCTCATGAATATAGCAGTAGCACCTAATACAGTCAACGAACACTCGGGATGGGAGGGGCCACACGTTTTAACCGCTCAAATCGATTTTCTTTTTCCTCAAAAAATTCAAGTGTATAACCAAGCAGGGCCTCATCTATTGTGTTACCAACTGCCGTGCTATCGATACTTTCAATAACAAATAGATCCCCTTTATCAATACGCATAAAGAGACGTACATTTAAAGCAGTCATGAGTACAATGACAACAACAAATACTATGAGAATAAATGACCAATCGCGATTCACATGAGCTATGTCTTCATGGCCGTAGCGAGGTGCCCTTTTCTGGAATATGCTTTTTATACGCTCAAACATTATTTTAATTTACCTATTTTATTTTTGCGGCAGACAAAACAAAGATACCGCGCCATTTGTCCACAGTCCCCTCCTCGCTCACACTTTTACCGACACTGTTAAATTGCACTCGATTCAGGTCAATCCTGTATGGAAGTGACTCAATAAGAACAAAAAAATGATACACAGCTTCCCACGAGCCTTCTGCAGTAAGATTCAATTCAAGCTGTTCAATATTCTCGAATTCTCCTGTATCATTTTCACCGACTGTTTTAATGGAAACTTCCGCTCCCGTATACTGCTCGAGCCCTTCGATTACCTCAAGGAAATCCACAATACCTTCATTGCTTACAAAATAGCTATTGAGTTTTTCCCTGTCACCCTCTGTATCACGAATGAGATTTTGAACACCTCGTAATTGCCGATCTACCAAAAGAGCAGAATCAATTTCACTCAAGATTACAGCGGCTTCTCTATTTTTCCCCTTAATTTGATTGTCGAGTATATAATAACCGGCGACGAAAGCCGCAGATAGCAATCCGCTCACCACTGAAAACTGTATTGCTTTTGAAAATTGAATCATACTAAAACATGCCAATAATGGTAAGAGTGAAATTAATATTCCTGTCTTGAGCTAAATTGGACACCGGCAATTCAACATCATCAAATAATGCATCCCGTTCAAGATTTTGAGAAAATACAAGAAGGTCTTCTCTGCGATCTGCGACACCATTTATAATAAATCTTGCTTTATCCTCATTTTCTTTTTGATAAACAAGCCCCGTGAGAGTAACGGTACTTGGTTTATAACTAATAGCTGTGTCAAAAACGGTCCTCAAAAAAACTTTTTCACGTTCGGGTGAAAGTATATCGAGTTTTTGCTGCGCCTCTTTCAAGACTCTTACTATATTCTCTTGGTCACCTTCTCCGTCTATTTTCTTTAGACGCTCAGCTTGATCAACGGCAGCTCGTTTTTGAAAATCTGAAATAAAATAAGACGGAAATAATGTGACAATACCGATTATAGTGGATACCGAAACAGCACCTAATACTATGGTAAGCAAACGAAATACATAATCACGGCGTATCTTCTTCTTTTCCTTTATGGGCAGCAGATTAATCATACATATCGATTATTCTACGTTACGCAGTGCAAGACCAATCGCGGTAGCGTACGCAAACGAATGTCTCTTTTCAATAGGGGGAATAGTATCTTCAAATGAGAGAACATTTCCCCATACATTGGCAAGTTCTATTGGCGCCTTGATGAAAAGTGACAAATAATCAGAAAGGCCTGCAAGGTTTGAGCTGCCGCCACAGAGTATTATCTTTTTTATTTTACCCGCCTCGTCATCGTGCCTGCCTGTACGCGTGTTCCAATATATGTAATGCTTGTTTACCTCATCTTTAAGAGCCGAAACGGTATTCATAAGCAGTTCAAACAACTCCGTGTTATTTTTATACCGAGCAAAACCTTTTTCATTCTTTATTTTATCAGCTTCTTCTTCTGTAACCGAAAAGTGTTTTTGTATTGCGGCGGTTAAACTCTCTCCTGCTACGGAAAGTGTTGATGTAAACCGAAGGATCCCGTTTTCCACCACCGCAATGCCGGTGCGCATGCGCCCGAAATCAACAAGCATATACGTGCCGCTGTCACCATCAGGTATAACTGACCGAGCAATTGATTGCGCTTCAATCTCCAGCGAAAGCGGCGTGAGACCAGCTCCTTTTAATGCTTCAACATAGCTTTCCACGACATTACGCGGATATACTGCCATATTTATATTGAGCTCTTCCTCTGTGCCTGTGCCGATAATTTCATAATCAAATATAGCTTCATGGGGTTTGAGAGGAACATTTTCCTCAAGTTTAAACTCTAATATACTGCGCATTTGCCCTTCATTTTTTGATGCAGCCGGAATAATGGTTTGGAACAAATATACCTGTTCTTCAGGAAGAGACAGGTGCACAAAATCAAGGTTATATTTTTTTCGAAGTTTAGAGAGCTCTTCAGAAAATTTTGCAATATCTTTAATTTCTCCATCAACAACAAGTCCTTTCGGTATGGGGTATACCCCGAACTTCCCAAGTTTTTTCCCCTTCTTTGTGGCCGTGAGCTCTAAAAATCTAACAGAGGATTCACTGATGTCTATCCCAACCGACGGCATTTTCAAATACCGCGGAGGTGGAAACAGTCTTAGAATCTGTTTGCCCAATATATGTTGTACCGGAAACGCTTCCATGGTTATTTTTGTTATTATACCGTGTAGCAGTCAACAACAAAATACTGCATATTCAACAGTCTACTTTTTACCACACATTCAATACAAGTGTTATTATCCAAACAACAATAATAAATGCCAGTACAAAAGCAACAATCGTAAAGTATTTAAACAACAATCGAGCTATACGCTCGCCAAAGATATGGAGTGCAAATGATACTGCAAAAAATTGGAGGCCACGGCCGAGAACAGACGCAAGAATAAACGAAAGGAACTGTATTTTTAAAAACCCTGCAGAAAGAACAAATACTTTATACGGAAGAGGTGTAAAAGCGCCGACAAAAATAACGAGAAAGGCATTATTGTTGAACCGAGACTGTACTTCCATCATTTCTTCCGTCAAACCATAAAACGAAACAATAGATACCCCCACAGTATCGAAAAAGAAGACCCCTACGAAGTAGCCGAAAATGCCGCCGAGGACAGAAAAAAATGTTGTAAAAAGCGCATAATAGAGCCACCGTTTGGCACCAACCAGCAGAATAGGAATTAAGAATGTCACAGTAGGAATGGGAAAGAATGAAGATTCACTGAAAGCGACAAAGGCAAGCAGTGCTTGTGCGTGTACACCGTGCGCTCTTGCTATAAACCAGTCGCGGCTTTGAATTTTTATGGATTCAAGTTTCTGCAGAATCATACTACTTTACCGTGCTCCCTATAGGTATATGCTTCTTTGGTTCAAAAAGTGAAAACGTATTGTCATCAGCAGAAACAGCTGGAATTATACCCTTGTTCTCGAATCCTCGAATTGTTTTTGGCCCCAGATTTGCAGCGAACAAACACCGTCTGCCAGCAAGCAACTCTACATCCTCAAAATACTCGGCCATGCCATAAATAATTTGACAACGGATAGCAACTCCGCCATCATCCATCCCTTCCACCGAGTCAACCTCAAGGCAAAGCAGTTTATCAGTGTCGGAAACACGTTCAATTCTCTTTATTTCTCCTATTCGTACATCCAGCTTTTTAAAACCGTCTACTGTAGCTTTCATATATTGCTTCTATTCTTATCAAGAAAACTTTGTAAAATAATAGCTGCCGCTGAAGCATCAACGTGTCTGCGAACCTTCGGCTTTCGACTTCTCAGAATGTCTGATTCTCTTGGCTGACGTTTTGCCTCAGCCGATGTGAGAAATTCTACTTCAAAGTCAATTGGTACAGAGAGTCTCTCCTCAAGAGCCTCCTTAAATTGATGAATCCGCTTCATAATCGGATTGTCCTCACCGTGGTAGTTTGTAGACTGCCCTATCACAATGCGTGAAATATTCTCCTTCTCGGCTAGATCTGCAATATAGCTTACAAGCTCATCATCATTTTTAATAATTTCTTTAGGAAATGCAACAGCCCCATCGTCGTCCGATAGTGCGATTCCTATTTTTTTCTCACCGTAATCAATACCTATAAGTTTTGTCATGGGCGGTGGGGGTGGGATTCCTCTTCCTCCGAACTATTTGAATCGCAAAGCGATATACAAATAGTTTTCCTCCAGAGCCACGGGCTTTTGCTTTTTCCTGCGGCGCAAAAGTTCCGTTCGAATCCCATTCTGTATTGCCAAAATTAAGTATTTTTTAATACTTAATTTTACCAATGCGGTGGGGGTGGGATTCGAACCCACGGTCCGCGTGAACGGACTCTGGTTTTCAAGACCAGCGCCTTCGACCCCTCAGCCACCCCACCCGAAAATACAATCCAATCAACTAATTGATAAATACTACACGCGGTAACTCAGGATCGCAACTTTTGTGTCCGCCACTTAAATGTCATGGTATGCTTTATCCAATGGAAGAATCTATCCGCTGGAAAACTCTCGAATTTGAATACAAAGAAAAAAGTGCTGACTGGTACTGGACTTTTGGTATTGTTGCTGTGGCAGGGACTCTTATCTCCATTATTCTCGGCAATATCCTCTTTGCGATACTTATCATCATTGCCACCTTCACCATTGCGCTGTACGCAAGCAAACATCCCAAGTTAATAGATTTCGAAATAAGCACCCGCGGCGTACGTGCCGGCCATATCCTTCACCCCTTTAACACACTTGAATCATTTTGGATAGAAGAAGAACAAGAAAAATCTCTGAAACTTCTGCTTATGTCAAAAAAAACATTTGCTCTTCACATCATCATCCCTCTTACAAATGCTCCCGTCCATGATATTCGTGAGTATTTAAGCCATAAGCTCCCGGAAGTCGAACAGCATGAATCTTTTACCGAGCGCATAATGGAGCTGGTACGGTTCTAGTTGCTCGGTACAACCTTAATTTATTTACTTTACAGGAACGCCAGCGCACTATCGGTGCGGTGAGTAGTTGTACGCATTAAAACTCACCGAATCCTGGCAGTAATCTAATGATGATACTCGTACTTACCGGTTTGCTTTCAAGATCAAGACACTGCAGTGTAAAGAGCACCGGCTTAGTT
>JADFRL010000016.1 GCA_022561335.1 Patescibacteria group bacterium
GTTATTGTTTCAATGCTTACGGCGATTACGATTACGAGGACTTTTCTATACGCACTTGGAGACCGTACATTTAGGGGAGTAGTCAAGTTTCTATTTGGAAGTGGGATCAGACTGTAGTCATGCTTGTTGTTAAGTACAGGAAAGTCTTTTTTGTTATCTCGGCAGTTATCGTGGCGCTTTCTTTGGGAGCGGTTATCGTCTTTGGGCTTAACTTCGGAATCGATTTTACCGGTGGTGCCATTACAGAAGTACGCTACCCAGATGGTCGTCCTGACGGAGTCTTAGTTGAAGAGCGGCTAAAGAATCTTTCCATCGGGGGATTTTCGCTTCGCCCCACAGGAGATGACAGTTTTATATTGCGCACCCGTGATTTAGAAGAAGAAGAACGTCAATCTGTTATCAGCGCTTTGTCATTAAATGGAGAAAAGCAGCTCGTTGAAGAACGTTTTAATTCTATTGGCCCGGTTATAGGTGAGGAGCTTCGCATCAAAGCTGTAGTTGCAATTCTGGTTGTGGCAATAGCCATTGTTCTTTTTGTAGCCTTTGTCTTCCGACATGTATCGGAACCAGTTTCATCCTGGAAGTACGGGGTGATTGCAATTATTGCACTTATGCACGATATCATTGTACCTGTAGGAGTGTTTGCACTTCTTGGAAATCTTTTTGGAGCTGAGGTCAATGTACTGTTTGTTATGGCGCTGCTTGCGATTCTTGGCTATTCGGTTAATGACACCATTGTGGTATTTGATCGTGTGCGTGAAAATCTACGAATTAATAGGGAACAGAAAAGAAAAGAAAACTTTGAGCTCACGGTAGGAAAGAGCTTAAATCAAACATATACACGCTCTATAAATACCTCGCTCACCACGCTCTTTGTGCTCCTTGCGCTTTTCTTTCTCGGCGCCCCCGTTACCCGCGACTTTACACTCGTACTCTTGACCGGAGTTCTTGCTGGGACCTACTCATCGATATTCCTGGCCGCTCCTCTTCTGGTTGTGTGGGGGCGAGGTAAGTAGATGGTCATGAATATACAAACTGTAGGTATCATCGGGTATGGCAACTTCGGTTCGTTTGCCCACCACGTTATTCAAATGTACTTCGCGCATGTTGAAGTGCGGATTTCTTCGACTCGGCATAATCCTGATGATCAAACATTCTTTTCTTTTGAGGATGCCTGCATGTCTGATCTGCTGATTCTTGCAGTTCCTATTAGCGCTTTTGATGAGGTGGTGGAGCGGGCAGTGCCTGTCATGGGCACAAACACGATTCTCGTCGACATCTGTACTGTAAAGAGTTGTACCGTTGAGATATTAAAGCGACATGGAAGCAAAATTAAATATCTCTCAACACATCCCATGTTCGGTTTCAACAGTTATCGTTGGGCTGCGGGGGATCTGGGCAAGCTCCGTCTTATTTTTTGCGATCACAATTTGTCTAAATCGGACTATGAGGAAGTGAAATCATTTCTTTCAGGTATTGGTCTGCGGATATCTGAGCAGGCACCTGATGAGCACGATAAAATGATCGCTGATACGCTGTTTCTTGCCCATTTGGTCAGTCAAATTCTTACAGAAGGGAAGTTTGAGCGGAGTGATATCGGCACTGCCTCATTTGATTCGTTGATGAATGTGATGGAAAGCTTACATCAGGATCGGGCACTTTTTCAGGACGTGTATAAGTACAATCCGTATTGTAAAAAGACCCTGGAGCAATTTTTTGACGCCGAGCAAAACATCAGACAACTGCTTACTGGTACAGCTAAAAAAGGAAAAAATTGATTGTGTTTGTCATTGATCAAAGCCATGGCGGGGTTGTTCTTTTTTTGATTGTGTGTATACTGTAATTAACTGCCGAAGTGGTAGTTTTTGTTTGCCCTTTGAAAACTGAATAGGTAAGGTGTAAATATTGTGAACAAAAGAAGTTGTGTTTTCTTTTGTTCTGCTTACTATGTGTGTTTTGCAGTCCGCAAAACACTTACTTAGAGTTTGATCCTAGCTCAGGGTGAACGCTGGCGGCGTGGATAAGGCATGCAAGTCGAACGCTGAGTCTTAGCTTGCTAAGGCTCGGAGTGGCAAACGAGGTAGTAATACGTAGGAACGCACCCCATAGTCAGGAATAATTTCGGGAAACCGGAACTAATACCTGATGGTCCCCCGCACCAACTTTGGCATTGTCTCTTTGTTGCTACATTTGTAGGTAGCGCAGAGATAGAAAATGTTTTTAGAGATAGATTTATCTGTTCTATCGCTGAGACAGTGCAACGATGCCAAAGTTGGTGTGGGGGTAAAGATTTATCGCTATGGGAGCGGCCTGCGGGATATCAGCTTGTTGGTAGGGTAATGGCCTACCAAGGCTATGACGTCTAGGGGAGGTGAGAGCCTGACCCCCACCGATGGCACTGAGACACGGGCCATACTCCTACGGGAGGCCGCAGTCGAGAATCTTCCGCAATGGGCGAAAGCCTGACGGAGCGACGCCGCGTGGTTGATGAAGTCTTTCGAGACGTAAAGGCCTTTTCTTGGGGAAGAAGTTTATTGACGGTACCCAAGGAATAAGGGGCACCTAATCACGTGCCAGCAGGTGCGGTAATACGTGAGCCCCAAGCGTTATCCGGAATTACTGGGCGTAAAGGGTGTGTAGGCGGTTATGTTAGTCTCTGGTTAAATCTTTCGGCTCAACCGAAAGGATGCGAGAGAAACGGCATAACTAGAGGATGCGAGGGGTCTATGGAACTCATGGTGTAGGGGTGAAATCCGTTGATATCATGGGGAACACCAAAAGCGAAGGCAATAGACTGGCGCACTCCTGACGCTGAGACACGAAAGCGTGGGTAGCGAATGGGATTAGATACCCCAGTAGTCCACGCCCTAAACGATGTCCGCTAGCTTTTTGGAGTATCGACCCTCTGAGGGGCGAAGCTAACGCGTTAAGCGGACCGCCTGGGCAGTACGAGCGCAAGCTTAAAACTCAAAGGAATAGACGGGGACTCGCACAAGCGGTGGAGCATGTGGCTTAATTCGACGATAAGCGAAGAACCTTACCAGGGCTAGAAACTATGTCGAACTCATCCCGAAAGGGGTGGGGCCTTCGGGCGGCATAGCAGGTGATGCATGGCCGTCGTCAGTTCGTGGTTTGAACTGTTCCCTTAAGTGGGGTAACGAACGCAACCCTCGTTGCCAGTTATAAGTGTCTGGCGAGACTGCTCCCTCACGGGAGAGGAAGGTGGGGATGACGCCAGGTCAGCATGTCCCTTGATGTCTTGGGCTGCACACGTGATACAATGGCCACTACAACGAGACGCAATACCGAGAGGTGGAGCAAATCTTTATAAAGGTGGCCTCAGTTCGGATTGAGGTCTGCAACTCGACCTCATGAAGTCGGAATCGCTAGTAATCGCAGGTCAGCAATACTGCGGTGAATACGTTCTCGAGTCTTGTACTCACCGCCCGTCAAGTCAAGGAAGCCGGGAGTACCCGAAGTCTCACTTTTTGTGGGCCGAAGGTAAATTCGGTAACAAGGACTAAGTCGTAACAAGGCACGGCTAGCGGAAGCTGGTCGTGGAACTATTCCATTTGGAACCGTTTGTCCGTTTACGGATGGATGAACTTACCAGGTTGATTCCGCCATATTTATGGCGAAAGGCAATGGTGTTGTACCTTAATCTACACCCGCTTTCCCGGATAGGCGTTACCGGGTTGATGAACGAAACAAAAGAAAGAATATAATCTCCTATACAAAAATCCAAAATACCCAGCAAATGCTGGGTATTTTGGGCATTGACATTCTTTATTTTTTGTGATAAAGTTTTGACAGATATAAACATCAACCGCAAGCAGGAGATTTGCGATCATGAGAATTTTCATCGGAGGACTGCTCCTTACTGCTTTTTTTCTTGTCTTCGTTGGTGTCAGTACCGGCGATTTCTATGTCGAAATGCTCGGGACTGCAGACGAGGTCCCCAATCCATGGGATAAGGAGGTGGCGCTTTACATCGGGGCAGTCGCACTCGTCCTGGTTGCCATGGTTTTCACGTGGGTTCATGACCGAACTCTGTGGCACAGAGGGGAGGAGACGTTCTTTCCTAAGTCATGGCTCCTTCTTTAAGGCCACCTCTCTAAACCGACGGGCTCGTCACAATGCGGCGGGCCCTTTTACTTTATATTTAGCCAAGAACATTAGTTAGTTTTTCAACTTTCATACGATACCCGCCTTGCCGAACGGGCAGGTATTGTATGAAATAGAAATGTTTGGATTTTGAAGTCTTTGGTGCTGGAGAGAGAGAGGAGTTGTCCCAGTAGTAAAGTCGAGCTCACTACGGGATAAAAATCTCCACTAGGTGGGCACATTCGTCTACTAACTCAGTACCCTACAAAATATAGTCGCCGAATGCTTACACATCCGACTCCTTATTTTTGTGGGCGAGGAGGGATTTGAACCCTCACAGGATTGCTCCAACTACGCTCTGAACGTAGCGCGTCTACTCCCGAAACTGTTTGCGAGCGCAACGAGTATTACAGGTTCGCGATCCCGTTATACAGAACGCGATTATAATAAATTGCCATTGTGATTCTCTGAAATAAGCCTTATTTTAAGCTATTCTCACCCTTGACAGATTTTGTGTCAAATAGAACGTTTGAACTGAATTTTGTTATAATAACTTTATGAGTAAACGTTCAATAATTATTGTTCTTATATCTTTGATTGAAGGAGTGATTATTTTATACATATCCTATTTTTATTTACAGTTAACGCTAGACCCTACTCCGGCTTCGGATCAGTTTCAAGGATTTGGTATTGTATTTGAGCTTGTGAAGCCAATACTTTTTGGTTTAGCGTTAATAATAACAGTGTTATTCTTTGTAGATTACCGATTTAACAAAAAAATAAAAAATGTAACAAGCAAGAAAATGATGACACTCGGAATAATTTTTGGAATTATTCCAACAATTATTGGAATTGTTTTTTTTACTTTAAATGTAGGCAGCGGCTTCTATTATAATGTACAAGTGCAAAATATAGAAATATCAGATTTACACGATGAATTACTACTTTCATCTCAGGGAAATCCAATGGGAATTCGTCTTAAATTTAATGCTCAATTTCCATCAGGTAATAATTATTTCATGACTTATTTACTAGACGAAGCATCAGCTGGTTTGAGCAGTTATTCAAGTCTAAGTTTTATGCAAGAATACGGCCGCCCTGTCATCTCACCATTGCCTGGAGAGGGAGGAAATTTTTATGTTGACGGCGAAGATTACATTTTTGTTATTGACTTCATTCCACAGCTATACGATTATACATCCATAAACGACGATGGTAGTAAGAGTTGGGTGGTGTCATACAATGCTTATCCGTCTTCAAACCCTTTAGTTGATAACAATACCGAGCGCTGTCTCCACATGTCTCCGTTTTCAAAGGAAAGATTTGATCAGTATAATGAAGATAATAATATTATCCAAAAATTTAGACTAGAAATTAGAGTTGATGAGTCTTTGATTATTGAAACTCAGACTGAAGGTTTTTACAGTATAAGTAAGTTCCATGATGGAGCTCGTATGGACAGTGTTCTTCCATGCTAACCGGAAATTCTATATGGAAGTATTATAGTTGGACAAGCTGGCCCTAATTGTGAGTTTGCGGGGTGTCCTGCAACGACAACAGAAGATGGTGTAACTGATGACTGGCAAACGTATCGCAGTGAGAAGTATGGAGCAAGTTTCCAATATCCTATTGGATATCAAGTAAAGAAGTTAAGGCCAGCTAATTATTCCGAAGAAATAATACAAATTATATTCCCCCACGTTATAGACAGTGCAATTGATGTTCACTTTATAACCCCGACGTCTATAGAGACATACGCACAAAATAATCTAGACATCCCAAAGGTTTTTGGTTTTTCACCACTTGGTTGCGAAGATTCAAGTACTAACGCCTGCAGTGAATACTATTTTTTTTCCTTGTACTGGCTTGTGGAGGCGTGTTCCTTTTAGTTGTTGCTCATTTCGATTTCTGTTACTATTTTTCTACTTGCCATTTCAACTTGACTTCGCATGCGAGTGTAGTTCAGTGGTAGAACGCTGCTCTGATAAAGCAGAGGTCGTAGGTTCGATTCCTACCACTCGCACATTGCAAGCTGATAGAATAGAGAAACAATATAACCATACTATTTTTCTAATCGGGTGATTTGTTTGTAACGCTATGCGTCCGCCTGTGGTGATGCAGTGGCTTTGGATAGGTAAAATATTACGGGTAGGGGGTCCTTGGCTTGCGCCCACCAAAGTTTCTTTGAAATTTAGGCAGGTGGAAAGTCAAAGCCTCATTGAGTCATTGATGTAATGGAGCAAATATACACACATTACAGAGTTTTTCTTGTTTTGCTATAATTTGATGTATAGATCCCGTTAGTAATAGGACGCGTAACAAATAATTTTTATATGATATGGCAAAGGTCGATTTTTAACTACACCTTAAATGAGGAACTAGGATGCTGTGTGTCCGCGTCCTACCTGCCCGCCAAAGCCTAAACTCTTGATTATATTACTATGATTTTAAGAAAGAAGATTATTAAAAGTAATAATACCCAAGCCTGTCTGGCTTTGAAGCGATGGCAGGCGGGTTACTAACGGGATGGATAAACAACGACAAGTTCAGGCTGTTATTGGTCTTGTGGTTATTGTAGCGTTACTTTTTGGTGTAAGCTATTACCTCTCACAAAACCGCGAAGAACTAAAAATCGGTGAGTCACAACTTGGAGAAGTCGACGGAGATGTCCAAGTTGATGTGCCAAGAGCAACCATAACCGCTAAGCACCAGTACAGAAACGGTACACATATTATTGCAGGGGAAATCGAGGTTCCCACTCCGTGTCATATTCTTGAAACGGATGTAATTATTAGAGAGAGCTTTCCGGAACAAGTGACAGTCCGCTTCACGGTGAGCACACAGGCAGAAATATGCGCGCAAGTAATCACTCCAGCACGTTTCAAAGTAGAATTTGAAGCATCAGAAAGGGCGAGTATTTTAGGAACTCTAAACGGGGAGCCGGTAATATTTAATCTTATTGAGGCAGGCTCTGATGAAAACCTTGATGAGTTTGAGTTATTTATAAAGGGGTAACCCACTTTTGCTATATTAGTTACTGTTGCGATGAGCCGGAATGGTAACCAAGAACGCTTTGCTACACAACTTTGCTACACAAAATGAACGGGTAAAAGTTGGTATATCTTCTCTCAAAATGCCTTGGTGGCGAAATTGGTAGACGCGCTGCGTTCAGAGCGCAGTTCCCGCAAGGGAGTGGGAGTTCGACTCTCCCCCGAGGCACAAAAAGAATTCAAGCTTACTCTGCAGCAAACTTGTCTTGGTATTGTACTCTCTCCGGCATAAAAAAATACCGCCGAAGCAATATCAAGTATTGATATTGCTCCAGCGGCGGCAAAAAAGAATGGAATGATGGTTCCTTAACGGGTCGCTATAGTATGGTAGCCCATGTCACCATCATGTTTGTACGGTTCATCGACCTTTTTGCGTGGCTCGCTTAGGTTGACTACACCGTAACCTCCGGGAAGAAGAGGGTCTCCTTCCGGGGATATTTCTTTCGCAGCGTTTCCACCGAGTTCGGGGTCC
The DNA here is from genome assembly GCA_022561335.1 of Patescibacteria group bacterium. Classification (GTDB taxonomy): domain Bacteria; phylum Patescibacteriota; class Minisyncoccia; order Phycocordibacterales; family JACZSL01; genus JADFRL01. The sequence goes on from JADFRL010000016.1 coordinate 7,627, forward strand.
TTGCCCGTTTTATCTTCTTCCGATGCTTTTTTCGGCATTACTGCCTCCCATTTGCTGATGATTAGCTCCATTTTTACTATACTATTTAGTCTGTGTGTTGCAAACAATAAAGTGTATAACTACTTTAAAAAACTTTCGCGGCCTAGGTAGAGAACGCGTACAAAAAATCTTTGGAATCTCTCAACATAGAAGATTTAGCGGCTTCTTCTCTTTTGTAGTATGCTGGCAAAATAATGGATTATAAAAATTATTTCAAAAATAAGAAGATAACTGTAATGGGATTAGGTTTGCTGGGGCGCGGTGTGGGGGATGTAGAATTCTTGGCTTTCTGCGGGGCGAGACTTACCGTTACGGATTTAAAAAGTAAAAAAGAGCTGGCTTCATCTCTGGCACAACTCAAGAAATTTAAAAATATTGAATATGTACTCGGGAGGCACCTACTCAAGGATTTTCGTGCATGCGACATGGTTATCAAAGCCGCAGGAGTATCGCTAACGTCAGTATATATAGCTGAAGCAAAAAAACATAACATACGGATAGAGATGAGTGCGTCGTTTGTCGCAAAATTATCCGGGGCAACTATAATTGGTATAACAGGTACACGAGGTAAATCGACAGTCACACACCTGATTTATAATATTCTCAAACAGGCCGGGAAGCGGGTATTTCTTGGAGGCAACATACGAGGAATGGCAACCTTGCAGCTGCTTAGGAGAGTAAAAAGAGGTGACATTGTTGTGATGGAGCTTGATTCTTGGCAGTTGCAGGGATTTGGGGATAGTAAAATAAGTCCGCATATTTCAGTATTCACCACTTTTTTGCCCGATCATATGGACTATTACGGGGGTAGCATGGCCCGATATTGGCATGACAAGGGACATATCTTTAAGTATCAAGTAAAGGGAGATTATCTTATTACAGGAAAAGCTGTGGCAAAAAAAATTCGGAAGGAATCCAAAAAACCAGCAAGTAAGCTCATCGTGGCAGATCGAGTTACATTGGGGGAGGGTATCAGGCTTCATATTTTAGGTGAACACAATCGGGATAACGCAGCGCTTGCCGCCGCCGCCGCGACAATGCTTGGCATCAAGCAACGTATAATTAAAAAAACGATTGAGGATTTTAGGGGAATTGAGGGACGGCTTCAATATATAAAGACAGTACGTGGGGTGAAGATCTATAACGATAACTATTCAACGACTCCGGATGCAACGATTGTTGCGTTGAAGTCCTTGACTGTACGTACAGCAGAGCAAAGAAGGATTGTGCTTATACTGGGCGGCTCAGACAAAGGTCTTGATGTGTCAGAACTTATGAGAGAAATTCCGAGATGCTGTAAGGCAGTGGTTCTTCTTGAAGGAATAGATACGAATATCTTAAGAATCAAAAATCAAGGATTGAAAGTGAAGAGGGTAAGAAACCTTCGAAGCGCGATTAGCGAGGCCGTAAGGTTTTCTAAGAGGGGGGATATAGTATTGTTTAGTCCGGCATTCGCTTCCTTTGGACTCTTCAAAAATGAATTCGATAGAGGAGATCAATTTGTGAATCTGGTTAAGAGACTGAGATGAACGCCATAGATGTAGAAAAAGTTGATAGGGTTTATTTTATTGGAATTGGCGGCATGGGGATGTCTGCACTTGCACAACTCTTCCATGCGGAAGGAAAGGAAGTAACCGGTTCTGATCGAGAAGAAACACCTATGACTCAACTGTTGAGAGATGTGGGTATCGAAATAATCATTGGACACGAAGAGAAAAATATAAGAAAAGACATAGGACTATGTGTAGTAAGTGATGCGGTGCCAAAGGAGAATCCGGAATTTGTCCATGCACGCACCCGAGGTATACCAATCCTGACATACTTTGAGGCACTTGGTATTTTGACTAAACATCGCTTTACCATTGCTGTATCGGGTACGCATGGCAAGACAACAACCACGGGGATGCTTACCAAGATTCTTTTTGATGCAGAAATAGAACCGACAGCCGTTATTGGCAGTATTGTCAAAGATTTTGAAAGTAATTTTGTGCGTGGAGGGAAAGAACCGTTTGTCGTTGAGGCGTGTGAGTATAAAGACCACATTCTCAAACTTCATCCAAATATATTAGTAATCACCAATATTGAACTTGACCATACGGATTTTTTTAAAAGTCTTGAGCACGTACAAAGAACATTTCGAAAAGCAGCTGAATCTTTGGGAGAGTCCGGAATTCTCATTGCTGACCCTCACGATCCGACTATCAAACCAATCTTGAGAGGACTCACATGCACCGTTGTCGATTACACTAAGGAAACCGCAGGGGAGCTCTCATTTCCAGCAGAGTTCAATAGTATGAATGCAAGAGCTGCCAAAGCTGCGGCCAAAGTATATGCGCCGCGTCTTACCGATATTTCAATTGATGTGTCGCTTGAACTTTTTGGGGGCAGTTGGCGTCGGTTTGAATATATAGGTGAAACCAGAAAAGGAGCACTTGTGTACGACGATTATGCTCATCATCCCACAGCAATAGCAAAGACAATACAAGCGGTTAGAGAAAAATTTGCTGATAAAAAAATCACTGTTGTATTTCACCCACATCTATATTCTCGCACAAAATCTTTTTTTAATGAGTTTGCACGTGCACTTTCCCTGGCGGATTATGTCATTGTGGCACCTATCTATGCGGCACGTGAAGAAAAAGACGCCTCTATCTCCCACACACTTCTTGCACAAGAGATAAAACCAAAAAGGGGACAGGCAGTGGCACTTGATTTATTTGATGAAATTGAGGAGCGCCTCCAAACCATGTGTGATGACGGTGACATAATCATCACTATGGGAGCGGGAGATATTTATAAGGTAGCCAATAATTTGACTTCTTCATTATAAACCCGTAGGGTTACGTACAGACTGTTCTGATAAAGGGGGCATGGCTATGCCGATTAACGTACCGAACGGGTTGACGATGGCTCGTCTGGTTGGGAGTTTGTGTATCTGGCCGATACTCGCCATCGAGACACATACGTGGGTGTGGGTGATGAGTGTCACTCTGGTGTTTGTTTTCTTGTGCGCCACGGACTACTTTGACGGCTTTCTTGCGCGGAGGTGGCATCAACGTACCGCTTTTGGCGAGTGCCTGGACCCAATCGCAGATAAGGTTCTCGTGGTGCTGACCATCGTTGCATTGCTCAAATACCACAACCTTTCCGGCATTACTGTCATTGCGATGGTGTTTGTGCTATTCCGCGAGATTATCGTAAGTGGGGTGCGCGGATACTTGGGACAAGTCGGAAGGACTATACCGACTCTATGGACTGCGAAGCTGAAGACCGGGGTGCAAATGATCGGCCTCGGATTCATGGTCGTTGGGGATGCTCTTGATATGCTTCTGCCGTTGTTTTCAGATTATCTGGTCAATGTGCATATGATGGGCGAGAGCATCTTTATTGTCGGCGCTTTGCTCGGCTTTTATAGTGCGGTGAAGTACTCGGAAATACTTCTCGTTGCTCTGGCTCACATAGAGCCGGTAAGAAGAAACTGAGAGCAAGCATGGGACTATATCGGTCGGGTTTACCCGACCGATATCTTTATATATTATAACGTTATGCTTATACCGAAATTCTACGTTGTTGCAACACCTATTGGCAACCTTGAGGATATTACACTCAGGGCTCTTCGAGTGCTCAAGGAAGTAGATGTTATTTTGTGTGAAGATACGCGGGTAACGACAAAGCTACTTAAAAAATATAATATTAGTACGCCATTACTTTCGTATCACAGGAGGAGCGGTCTTTTGAAAGTAGAGAAGATCTTTAAACTGCTTGACCAAGGAAAAAATCTGGCACTTGTCTCAGATGCAGGAACCCCTACTATTTCAGATCCCGGGTCGTTTCTTGTTTCTCAAATTAGAAAGCGGTTTAAAAATAGTTTAGAGATTATTGCAATTCCTGGAGCGAGCGCCCTGTCAGCGGCGTTGTCAATAAGCGGTGTGTCTAGCTCTGAATTTTTATTTCTTGGGTTTTTGCCACATAAAAAAGGACGACAGACACTTTTTAAAGAAATGGTGGCATCGAAGCGCACAGTGGTTTTCTATGAATCTCCTCATCGTATACTAAAAACTCTCGAGTCTCTCATGCAAGTTCTGGCGGCCAATCATATGACATCTCGCGTGATTATTATCGCAAGGGAGTTGACTAAGATTTATGAAGAAGTCTTATCCGGTACGGCGATCGAGCTCCTTGAATTTTTCGAGGCTCATAAAGAGAAACAAAAGGGTGAATTCGTCATTATTTTAAAGGCGAAATAGTTTCATAGCGTACGGGTATACCCCCACGCTGAAATTTGCCGAGATGGGTAGAGGAATTTTTGTATTTCCCTCAAAAATAGTTTTCCGTCTTCTAGTCCTTGGCTTTGGTTGACACGGCTCTCTATGAGAGCTATCGGCAATTTCAGTGTGGGGGTATACTGAAGCCACATGAAAAAAGATTTAAGACTCATTGCTCTGGGCATTTGGATTGCCATTGTTCCCTTTTTAGGTTTTCCAGGAGCTTGGAAGACAGTGATTTTTGTTGTATCCGGTCTTGCGGTAGTACTTCTTACGATCCTGTGGCGCCATGAGCTCCTCTATTCAAGTAGCGTCAATACCGGGGAAAGGAGCAATGGTGTATATGTTGAGAATGAATTTACAGCGCAAAGCACGAGCCCCCGATCTTCGAGCGTTGTGAGCAAGGAGGCTCCCGAGCATGAGAAACCACAAACCCACTCCTAAAGAAAAAGGAAGATCCATCTTTCGGGCAACGGGGCAGACACTTATTGTTAGCGCCATGATACTGGCGCTTCTTTCTGTGGCGTATTTTGTTATTCCTTCAGTTGTTACCACAGTCTATGAAGGATCAGCCACTGCGGGTCTTAGCGAGGATGAGGTGACAAAAGACACACCACTGCGCGTTGTGCATCTTCCCACCCCTCAACCTCTTCGGGCAATCTATATGACGCAGTGTGTTGTTGGCACGCCGAGCTTTAGGGATGAGTTGGTTTCTCTTATTGAATCAAGTGAATTAAACTCTGTAATAATTGATGTAAAAGACTACACGGGGAAGATTGGTTTCTCGACGGACAACCCCATACTTTCCGGAAGTGTGTCTGACGAGTGTGGTGCGGCGGATATGCAGGAATTTATTGCTTCCCTTCATGACAAAGGAATCTATACCATTGCACGCATCACTGTCTTTCAGGATCCGTTCTACACTTCGGTGCGCCCTGATCTCGCGGTTAAAAAAGAGAGTGACGGAAGCGTCTGGAAGGATTACAAAGGACTCTCGTTTGTTGATGTGGGAGCTCGTCCTTTCTGGGATTATATTATTGAGCTCTCAAAAGAAACGCATGCGCTCGGATTCGACGAGCTTAATTTTGACTACATCCGCTTTCCTTCCGATGGTCCTATGGATGACATTTATTTTCCTCAGAGCGGAGCGACTATCTTGGGAAACACGCGCTATGGTAAAGCTGATGCACTTGAACAATTCTTTATTTATCTTCATGACAACCTAAAAAATCCGGAAGTGTACTCGGGTGACACAGCCCCTGTTCTTTCGGCTGATGTGTTTGGCATGACAACCACGAACACTGACGACTTAAATATCGGGCAAGTGCTTGAGCGTACGCTTCCCTATTTTGATTATGTCTCACCGATGGTCTACCCCTCACATTATCCGAACGGTTTTAACAACTGGGCAAATCCCAACCTTTTCCCGTATGAAGTGGTGAAGTTTTCGATGGAAAGCGCGGTACGCCGCGCGGCAGCGACTTCCACCACCGTAAAGACATTAAGAAACAAACTTATTTCAACCACGACACCGCTTTATGCCAAGGAATCTTTTGATATTCTCAAGTTGCGTCCCTGGCTTCAGGATTTTGATTATGGTGGCGATTATGATATAGCGGAAGTACGTGCGCAAATTCAGGCAACCTATGACGCCGGTCTGGATAGCTGGATGTTGTGGGCTCCTTCTAACAGGTACACAAAGGGAGCGCTTGAGCCCTATTGGAGTTATAATAATGAGTAACTTGCTCGTTCTATGATTTCGCCGCAAACACATTGGCATTTATAAATTACTTGCTTAGCTGAATTTCTTTGATCTGTTTTTTCGTGTCCTTTACTTATAATCATTAGGATAAATTCTATATATTTTTTTATTGGTAGCAAGGGCGTATTTATAACAATTAAAGGTCCCGCCTCTAACAGTATTTTTTCTCATAACTACAACTAATTCAGATGAATTATTAACCATCCATTCATTTCTAATTTGCATTTTTTTAGAATTATATCCCCCTTTACTTATGACGTATCTTGTCGTTAAGTGATTATCAATCACATTATAATATTGGGATTTGGCTTTCTTTGTCCAGACTAGCTCTTGCCCCTCAAAAGGAACCGCTGCAAGAACACGAATCTTAAGATCAATGGCTGCTAGAGCCCATAAAGTATCTACGCCCAAAGCCATACCAGAAATAATAGCATGTGGTTGTTTTTTTTCTAAATATTCTCTTAAGTTGTCTTGTGATATTCCAAGGTCTTTGGCTGTTCCAATAGCGCCAATATATTGA
>JADFRL010000005.1 GCA_022561335.1 Patescibacteria group bacterium
TTTGGTAAATCAGTGGTTAGCGGAAGGAGATAAAAACGAACCAATTAAGTTAGAACTTGATAAAGCTATAGAAGTAATTGAGTTGATAGAAAAAACCCTTGAGCTTGATGGTCTATATCCATGGAGTTGGAGTACATTAAAATCAAGCCTCGAACATCTTTCCAAAAAATGTCAGAACGAAGAAGACAGAGGGATGGTTTGGGTTGTGATAAAGGAGAACATGAACTTAAGCAGGCTTAAGGCTGACGGAAGACTGTCTGATGACCCGGATGGAGGTAGTGGTCGATCAGCTCGGAGCATAGCCCTTGATGTCGCAATTGATTCCCCTGCATTAATTCTGGTTCGTGAAAATGGTGATAAGAATTCTGGATGGAAAGACACACCCTTCTGGTGGCCAATTTTAGTAAATCCTGAAAATATGGAAGCGGTAGTCTTTGCGGAAGTCACTATCTAAACAGCGAAATAAAAAATCTGCCAGATTTTGACAGAGATGTTTAGGCCACCCCAAGGGCACTACGTGTAGGCCTCTTTTTTTATTCGTTTTTAGGTGGTTCTAACGATATTGGTAAAACCATTACTTTTAGTGTTTATTTCACCCTCGCATACTCTGTAAGCCCACAGGGTATTACCACGAGGTAACGATTGAAAGGCTGGTATATGAATTTGGTTGTAGAAAAGAGGTTCTAACGTCGTTCATTAATCTCCACAAAAATTGTTAAGAAGACTTTTTTCATTATTTGGTACATAATAAGGGTATATGCAAAAACTTGATTCGCGAGCCGTCTGGTTGTTTATTTTCAGTTTTGGCTCGTCTACTATTTTAATAACTATTCTAGGTGCAGTTTATTTAATAATTAGCCTTCGCGATATCTTGGAAGCATCTGGAGAGCTTATCGACACGCTCGTTTCCTTGTGGTGGTTTTGGATACCATTACTGATAATTGTACACGTGATTACTGCCTATTTAAGTTATTACTTTTGGAGATTTGAGATTAGAGAACATGAATATCGTGCAGAAAGAGGTATTATTTGGAAGCGTTATGTTTCAATTCCTTATGACCGAATACAGAATGTAGATATTCATAGAGGATTACTAGCTCGAATACTCGGACTCAGTGATATTCTTATACACACAGCAGGATATGGTGGAGTAGGTGCAAAGGGTTTTGGCAGCGAAGGGCGCTTGCCAGGACTGGATAAAGTGCACGCTGAACAAATAAGGGATCAACTCTTGGAGAAAGCCAGACAGCCTAGAAACCCATCTATTTAATCTTGAAATATTACTTGACCTAAACATATACTAGTTCAATACCCATATTGTGTCTCCTGCCCCCAGCCTTCACCCAGCGTCTGCAAGGGCTTTTTGAAACGTAGGACTTGTTTGGCAATACTCCCAGAACCGAGACAAGTAGTCTTTTAGGCAGTTCGATGTTTTACACCTTATCTCCACCGTTAAAATATCATTATTTATAGGGGTATTTTGGAGTTCCTTGTTATTGTGATAATTGTCTTCTTAATTCTTCTTGCTCTTTCTCTAACTCCTGCTGTTTATCAATTAATGATTGACGTTCATCCTCCAGAACAGTTTCTGTAGCTCCTAAAAAGAAACCTAATACAAAAATTCCAACAAAAAACAAAATTACAATAATCAGTATGATAACGAAATACTTAAGAATTTTTTTTAACACAGTGTTGCTATCTGCTTGAATTTCTCCATTATCGTTCATGTTAGTCTCATTGTATCATTAGGTACATTTAGGAGCTACATCCCCGCCATCTTAGGTGTGGATTCTTTATATATACAGTTCCATTATCACTATGTGACACTAAACACAGCTAAACTCTAGCTGTTTTATCATGTTTAAGCTCAGAAATAGCCTCCTCGGCTTCAAAAACCCAATCATGTAGGTGGTTCCAACTTTCGTGCAGCATGTCCACAAAATTAAGAACAGCTACCTTTTTTGGTAGCTGTTTTTAAACGGCTCAACCGGTTGCACAGTTCGCTACGCTCACTTGCACTGCTACTTGCCAGCCAATCGCAAAGCTCTTGGGTAAGTCGGATGGCCGTTTAAAAACGAGTTCTTTTACCAAACTTTGTAAAAAAATTAAATGGTACCTGACCCCCATTACCTCATTGTTGCTGCAAAGAAACTGCCGGCAAGTATAGACCGAGCAACTCTCGTTCCCATATTTGACCGTCGTTACTCCGCTTCTCTTTCGATGTGAAGGTATAATTATAAAGAATTGCTCGGATAAATGTCGGTGGTCTCTCGGGAAAAGGATTCTCCTCAAGAAGCGAGAGCACGGGTTTTGATCCTTCAAGAAGACGAGTTGCAAAATTAAGAATCCATGGAGCATTTTGATAATTTCCAGCAAGCGCCGCGAACCACATCTGCCAATCAAGGCGTGGTTGATGAGGTGCAACAATCGGAAGCGTCCGATTGAGAATCCCTGGTTTATACTTAAACTCATACGCAAACCACTCCTCTCCATCATTAGAACCTTCGATAATAATCTCAGGTCGACTCGTCGTCATGTGTGTAAAGAGTCCATAGGAGTTTGATATGTGCAGTGGGGCAATAATTTTTGATACAGAGCGCGCAGATTGAGGCATTGACCCTGTAGATTTCTCCACAATTTGAAAAACACCAACAAATATTAGAACGAATGAAATAATACCTATTATAATACGACCAAAAATTGGCAATATTTTTTCTTTTTTGCGCTGAATATAGTTCCGTGTCGCCTGAGGTAAAACATATCTGATAAACAAAATTGCTCGATCATCAAACAAGAAAATTATTGCGGCGATGGTCAATAAATTGAAATAATTATAATTCCCTGTCAGTAATATGAGCACCTCAAGAACAATAAACACATATCCGGCAAATATTCGAATGCGGCGTGGCGCAAAAATAAAAAAAGGAACTATAACCTGACTTACAAATATAAGCATCGTTGAAATTTCGTGAAACCATAGAGGCAGTTGGTGTGCATACCAAGAAAGTGGCATCGGCAGTGGTTGAGTCTCGTAGTGATAAGAAAGCGCAGTTAAATTCTGCCACGTTACATCACCACCAAAAAATTTACCTATTCCTGATAAAATTACAAATTTGAATACAAGTAAGCGAAAGAGCCATATAACACTTGAAGTAAATGACAAAAGAATTGCTAAAAATCCAACCTCAAGGAGAAAAACATCCCATTGATAAGACATGAAAAGTTGTCCAGCAGAAACGAGTGAAAGATACACAATAAAAAGAATGATGAGATTTGTACGCTGAAAAAATCCTATCAAAAGAAGGACAGAGCTGATGAGACCAATCAGAAAAACAAAATCAAGAAATACATTACTTGCAGATATCCAGAAAAGACTTGGGAGTATGAGATATGCTTGAGTACCTATCTCCAAAAATACCGCGTCAAAAAATTGTTGTGCTGGCAGAATCCCTTCTACACCAATAAGTCCTTTCATTTGAATACCGAAAGAAAGAATTGCAAAAAGATATACTAAAGCGAGCGATCGGAAAAAAAACCACTGGACAAATTTATACGAAGACGGTTCAAGGCGTTTTCCAATGAATAGACGGGTAAACCAGTATGCAAAATTGCGATTTACTGAAACGAACTTATAGACAAATTCGGAAAGATAACCAAATCCAGGAATGTGCTCATAGAGCCACAAAAGCAATCTCCGTCTTGGATTGTATGCCAAAGTTTTAAAAGTTGCGTAAGCGCCACTGTAAACTTTGCCTTGGGGCATAATAAGCTTTACGGATTTTTCGAATTCGTCGCGTGATATATTTTCATATTTGTCCGCAACCTGCTGTAATGGTTGATATTGAACTTTACCGCAGGTTACCTTCTCTGAGTATTCAACCCACATACGACAAAATCGACACTCACCATTATAAACAAACAGTGGTTTTTTGCTGTCAGCTTCCATTACACTTATTATACAAAGTAAACTACTTAATAATTAATCGATTTTCGTAACTCCCTGTGGATTTTGGGAACTCAGAGACCACTACCACTGTTCAACAATGTTTAGGCCAGAACATACGCCCGTTCTAGGAACGAGGTCCTAATGTCGTTCATTAATCTCCACAATATAAAAAAACACCAGCTTAGTGCTGGTGTTTTTCATATCATGATGTGGGAATTGAAAGACGGAAGCCCGCGTCCTGTGGACGAGGGTGGAGAGATTAAAGCTCTCCCAGAGCTTTAATCGAGTCGAGCGCACTTAGTATTTTGTAAGGCATTGAAACAAACTACTTAGGTAAAAGGAAGTTTAAACTTCCTTTTACCGTGACCAATTTCCATATCTCCAAAACTATTGACAACTCTGCTCTTTGAAGACATTCTAATTACAGATGATAACTGGATGGGAGAAGTGAAAATGCCTAGACAAATAAGACGGCTGCTCATTGTCGCTCTTGTCGTGCTGGTACTTCCGCTTGGTGCTTGCGCGGGTGGAAGAGGCGGGAAGGAAGTCGGCGGCACTCTCATTGGTGCCGCTCTCGGCGGGCTCGTTGGTTCCCGGATTGGCGGTGGCTCAGGCCAGATCGTCGCTACCGTAATCGGCACCCTCCTCGGTGGTTTCATCGGTAATGAAATTGGGAAAAGACTCGATGAGCTTGACCGCAGGAAGGCCGGGCAAGCGCAATATAGTGCGCTTGAGTACCAGCCAGACAACACAAGCGTGGTATGGGATAATCCAAATACCGGTAATTACGGAAGCTTCGTACCGACAAGAACTACCGTGACGAGATCGGGACAACCTTGCCGCGAGTTTCAGCAATCGGTCACTGTCGGAGGACAAACCGAAAGGGCATACGGAAGAGCATGCCGCGATGCCGGTGGTCAGTGGCAGATTGTCAATTGATGTCTGGGAAAATTACCCTGCACGTAACTGAGAGAGCCTTGCGCACTCAGCACGTGTGGGGTTCTCTTTTTTTGCCTAGTTCTATTAACCTACTACGTGATAACCAACCAGCTAATTCATAGGTGTTTTTTCGTTATCAAGCCCAGAAAATCACTTCTGTCTGCCGATAGATAGATAACCCCCTACAGAGCACGCTTCCGTACAGCAATACCCTTTAGGCTTAATAAGTGATAGCCCCACTTGGACAACTAGTGCCCAAGTGGGGCACAAAATTGACAGTTATATTCTCAAGGGGTATAACTGTCACCAGTAGAACAGCAACGGAGCTGACAGATGGAAAAGAAAATTCAAATCAGTTCAGGGGGCCTCAAGAACAAAAAAACCTACGCAGCCCACGCCATGGGGAACTGGGGACCAGAGCAAGAAAACAGTGACCACCTACAGCATCCTCTCACACTTTCAGAAGACGGGCTCTGGCTTACCTGTGATGGAAGTTTTCTCGAAGATCACGAGGAGTACAAGATTGTTGTCCCCGTCAAAGATGGGCTCGAAGCGAAACGAATCTACGGCGAAAGAAGGGTACAAGGAAAGCATGTCAATACACGCTTTGACTTTGATACCGACCACAACACCTTTTGGCTTCTTGCCCAAAGCCATCCTGTTGTCCGCCCCGGAGAATGGAACCAGAACAACATCTATGTATGAACTTTTTCCGTGGCAAACTTCAAGACCGCATAGTTCACCCAGCGGTCTTTTTTTTTCCATGGGACGACCGCTTTTTTGTGTGTTCATCATTGTAACCCTACTGTGGTATAGTTTTAAATAACTATATGCAGTTTAAAAAAATCCAGCAGAGTTTTTTCTTTGGCCTCCTGGCACTCGTATCTCTTTCCTTCCTCTTTATCATTCACGATTTTTTAATGCCCATTTTTTGGGCTATTGTGTTTGCTATTCTTTTCAACCCGCTACAACAAAAATGGCTATCCGTTACCAAAAAACGCGCCAGTTTTTCTTCATTCCTCACCATAGTGACTATTCTCCTTATCGTATTTGTCCCGCTTTCTATTGTAGGAAGTCTTGTGTTAAAGGAATCAGTGGATTTCTATCAACAACTTTCAACAACAAATACTGAAGGAGTACAAATAGATTTTCTTGAAAAGATAACTGTAGTTTCAAGATATCTGGAAGATTTTGGAGTGGAGGAAGCAGAATTTAAAGAAAGGGTAACCGCTTGGGGAGGACAAGCAAGCCGTTGGCTGGCATCTCAAGCTGTTGTATTCGGGCAAAGCACTTTCTCCGTGATTGTACAATTTTTCGTCATGATATATATCTTATTTTTCATGCTCCGAGACGGACCCGCTATTGAAAAATGGCTTATACATATTCTGCCCTTGGGGGACCATAAAGAGCGCAGGCTCTTTGCTCGCTTTGTTTCAACGACACGCGCTGTCATAAAAGGGACTCTTGTAATTGGCATCATACAAGGAGCTATCGGCGGTATTTTATTTTGGGTTGCCGGTATAAAAGGAGCGGTACTGTGGGCAGTTCTTATGACCCTTCTCTCCGTCATCCCCGCTGTCGGTCCGGCACTTGTGTGGCTTCCCGCCGGCATACTCCTCCTCCTCACCGGAAGCCTTTGGCAGGGTATTCTTATTTTAGCCGGCGGTGCTGTGATAATCAGTCTCATTGACAACATACTGCGCCCGCGGCTTGTGGGAAAAGATACTCAGATGCCCGACACTTTTATACTCATTTCAACACTCGGAGGTCTTTCAATATTTGGTATTACTGGTTTTGTCATTGGACCCATCGTCGCCGGCTTCTTTATTGCCATGTGGCACATGTTTGAAGAGCAGTACCGCAGAGAGCTTGAATTGCACGGTTAAATCAACACAATGAATGTCGTCCTTAAAGTAGAAAATACTCCTCAAAAAGCCGGAGAGGTTTTGTCCGATATGTTAAAGGAGGGCCAAGAAAATAACATCCTCCTGATGCTTTCGGGCGGCTCTGCGTCTGGGTTGCTTGCATTTATTGACCCTGCCTTACTTGGCAGTCGCATCACCATTTCAGTCCTCGATGAACGATTCAGCACGGACCCAGCCATAAATAACTTCGCACAATTGAAACAAACATCTTTTTACAGCAGTGCTTCAGAGCAAGGGTGCGACTTCATTGATACACAGGCTCAATCCAGTGACAATCTTGAAAACCTAAAAAACCGCTTTGAAAAAGCAATCGCGGCATGGAGAAGAAGACATGAGCACGGTTTTATAATTGCAACACTCGGAATTGGAGAGGACATGCACATAGCGGGGACCATGCCGTATCCGGAAGACGAAACACTTTTTAAAAATCTTTTTGAAAACACTGAAAATATCTTTGTTGGATATGACACCGGAGGAAAAAATAAATACCCGCTTCGAATCACACCGACTAATCACTTTTTGAGAAATGGCATTGACTGCGCTCTTGTCTATGTTGCAGGTGAATCAAAAAAACAGCCTCTCATACGAACACTTATGACCAAGGAGTTTCTCCACTGTGTCCCCGCACGTATTATTCATGAAATGAAAGCCGTCACGCTTGTCACTGATATTAAACTCTAATGCAACCCGAGTAAATTGCAAGTAGGTATTACCCAAAAGTAAAGGCAAACGCTTCAATCCCCTCGTTAAGAAATCGGACTTCGAGAACATGCTCCCCGTAGTCGCCCTTGAGATCGACAAGGTTATACAGACTGTTTGTACTAAACGTCACTATCCCTTTTGCTACATCTGAACCACTGTTTGCAGTATGTACCAATTCTCCATCTAGATAGACCTCTGCTTTTACATTACCTCCTTTTGTCCCCGCTACTAGATTCACTTTATTTGCCGAAAAATGAATGAAAAGTGAGCCCTCGTCGCTCTCAAGCGTTGACTCTTCAAGATTAATGATCCACGTGCCGTCAAGCTCATAGGTATTAAGGGCTGTCTCGGCGGAAGCTTTATATTCACACACAACACCAAAGCAGTCTAACGAAGGAAGATTGGCAATATACTCAATGCGCGTACTACCCAAATAGACCTCTGGAGTGCGCACACGGCTAAAGTCAACCGCATCAATATCTTTCGGCCTGCTTGGGTCCATGGCAACCACCTCTTCCTTTAGCTTTAGCACATCACTTCGCTCATTTAACAGCTCAACTATTTTCTTCTCCGTTTCTTCGTAAGCACCCTCGCCAATATGATCGTAAACAATAAATCCATCGATATCGATGAGGTATTTGCGCGGCCAATAGCGATTGCGATACGCTGTCCATGTTGAAAAATCATTATCGAGAATTACCGGATATACAACGCCAAATTTTTCTACGGCTCGGAGAACATTTTCATATTCCTTTTCAAACTCAAATTCCGGTGTATGAATACCCAAAATAACAAGCCCTTTGTCATTATACTTTTCGTGCCAGCTATTTAGAAACGGAAGTGTCCGCTGGCAATTGATACAGCTATAGGTCCAAAAATCAACAAGAATTATTTTTTTGCCGATAAGCTCGGAAATCGTAATGTTATCTATATTAATAAAACCATCAGGTGTTGAAATTTCTTTCGCCGTCTCAAACAATTCTTTTTTAGATGCAATACGCTCTTCCGCTGAAATCTTACTTGAACCAGATTCCACCATTTCGCTGCCCGCACCGATTCTATCGCCTATTTCAGCACCTGAAGATTTATTAAGCACCAATTCCTCTATATCAATATTGCCGCTCTCGGAAGAACCCACCCCGCTGCGAGACACTTTTTTCGATTCAAGATAAAAGATGCCGCCCACGATCGAAAGCATTACTACAGCAAGAATAATGTGATGTTTGTTTATATTCATCCCGTTAGTAGTAGGACACGGATAGTATAGTACCGTTTCCTTTGATTAGTGTATGAATAAATATCGATAATGTGTTCATAGTATTGTTGCAGTGTCCGTGACTACTAACGGGATTCATTGCAATAAATATTTCGCTTGCTCTACGTCGCTAATAAAAATCTATTAAGAAGTTCGAAGTTTGCGATTCGATTCAGACTTTCTGTAAAAACAAGCACGCCTAGTACAATAAGAACAATACCGAATATGATATTTACGTATTTAAGAGATTTCGCATACTTGTTTATAATACCCACGGCCCCTGATGCAAATAAACCAACAACAAGAAAAGGTAGCCCAAGCCCTAATGAATAGGACATGAGAAGCGAGAAAGCCGAACCCGGATTACTTGCGGCAAGGCCTAAAATTGCGCCGAGTGCCGCCCCAACGCACGGCGTCCATCCTGCCGCAAAGGCTGACCCAAACACAAATGAGGTCACATAGCGCGATTTAAATTTCCTGGTAACCCGAAATTTATGCTCTCGCTCAAGAAAATCAATCTTGAGAAGGCCTGTGAGATAAAGACCGAAAGCTATAATCACCACACCTCCGATGCGTGCCAACCATGTTTGAGCCTCATAAGCAACTCCCGCAAGTACCGTATTAAGAAGAACACCGAGAAGCGCAAATACAGTAGAAAATCCAAGAACAAAGAAAACACTGTTTAAAAATATTACCAATCGCTGTCTTCCTTTACTTTCTTCAAGTGAGACTCCAGAAAGATACGCGAGAAAGCCCGGAATAATCGGCAATACACACGGCGAGAGAAATGACACAATTCCCGCAATAAATGCAATTACTAAAGAAATTTCAGACACGATATATTTTTTAAATACTTATTCAATTTCCTCCTCTATCGTGGTTCCGCTATCACCCATCATTTTTTCTCCCTCTTCTATCATCGCTTCGCCCCCCTTCATCATATCCTCTCCTTCTTCCATCATGACTTTGCCTTCTTCTGCCATATCTTTACCCATTTCCTTCATAATCTCTCCTTGCGGCTGACTGTTGTAATAGATAACGCCGATAAGCACTAATAACCCAAAAGTAAGCGCAATAGCAGTCGGTATCGCAATTCCTTTTGTAACACTGTGTGTTTTCATAATTAGACAGTTAACTATTATAATTACCAGCATAAGCCTTGACACTGCAATGTCAAGTAGACTTTACATCTCTTATGTGGATAATTCAATGACGTGAACGGCTATAAAAAAGTCCAAAAAATTTTCCCAGTATCATTGCTGAAAGTGCAAATAGGAGCCATGGATCGACATGAGGCGACGTAAACCCCTGCACGGCGATTCCAAGCACTAATACTCCCATTCCAGCCAAGTAGGCAATCCTGCCCGCGATCATTTTATGCAGCTGTTCACGCTCGTCGCGAACCCTCTCTTTCCACACAAACCCCGCAAAGAGCGCAAAGAGAACAATGACCCCCGCGATCATCATATAGACAATCGTATCAGGCATCCACAGTCCAAACGGATTCAAGAAAAGCAGTACTAGAATAATAAGCACCACTGCTATAACAATTTCATTTTGAGTGTCTTCTTCCATGTTACTTTTTTATACTAAAAACTTTTTCAACAGGCTGTTTGAAAAAGTGTGCTATTTTTAACGCCAAAAGCACCGAGGGCGTATAATTACCTTTTTCAATAGCAATTATTGTTTGGCGCGTTACAGAGACTGCTTCTGCAAGCTCCTCTTGAGTTGCCCCCATATTTCTCCGGAGTTTGTTAACGTCATTTGATATGATCTCTCTCATATTCACGTAATAATAGTATAACTATACACACAAGAAATGTAAGATAAGTTTAACATCACCGTTTTGCCAAACTACAATTCCCCATTCTTAGGACATCATACATTCTCTTGCCCTTTTGGCTACACTGTGCTACATTTTTATGGTATTTCATGTATTTAAAACATAAGACAATTTGAGAGAGAACGTACTAATCAATCAATACATCAAGGCACAGGAATTGCGAGTCATTGGCGCCGATGGCGCTAATTTAGGTGTGATATCACGGGAGGAGGCACTCAAGGCAGCTATGGAGGCAGAACTTGATCTTATTGAAATTTCTCCCAACGCAAAACCGCCGGTTGCAAAAATAATAGATTATGGTAAGTTTCAGTACGATCAAAAGAAAAAACAACGGGACATTAAAGCGAAATCACACGTTACAGAGACAAAAACAGTTCAAGTAAAAATTGGAACCGGGGAGCATGACCTTGACTTGAAAGCTAAACGAGTAAAACAGTGGCTCAAGGAAGGTCACCGAGTCAGAATTGACCTCTTTCTAAAGGGCAGGTACAAATACATGGAGTTCAGTTTCCTTAAAGAACGGCTGGAACGTTTTCTACACCTCATTCCTGAAGAGTACAAAGTAGCTGACGAGATTAAAAAGGGGCCTAAGGGCCTTACCACGACAATAGAGAAAACTTCAAAGAGGCCAACCACAAACATCTGACGAAGAGCATTCTCTGCTACAAACCAATAAACGTGCTGTCAGCTGTCTTTGTTAATCAAAAGTTGTTGTCATGAATCCCGTTAGAGATCCTAAATAGTATCTAATGGGTGCGTTGTGGACATAAACCAAAATTACCATATAGTATCAGCAAGTTTACTTGAGTCAGATTTCTGACGGAATGGAAACTAACCCCCGTAGCATATCCGGCAAGATCGACAACTGCGGGACAAGTAAATCATTACATCGAATAAAATCATGAAAACAAATAAGTCGTATACGAAAAGATTGAGGGTAACCAAGAAAGGAAAGATCCTGGCACGAAAACCCGGTCAAAACCACTTCAATGCTAAAGAACCGCGGAGGGCACGCCTTAATCGTAAACGCACGACCGAATTTTCAATGAGCAATAAAAATAAAGCTCGATTTTTATTAAGTTAGATAACATTTATATAAATAGTGCAATGTCTAGAGTAAAACGAGGAACTACATCATTAAAACATCGCCGAAATGTTCTGAAACAAGTCAAGGGATACCGTTTTGGACGCTCAAAAAAGGAGCGGCAAGCAAAAGAAGCTATTGCGCATGCAGGTAATTACGCATTTGCACATCGCAGGGACAAGAAAAATGTGTTTAGACGACTGTGGAATATTCGTATAAATGCTGCTGTACGAAACTTAGACGCAAAAGAAAGTGCAGCTATCAATTCATACAGCAAATTTATAGATAAGCTTAAAAAGAAAGAGATCGTCTTAGATCGAAAGATTCTTGCCTCAATTGCAAAAGATAACCCGGAGACATTCGAACGTATTATGAAAAAAGTATCATAACCTAAAACCTCCACAAATGTGGAGGTTTTAGGTTAATACAGTAACTCCCATGTCTACAGGAGTTACTCGACAATGCTTTTCCTTTCTCCAACACCAATATAATTTTTATATACGTGCTGTTCTTTCCCCTTTCTCACAAGCTCGATGGTACGCTTGACAAGCACCTTGGGATCAGAGTCAAGGACAATCTTGTCATTATCTAAATTACTCCCCTCGATAATGTTTTGAATTACCTCATCAGTCGTCCACTCTCCCTCAAGAATGCCTATTGGTTTACTCTCCCCATAAGCAATCCTAAATTCCTCTATGGTCCCGCCGCGTCCACATCCAATAAAAACCGCATCAGCCGAGCGTACGGTGATGAGGGAGCAGCCGGAGTGGCCCAATCCCGTATAGACTATAAAATCCGCGTATTCAACCGTCAATCCATAGGAATGAATATGTTCCGCTTCCGTTGCCGCAGGCGAGAATCCAATTGACATACCGCCCGCTTTTTGCGCACCTATAGCAGCCCAACAGGGAAATCCAGCCGCAGTTCCTGACAACAAGATAGCACCGGAATCTGCCACAGCACGCCCCAGCGCAAGAGCTTTTTCATATGCATCCACCCCGCAGTGACTCGCCTCCTTGGCCCCTGAAATATACAGTTTTAACTTTTCATTTAGAAAGCTTTCTATATGAGAATCCTCCATGGTATTAAAAAGTATAACACGAGTCCCGTTAGAGGCCCGCCTGCCACCGCTTCAAAGCAATAGAGATGAGTACTGTTACTTCTAATAATATTTCTTTCCCTGTGTTCATATACTATACACCATGGGCTTTGGCTTTGGCGGGCAGGTAGAAAGTGTTCATTGCACTTTCGTCTATTGTTAATGAAAATTTAAAGCCTCAACCGCTCTCATATTTTAAAACTGTAGGGCATACATACCATTTTAATCTCTAACGAGATGAGATTTTGCTTAGAATTCAAGTTCGAACCTTTCACCTTGTTTGGGCGCTATTGCATTAACGCCGACATAATCCCGCAGCCGCTGTACGAGAAAGAGAGACGCTTTAGGTTCTCCCATTGCAACAAAAATTTGCTTTACTGTCTTGCTGGTACTTTCAACAAATGAAACCAGTCCATCTGAATCTTTATGAGCAGAGTATCCCCTGATCGTCTCAATACGCGCACGTACAGGAATGGTTTCATCATATATAGTAACCTTTTTAGCACCGTCTTGAAGTCTGCGCCCCAAACTTCCCGCAGCTTGGTAGCCTACAAATAAGAGTGTGCTGTTTGGGTCAGGCAGATATTTTTTTTCATGTCGGATGATTCTGCCCCCATGAGACATGCCTGACCCCGCAATGATTATTTTTGGATTAGCTGTTCTGGCGATAGCTCTTGATTCTTCGGTTGTGTATGTAAACTTAAGTTGAGGAAAATCAAAAACATCATCTCCTTTCTTAATTTCTTCCTGGACTTTCAAGTTAAAATTTTGGATGCGGCTGTTATATATATCGGTGACGGCAATCGCGAGAGGAGAATCGAGATATACAGGTAAACTTTTAACACGCCCCTGTTCAATCATCGTATTCAATTCATAGAGCAATATTTGAGTTCGTTCAATTGAAAAAGCGGGAATAAGAAGCACCCCCTTTCGCGCCACAGTATCTTCAATAACAGTTTGGAACAGCCTAGTCCTTTCCTCGGCCGGTTCGTGATTACGATCACCATACACGCTTTCCATGACAAGATAATCAGCATCTTCGATGATTTCTGTATCACGAAGGAGAGGAGTGGGAGAATTACCCAAATCACCCGTAAAAACAATTTTCTTATCATTGTAGGTAAGTTCGATCATGGCTGATCCCAAAATATGTCCTGCATCCTTAAAGTTAAAAACAACGCCGCCTTTAAGATTAACAGAGTTATGATAGGAAATAGTTTTCCATAAAGAGAGAGCCTCCTCTACATCTTCTTTGCTGTAGAGCGGGGAGACTCCACACTGGGCGGCTTCACGTGTAAGAATGCCCAAACTATCTTCAAGCATAACAGCTGTAATTTCAAACGTACCCGGTGTTGAATAAATAATGCCATGGAAACCATCTCGAACAAGTTTGGGTATACGTCCAATATGATCAAGGTGCGCATGAGTAATAAAGAGTATATCTATAGTTGAAGGGTCGTACGGAAACGTATCCAGATTGCAGTCATCACAAAATTTAAAACTTTGCTGAATGCCACAATCCACCAATATACGAATAGACTGCTGACTGCCTTTTGGCCCCTCAAATAAAAAATTGGCACCGGTAACTGTTCCTGCACCACCATGGAATGTAAGAATGAATATATTCTTGTCGTTATGTACCATTATATGTATCGCCAGTATTACTAACTAAATGCACCCGCACATAATAAATAAAACCCATAAGTGCTCCGAGAGCATCCATCACAAGATCGACAATTGTATCCTGCACATAGTTTTCCTCAATAGGTATGCCTATAATAATTTGATAGAACTCCCATAATACACTAATAACTATAACGGAAAATGCCGCAACTATACATGCCTGCTTAATATTTTGAACGGGTCTCTTAACATAACCGGACCTAAAATAAATCCAAAGTGACAGCAAGCTTACCCACAAGCCGGAAAGAAAATGGACAAGCACGTCAAACCACCAAAACATCCGGTATAAATAAAATTCAATCGCAAGAATATGAAGCAGTGCAATAAAAGCAATGAGGGCAAAAAGTACAATAAAAAGTCTATCTCTGAGCATGAAGTCTTGTTAGAGACCCTCCCGTCATCGCCTTGAGGCCCGAGAAAGCGGCGAGCAGGTAGAAAATATTCATCACCCCTTCGTTTATGGATAATGAAAAATTTATTTCAAATCCACATAGCACAACGCCCGCACGCGGCGGGCGTTGTGCTAAAAGCAAGGACTACTAACCAACATACCCTGGTTCCCCAGGTGGGTGCCCGCAACCTACACCGATCAGATAATTAAACTAATTTTCATCACGGAAAAGTAATGTTGGGCTCCCGAGTGTATTCATTAAGTGGATATCGGTTAATAATCCTATCTAAATTATACACATCTTTCCCAGTAAACGCATGTTTATATTCAAACACCTGAAAAGGAAGCTTAAAATTATAGCTATTTTCGCACTATATTATTCAAGAATTCCATCGAGATCAACGTCATAGAGAATTTGCTCTTGAACAAGACGATAGTTTATGAGTTCGTCCTTCTTAAACCAATGTTTTATTTCATCACTTGCTTCCTCTACCGACCCAGATGCATGAACAAGATTTCGAACAGCGCGACCGTCTGTGTCAGACATCTGATATGAATCAAGAACAAAGTCTCCTCTTATTGTTCCAACATCTGATGTGAGTGGCTCAGTTCCACCCACTATTTTTCTGACAAGAGAAACAGCGTGTGCTCCTTTCCACACCATAAAAATTACCGGCCCGCTTGTCATATATTTCTTAAGATTTCGAAGAATTATATCCGTAAGTTCTAACGGATCCTCAGAAGGCGGCTTGAGACTTTTACTTTTATATCCTTCGATTACTTTTTCACCGGTCATACGCCGCCATTCTGGATTTAATGTGTAAAGTTTTTCAATCATATCTTCTGAAGGTACAGACATTTTAAGTCCGACAAGTTTTAATCCAACTCTCTCAATCCTCTTTATAATTTCCCCCACAAGAGATCGTTGTACGCCATCGGGTTTTATGATTACGAGAGTCTGCTCATCTTTGTGGTGTACCATAATAAATTTTTTATAAGCGGGTCAAAGTAATCTGCAAAAGATAATGCCTTTATATTTTTTTTCTTCTCCCCTCGTCGATTTCTAAAAAAGTAATGCTTATTATACCCACAATTTGCAGATATTCAACATAGATAGAATGATATACAAGCCCTATTGACAATAGTTGATGATTTATATAGAGTACGGATAGAGAGAAAGATAATATATAATTGCAAAACCCGACAATATTTGACCGATGGCGATACACCGCCATCTGATTATTGACCGGCTCTCACCGGCAACGAGATTCGGGGCTAATCACCTCGGATAGGGACCTTCGGGTCCCTCGTATCAACGTCTCCCCAGACGTGAAGCCTCCCTGAATGAACTCGCCGGGCCATCTCAAAAGATGGTCCGGTTTTTTTACTTGTTTTTACTTAGTCAAAATTTCAGGACTTGAATGATAAGTGGAGGTCATCCTCGAATATAAATCTAACAGATGGCATAAAGCGCTTGTATAGAGCCAGTTTTTCGCGTTCCCACTTCCTAAGCATTGACATACGTAAAGCAACCTAGTACATTCAATACGGATCCACGTCTCCCAGACGTGAAGCCTCCCTGAATGAACTCGCCGGGCCATCTCAAAAGATGGTCCGGTTTTTTTACTTGTTTTTACTTAGTCAAAATTTCAGGAGCTCCGCCCGTAATTACAATGGTATGCTCAAAGTGCGCGCTCCGCTTCCCGTCTGCAGTTTTAAATGTATAACCGTCGTCTGCTAAAACAACATCCCCTCCGCCTTCATTAAACATCGGCTCCAATGCAAGCACCATACCGGGGACAAGTTCAACTCCCGTACCAACAGTTCCAAAATTCGGCACATGAGGATCCTCATGTACGGCATGTCCCACGCCGTGGCCGCCGAGTTCGTGAACAATCCCATACCTTCCTCCCACAAAGGATTCAATAGCCTGGCTGATGTCCCCAATGTGACGGCCTCCCCGGGAAGCTGCAATGCCGGCGTACAATGCGCCTTTCGTAACCTCAAGTAACTTCAAAGCGTCTGCATCGACATTTCCAACAGGAACCGTCACAGCCATATCAGTCACAAGATTTTTATGAACGAGACCGATGTCGAGTCCTACAATATCTCCCTCATGTAAGACTTTTGGGTGTTCATTCGGAATACCATGTACAATTTCATCGTTTACTGAAACACAAAGTGTAGCCGGATACGGTCGAGAAGCTCCCGTTGGCGTGTAGTTAAGAAAAGCAGGTTCATCACCTCCCTTTCGTATAAGCTGTTCCGCCAAACGGTCAAGTTCATCAGTGTGTACACCAGATTTAACTGCATCAACTATAAAAGCAAGTATACCAGCAAGGCGTTTTCCCCCCTCTCTAAGTATTACAATTTCTTCTTTTGATTTTATAAGAGCCATAGTCAGTCCCGATTCTTTAGATTCCCTGTGATTTCCTTATGCACCTCTTCTGGCGCCTGTTCACTGTCGATATCAATAACAACTCCCAAGGTCCTAAAATATGCAACTGCTGGTGCCGTATGTTTATTGAATTCGTCAAAACGCACTTTAATTTTTTCACGAGCATCATCTGCACGATCCTCAGACTCTTCTCGTTTCAAAAGTCGTTTGGTCGCAACTTTCTCGGATACATTTAAAAAAAGTACTCTGTAGGGGCGCTCAAGCCACTCCATTACTGTGTGGAAAAGTCGGGCTTCGCTCTCCTTGCGAGCGACTCCTTCAAAAATAATCCCCTCGCCGTGGGATAAGGTAAGGGCCGCGCGCTGAAAGAGATGAGTGGCAAGCCAGTGCGGCATAAGATACCCAGCGTCAATGACCTCCTTTACTTTGCGGCCAGCAATAGTATTTTCTTTCGCCATTTCTCGAAATTCATAACCGGTAGAGTAGATTTTAAAGTTCAATTCCTCTGCAAGAAGTTTCGACTGTGAGCCCTTCCCTGCACCGGGATAGCCCATCATAGCAAAAGTTTTTATGTTTATATCGTTTAGCACTGATGTTAGAAAACGTTATTAATTATATGGTTCTATTAATCTATTAATACTCGCGAATAGAAAGCTGGGCTTCAATCCTTCGAAGTAAGTCTAGAACGACTGACACAGCGATAAGGAGTGCGGTTCCCCCTATTGCAAACGCAGTAATACCGGTTACCGCCTGCATCCCAAGCGGCAACACCGCAATGAGTCCGAGGAATACGGCTCCCACAAGCGTAAGCCTAGTCAAAATACGACCAATATACTCAGACGTAGTCCTCCCTGGTCGTACACCGGGAATAAAAGCTCCGCTCTTTTGTAAATTGGTAGCGATGGTATTGGGATCAAAGGTGACTGCGGTGTAAAAATAGGTAAAGAGAAAGACCAAGATAAAGTAAAGTGCCGCATAAATATAAGAGTTTGAAAGAATATTTAGCATGACTGATGAAATGGCAGTCACAATAGCGTTATTTACATTTACAAGAAAACTTAAAATCATCTGAGGAAAGAGAAGTATCGAAAGTGCAAAGATGATGGGAATAACGCCCGCCTGGTTTACACGAATCGGGAGATAGGTTGAAATGCCGCCATACACTTTCATCCCCCGCACGCGGCGGGCATATGTAATGGGTATAGGACGCTCCGCTTCAGTAATAATAACAACACCGCCAATAATAAGAGCGGCTGCCACAAGAAATCCAATATAGAGAGGAATTTGAGACACGTCAAACGTAAAGAAGAGCTGGCTTATCGTCGTAGGCAGTCCCGCAACTATACCCGCAAAAATAATGAGTGAGACACCGTTCCCAATACCAAATTCAGTTATAAGTTCCCCTATCCACATCAGGAGCACCGATCCCGCAGCGACTATCATGACATTGGCTACAAGGTCAAAAATTTCCAACCCTGGGATAATACCCTGACGCTGAAGCAGCACTAAAAAACCAAATGCTTGAAGCAGAGCGAGCGGCACCGTAAGCATACGCGAATACTGAGTAAATTTTTTCTTCCCCAGATCCCCCTCCTCTTGATACATCGCCTTAAGTTTAGGAGACATAATTGTAAGAAGCTGCATGATAATTGACGCGGTAATATAGGGAGCAACACCAAGCATTACCACAGAGAGGTTTGATAAGCCTCCTCCTGAAAAAATATTCAGGAGCCCCAAGAATTGATTGTTTGAAAAGAATTCCGCAAGAGCGACAACGTCAATGCCTGGAATGGGAATGGCTGCAAGTGCACGAAATAAAATAAGTGCCCCCATGACAAAAAGAAGGCGTTTGCGCAATTGTTCATCTTTTCCGATGAGGACTATTTTTTGAATGAGAGCTCCAAACATAGTTATATTGTTACACTCCCCCCTACCTTTTCAATCTGCTCCAGCGCATTCTTTGACACGCTGCATCCTGAAATGGACAGTTTTTTCGAGAGGGTCCCGTACCCAAGTATTTTTACTTTGTTACCGCGTCCTTTTGCCTTTGCAATAATTTTTCTCTGGACAAGCTTCTTAGGGGTTACGGTTGCACCCGATTCAAAAATTTCTTCAAGAAGGCCGATATTGACCGGAACAGCTTTTTGCTGAAAACTTTTAAATCGATAACCGCGCCTTTTGGGAAGCTTTTTAATGACATCTCTATGTTCAGGGCGAATACCATGTCCGCCATGCGCTTTCTGACCTTTATGTCCACGCCCAGAAGTTTTTCCGCGCTTGCCGCCACGGCCTATGCGCATTTTCGTCTTATGGGGATGACGTCTTTTGATTTCGTTGAGTTGCATAATTACACATTAAGTTCAGAAAGGGCTTTAACCGCAGCTCGAGCATTATTAAGACGATTTTTGCTTCGTGAATGAATTTTTGCCGTAATGTCTTTAATACCCGCTAGCTCAAGTACACTGCGCACCGAACTGCCCGCGATGAGTCCCCTGCCCCTGGAGGGAAGAATTATTACGCGAGAGGCACAATACTTTGAAGACACATCATGGCTGATACTCATATCTTTTGTTAAGTTAATTTTTACCATATTCTTTTTTGCCCGACGAACAGCCTTTTCAATAGCCAGCGCCGTATCTCCCGCCTTTCCGACCCCGACTCCAACACGCCCCTTTTTGTCTCCGATAACTATAGCTACACTGAAACTAAAACGCCGTCCTCCCGCTACGACTCGGGTTACCCGTCTGATACTAATGATTTTCTGGTCGTATTCTTTCCGATCCTGGCGTCTCACAACACGCCGATTCCTCCGCGGGCGAGATCCTGATCTGTCATTCATACCCCTTCGATCCTTCGACTTCTTCCCCTCCAGATCTTGTTTTACATCGGTGTGTTTGTCGACAGAAACATCCTTCGTACTGTCACCCGAAATCTTTTCTGCGCTCTCCTCTTCTTTTACTGTATCATTGCCGGTAGCCATGTATTTACATTAAAATTTAAGCCCCCCCTTACGCGCTCCTTCTGCAAGTTCTTTTATCTTCCCCGTATACATATACCCACCTCGGTCAAAAACAACACGTGATATTTTATGTTTCTTTGCTTTCTTTGCAATATCTTCTCCAACAGTTTTCGCCCTCGCAATACCTCTCCCTTTTGCGCTGACTTTAGCATGAGCAGCCGCAAGAGTAATACCCAAATCATCATCAATGAGCTGCGCATAAAGAGCACGGTTAGATTTAAATACAGAAAGACGTGGTCTATCTTTAGTCCCCGACACACGTGCTCGAATACGCTGATGCCGCCGTATACGTTTTTCTTTTTTAACTTGAGTTACATGTCTTTTCATAGTTATACAGATCTTTTACCCTGCTTCCTTCTCACAATCTCGCCTTCATAGCGAATACCCTTGCCTTTATACGGTTCAGGTTTTTTTGTTGCCCGTACAACAGCAGCAAATTCACCAACACTATCTTTATCAATTCCCTTGACTGTAATGGTATTTTTTTCGAGTTTTACTTCCACATCATCTGGGATAGTAAGTTTAACAGGATGCGAAAACCCAACATTGAGCGTCAGCTCCTTACCTGATACTTCTATACGATACCCGATACCTTCCACTATTAATTTCTTTTCATACATCTCATTGACGCCCCGCACCATATTATTAATGTGAGCTGCATATGTTCCAAAGAGAGCTTTTGCAAGTCGATTGTTCCGCACAGGCTTAATAATTACCCGGTCATCTTTAACCAAAACATCTATATCTGATTTAATATGACGCGTCAACTCACCTAAAGGACCTTTAACGTGTACAACGCCCCCGACAACAGTTACTTCTGTAGTTTCTGGTATAACAATAGGTTGTCTGCCAATTCTACTCATGTATTGGTTTTCTCTTCGTGAGTACAACGAACGTTAGAAAATCTTAGACCCAGCTCTCTAAGCGTTGTGTTCCTTTTTATCTGTTTTTTGTTCTTTTCTTTTAACATATTTCTCTTATGCATTATATGCTGAGTATAGATGGCTGGGTAAGTCTGCATCACTGTATTTTATTTCGCAAGTTCATAAAATACAGGTGCTCACTTACCAAATCTTGAAAAGCGCTTCGCCGCCAATATTTTGTACCCGAGCTTCCTTGTCAGTTAAAATACCCTTGGGCGTTGAAAGTATGAGTGCGCCCTTCCCATACTTAACTGGTTTAATAGACGACGCTTTCTCATACACGCGCCTGCTTGGCTTTGACACCCGACTGACTCCATTTATGCGTGTGGTGCCGTTCTCTCCGTAGAGCAGTTCAATCTCAATGCATTTGTGAGTCTTCCTGCCGCGTTTTGTAACATTTTTTATGTAACCACTTTCTTTAAGTTTACTGGCAACAGCAAATTTAAACTTAGAATACGGCACGCTGATTACCTCCTTGCCCACAGCGCCGGCATTTTTAAGTTGGATAATCAAATCCGCCACGGGGTCAATTACCATGATGATTTCTTGATACCGGGGATATTGCCTTCATTGGCAAGCTCCCGAAAGCAAATGCGGCATAAATCAAAGTCACGCATATAGCCATGTTTTCTTCCACAACGAAAACAGCGCCTTACTATTCTAGACTTAAATTTTGGTGTTTTTAAAGCTCGTGCTATGACTGATTTTTTTGCCATAAACTAAAAAGCGCCCCGTAAAGCTTGGGCGTAATACTAGCAATTGAGCCGTCTATTGTCAAATTAGCTTTTCTGGATGAACAACGTTCGAACATTTCGACTTCACAACGTCATCACACTGTAAGAGCAATCGAGTAGAAATTAAGATAGAGGTATATCTGTTTTGTACCTGCCTGTCGGTAGTCAGTGATGTTATCAGAACTTTGGGGTAGTACGTAGATGATGCCAAAAAAAACTCCCGTCATAGTGATATACTGACACTGTGAGGCAAAAAACCAGTATATTAGAGCAATATAATGACGTGCTCTCTGATGTATATGATACCGCAACAACCAGTCCAGATTTTAATTGGAGAGCTCCAAAAAAAAGCAATAAACTATTACTACCTTATGTGAAAGGCTGTTGCAAGGTTTTGGATCTTGGTATTGGAACAGGACAATCCTCCGAAGCTTTGTATCAAGCGGGATGTGAAATTACTGGGGTGGATGTCTCTCAAAAAATGATTGACATTACCCAGAGTAAATTTCCCGAATGGAGATTGTACAAAGCAGACATCGATAAAGAGTTCCCAACCTTGCCGAACAATAGTTTTGACATTATAATCGCTGTTGGAATTTTAGAATTTGTGGAGAACATAAAACGAGTGCTCCAAGAGATAATCACCTTACTTAAATCAAATGGAGTATTGTGTGTCACATTCGAAGAATATCTCCCTGAGAGTAAGACACAGCAATGGAAAGTGTCCGAATTAGGAAAAGGATTAATCGATTCAATACCAGATACACATAGTTTTTATGTATACCGTCGTAGTTTTAATGAAATGAAAGATATATTTTTGAATACAAAACTTGAAATTATTAAAGATGAACAATTTATTGCTTACTTCAAAACTAAAGAGAAAATATCAACTACATACAGAATCTTTCTGCTAAAGAAAAAATAGAGACTACGTTACTATCTCCACGAACAGGATTCGGTGTCAGCTCACTAAGCTCACAAGTTCGCTAAAATTAGTGAGGATCAATATCAAATATCCTTTTGTAAATAATCTTAACTACCTGAGTAAGGATTACTTTACCTTCTTAAAGGGAAAACCAAGATGTTCTAAAAAGGCGAGTGCTTCTTTTTTGGTGGAAGCTGAAGTCACTATGGTTATAGCAAAGCTAAAAATGTCTTTTAAATCTTCATCTGCGGTCTCTGGGAAAATGGTATGTTCTTTAATGCCAATAGTACAATTACCCATTTCATCAACACTCTCGCGTTTAAGTCCTCTGAAATCTCTTGTCCGCGGAAGTGCGGTGTGAAGCAGTCTGTCGATAAAATCATACATTCGTTTACCTCGAAGCGTAACTTGATACCCGATAATATCACCCTGCCTGGTCTTAAAAGACGCAATTGACTTTTTAGCTCCACGCGGAGCTGACTTTTGTCCGGTAATTTTAGCAAGCCTCTCCTCTACAAGCTTATTCCTTACTTTGTCTTTATTAAATCTGCCGGTGCCGACAGAAACAACCACCTTTTCAATTTTTGGCAATTGCATAGGATTGTTGTACCCAAATAAATCTTTGAGTGTACCCGCTATTTTACGCTCCTGTTCTTTTGTAAGTGACATACCCTGTATTTAAGTATTAAGCTCAACGCCACTTCTGCGGGCAACGCGAACATTCTTTCCTTTAACTCTTTTTATGCCTATTCGAGTTACACCACCTCCCTTTGGGTCTATAAGCTGCACGTTTGAGACATGAACGGGAAGCGTCTTGTCAATAATTTGTCCTTGTTGATTGGCTTTCTTGGGGCGTTGGTGGCGTTTGTTGATATTAACACCCTCAACGATAACTTTGAGCTCCCTTGGAAAAGCACGAATTACCTTTCCGGTGCGACCCTTGTCCTTTCCCGCAATAACTTTTACATTGTCCCCTTTCTTAATTTTCATCCCGTTAGAAATTCATCACTTAAACAATGTGTTACTATACCCAATTTAATGCTTTTGTCCATCATTGCCCCACTACAAATAGATAAAAATTTCTAACGGGATTCATGTCTTAGCTTTTATGATGAGCAAAGCGAATTACAATTTCTAAACCACCTCAGGAGCTAAAGATACAATTTTTTGATATCCGCGTTCGGCAATTTCTCGAGGAATAGGACCGAATATACGCCCCGCACGCGGTTCCTTCTTCCCCTTTTCAAGTATAACCACTGCATTCTCATCAAAACGAATATAGGATCCATCACTCCTTCGAAAAGGCTGCCTCTGCCGCACGACAACAGCTTGGAGTATATCCTTCTTCTTTACCTGCTTGCGCGGCTCAGCTATTTGCACTGACAGTATTAGCGTGTCACCAATGCGTGCATAGCGGCGCTTTGAACCTCCTAGTATCTTAAAAACACGGCCTATTTTACCACCACTATTATCAGTTATTTTTACTATAGTTTGCGGCTGTATCATAATAATTTACTTAATGAGCTTCAGCGAGTTTAGTAAATCTTACACCTCTCCCTCTAAGCAACATAAACGTCGTGTATTCAAAATATATATCTATATTGTGTTTTTGAATGTTGTTTTTCATATGTATATGCATAGAGGGCGGGGTTAAAAAAATATATTCACTGCACTCATTATTTTTCTAAAACTACAAAATGTTTTCGTTTTGAAATGGGATTTGATTCTCTTATGCGTACTTTTTCACCTACGCTGTGCTTATTTCCCGCGTCGTGAGCATGATATTTCTTGACACGCTTTTGGTACTTTTTATACTTTGAATGTTTCACATACCGCGTGACCGCAACCACCACTGTGTCTTTCATTTTATCGGACACAACAATACCTGCAAGCTCGCGCTTTATACTTTTCTTCAATTCTTTCTCTGCCTTCTCAGCCATATATAAAAAAATAATTCTAACGTCATTCTACTTCAGCATATTTCGCTCAGTTAATATTCGAGCAATCTCTTTTCTCAGATTTTTCCCCTTCTTCACATTACGCGCTTTAGTTCCCGCAACACCAAATCGAAATGCACGCAAAGCCTCCCTCTTTTCAACTAAGAGTTTTCTTAACTCTATATCACTTTTGCCTTTTAAATCAGCCATATTAAGTCCTAATGCTGCCGGGTTACCACAATACCTTTAATGGGAAGTTTCGCAGCTGCCTTACGGAGCGCTTCCCGAGCCATACTATCGCTTACTCCGTCAATTTCAAAAATAATTCGACCGGGACGTACTATACATTCATAGCCGGCTGGATCTCCTTTTCCCTTACCCATACCCACTTCAGCCGCCTTTCGTGTAAAAGGCCTGTCCGGAAAAATACGAATCCATGTCTTACCCGTCTTTCCGAGTGAGCGAGAAATGACACGTCTGGCGGCTTCAATTTGATTTGATTTAATACGCGCAGGCGTAGTGGTTTTCAATCCATAGGAGCCGAATGAAAGATGTATGCCGCGTGTTTCTACTCCAATTTTTTTTGGGTTTGTCCGAGCTGTTTGCCACTTTCTATGCTTTACTTTCTTGGGAAATAACATGACAATTATTTTTTATCCTCAAAAATATCCCCCCGATAAATCCAAACTTTTATACCAATGACTCCGTACGGAAGATAGGCCTTCTCACGAGCAAAGTCAATATCGGCACGAAAAGTCTGAAGAGGGATGCGCCCTTTTTTAAGCTGCTCTCGACGTGACATTTCAGCTCCTCCCAGTCGCCCTGAAACAGCAATACGAACTCCCTTTACATCACGATTGGCAATGACTTTCTCTGCTGTTTGTTTAAGTATCCTACGAAATGGGAACCTCTTCTCAAGGCCTTCTGCAATCATTTGCCCGACAATCGCTGCATTCGATTCCGGAGAACGTACTTCTTCGATATCAATTTTAATATTGGGGACTTCGGTAAGTCTTAGCTTACCCACCACCTTAGCGACTTCCGCCTTAAGTTTGAGGGCTCCTTCACCACTCCTTCCAATAATAAGGCCGGGGCGGGATGTTTTAATAATAACCCGAAGGGTTGACGCACTACGCTCAATTTCGATGGAACTTACATAAAATCCTCGCAGACGTTTTACCAAAAATTCACGGATAAAAGTGTCGCATTTTATAAACTCTCGGTACTGTTTCGGGTCAGCACTAAACCATCGGGACTTCCAATCCTTTATGATACCAAGTCTATGTGCATAAGGGTGTACGGTATGGGTCATAAAACAAATTAAAAATCAAATATCACAAATAAAAATTATAGTTTTGCCGAAGCAGACGAAGTAGGTTTCGCAATTCCTCTCTTTTTTAATTCTATCTTGTTATTTTGCATTTCGACCTTTTCCTCTTGTGTCTGGGATTGTTCCTCTAGAACAACTGAAATATGGCTGGTACGCTTGCGAATAGGCGTAGCACGCCCGCGAGAACGCGGTCGAAATCGAGTAAAGATAAATCCCTTGTCCACCCGCACTTCTTTTATAATAAGCTGCCCCCGATTAAGTCCGTGTACTTCTTTAGCGTTTGCGGTAGCAGATTCAATAAGTTTCTTAAATGATTTCGCAGCGCGTTTATTTAGATGTGACAGATCAGTGAGTGCGCGCTCTACACGCTTACCACGAACAAAAGAAGCTACGAGTTGAACTTTTCGTGGCGCTTGTCTGTAATTTTTAAGCCGCGCTTTCATCCCACGAGAAGCATCGGCATTAGTTGATTTCTTTGCTATTCTTGCTTTAGCCATACTTTTTTCTTACCCTCTTTACCCAAAAGTCACTCTAACGGAATTCCTACTTATTTCTTAGCGTCCGTTGCAGCCGCCTTAGCTGCCTTTGCAGCGACAACTTCAGCTTCTTTCTTTTTCTGCTCGAGTTCTTTCTGCATTTTACCCCCATGCCGGAAGAACTTTTTAGTTGGAGAGAATTCACCCAGCCGGTGCCCAACCATGTCTTCACTTACAAATACTTCAATATGATCTTTGCCGTTGTGCACACCGAAGGTGAACCCTACCATGTCAGGGCTAATCTGGCTGCGACGAGCCCATGTCCTGACAACACCAGTTTCTCCTGGTTTTTTCCCCTGTACTTTTTTTAAGAGTTTTGGGTCAACGTAGGGTCCTTTTTTAAGTGATCTGGTCATGATAGATTTTCTTAACGAGCAAGGTGAGTTTTAGAAAATCACTCACCCAGCACCTTGTTTGTTAAAGTACTGGGTCGAGTAAACAATAGTTAAATCATTCCTTCGTTTACTAAAAACCGCTCAGCCGAGCTTGGGCATTATAGTATTCAAAATAAAGCTCCCTGTCAAACAATTTCTATTTCCTACGCTTGCCAACCTTACGCCTTCGTATGATAAGGACGTTTGAATATTTCTTCGGCTTGCGCGTTTTTTGCCCCTTGCCGGTAGGCTTGCCCCACTTACTACGGGCACGTTTATGCCCGCGCCCTGCTTTTCCTTCGCCACCGCCATGAGGATGATCTACCGCATTCATAGCGGCACCACGGACCGTTGGCCTCCTTCCCAAATGCCGCGACCTTCCTGCTTTGCCAAGGACTACAAGCCTATGCTCCTCATTTGACACTTCTCCTATTGAGGCCCAACCTTTATCACTCACCTTGCGTATTTCAGACGATGGCATTTTAAGCTGAGCAAAACCCGCGTCGTGAGCAATGACTTCTGCATAGTTGCCAGCAGAACGGGCAAATTTTGCTCCACTGTCTGGTTTAATCTCAATATTATACACAAAGGTCCCCACGGGAATCTTGGAAAGTGGCAATCGATTGCCCGGTTTTATCTGCGCTTCGGGAGAAGTAAGAAGTGTGTCGCCGACAGCAACAGACTGCGGAGCAAGAATGTAACGACGCTCTCCATCGCTATAACAAAGAAGTGCTATAAAACCCGAACGATTCGGGTCATATTCAATAGTCTCAACCCGCGCAGGGATACCACGCTTGTTGTATTTGAAGTCTATGTCACGGAAGCGCCGCTTGTGTCCACCGCCTTTGTGTCGAGTCGTAATACGACCGGCGTTGTTTCGACCCACACTACGTTTAAAACCGCTGGTGAGTTTCTTGTGTGGATATTTTGCGGTCAACTTTTCTTTGTATGAAACAAATGAGCTCCCTCGCTGTCCCGGTGTTCGTGGTTTAAGTCTCCTCATGATAGTTATACAATTTCTATTTGGTCTCCTTTTTTAAGATGTACGTATGCTTTTTTCCCTCCCGGTTTCACTCCGCGTGATTTTCGCCATTTGGATATACGCAGCTTTGCGGGAATCTTTACAATATTTACTTTGACAGGCGTCACTTTATAAAACTGCTCAACAGCCTCGGTAATTGTCCTCTTAGTGGCCCTTCCTGAGACTTCAAAGACGTACACTCCCTTTTCAGATGCAAAGGTTGCCTTCTCAGTTATACGGGGGCGCAGTAATATCCCCGAAAGATTTTTATCTGCTGATAAGACTCTCTTCTGAGTGCTTTGCATATCTTTCTTATCCTTGGGAGATTCAAGCTTCTCCCTGGCGGAAGGTGTGCTCTTCCTTTCTAAAGTAGGTTCTTCCTTAGTACGAACCTCACCCTCTACTTTTGCAGAGGTTTTTGCCTCCTTTTCCTTTTCTTTTTTACCTATTCCAAAAAGTGCCATGATAGATTTTGTTAACCATTGCGAGCGCTAGCAAATAATGATATTACACAATCATCACCCCGCACCATTTCTGCAAAACTATAA
This sequence comes from Patescibacteria group bacterium, assembly GCA_022561335.1. Taxonomy (GTDB): domain Bacteria; phylum Patescibacteriota; class Minisyncoccia; order Phycocordibacterales; family JACZSL01; genus JADFRL01. Next base: position 28,613 of record JADFRL010000005.1, read on the forward strand.
CCTTGCAACATACGAGTGTGAACAGCACTTCCCTTGCCACACGAAGTGTGTTGCTGAAACACCCCTTTAGTTGTACCTATTTTTTGTATCATACTATTATATATATTTTGCAAAAATGGTGCTGGGTTAAGTAAGCAATAGTCACTACGTTCCCTTATTTACCTAATCTACTTTCAAAAAATAAAATGGCATTGTTCGGTTTTGTGATGATAAGATACTTGTATGTCAGTGCCGTAACCGGATTTAAATTTCTAACTTCTTCCACATGCACATTACCAAAATTTCGAAAGCTCTTTATTATATTTTCATCCGGAGCTGGAAGAGTAAAGAGAGCCGTGTTTTTTTTCTTAGTTATAAGCTTGCCGTACCCCTTAACAGCACCGAGAGCTGAGATTACCTCCTTGGCCTGTACGGTTCTAGGCTTACCAAATGAAAGTGTGTCCACAAAAAGAATTTCTCCATCTTTAAGCTTCTTCGAGAGCACCGTGTAAAGCGCCTTGGCACGCATTTTTTTGTTTATTTTCTTGCTGTAATCCTTCTCGTTCCGCGGTCCAAAAGTAACACCGCCGCCAATCCAAATGGGAGAACGTCTCGAGCCGTGGCGTGCACGTCCTGTGCCTTTTTGTTTCCATGGCTTTTTGCCGCCGCCGCGCACTTCGCTTCTGTCTTTCGTATGTGCTACGGGTGTACGAGCGTTTGACTGCTGTGAGACAACTACCTGATGTACTAAATCAGCATTCCACGGAAGTCCAAAAACACTCTCGGGCAAATCTACCTTACCGCTCTCCTTTCCGCTTTGATTATAAACCGTTGCCTTCATACCACTTGGAGCTTGTACGGCAGTTTTCTTTTTTTCTTTTGTTACTTTTGCAGTCGCCATGTTATAGACTCCTTATTTCCACAAGTGTGCCGCGCCGTCCCGGAATAGCTCCGCTAATGACAAGACGGCCTCCCTCTTTATCTATCTGAAGTACTTTTAAATTTTTAACCGTGACACGATCACCACCCATGCGTCCTGCCATCTTAGTACCTTTAAACACGCGGTTCGGACCAGTTGCACCAATAGAACCGGGGGCACGTTCTGAATGTTTCTGGCCATGCGAGCGAGGTCCACCATGAAATCCGTGACGCTTCACAACTCCCTGAAATCCTTTACCTTTCGAAACAGACGACACTTCAATTACGTCGCCTACTTCAAATACCGATACATCGATAGTGTCTCCCTCTTTTACGGTAGTAGTATCACCTTCTTTTTTGAAACGAAACTCTTTCACATATCTAAAATCTCCTTTGCCCTTAAAATGGCCTCGCTGAGCCTTATTAATATTCTTTTTATTGCGGACTCCATATCCAACTTGGGCAGCACTGTAGCCGTCTTTCTCCTTTGACTTAAGCTGAGTAACCACTAAAGGTCCCGCCGCAACGATAGTTGCCGGATGCACTTTACCCTCTTCGTCAAAGACTTGGGTCATATATTGTTTTGTGCCAAGGATAAACTTCATTTTTACTTTCTACAAAAACACTGCAATGGACAAAACCGTTGCAGTTTACGTCCATTGCCTCTCCAACGCAAGGTCGGAGGGGATAGATCTGTACATACCTTATATGGTTCCCAAATACTATACACGAATTAAATAAAAGAGCAAGAAAAAAAACGGTCCAGAGAGTGTGACCATTTCCAAGTTTGTTTTAGTACTGGCGTTTCGTGTAACTTACTTTACTTCTTTGACAATCTTTCGAGTTCTCTCTGTATACTTGCCAGCTTGACCTTATTTTGTAATCTTCGTTGTTCTAATTGGTTTATTTCTGATTGAATGACCCCCACTTCAGCTTCAACTTTTTCCATTTCCAACTTTTTTTTGGTCAATTCTCTTTCTTTTGCCTGCTTTGCTATTTTCTTTTTTTCAATTTCTTGATTTTCTCTACCCATCTCTCTTTCGAGTTCTTCAAGCGCTTGAGTTGATGTTCCCATAATAAAAAAGATTTATCTTATAATATATACTCATCAATTTTTAATGGCTTCACTTAAGCGCTTCCTTAACTTTTCCTATAACTTCATTAAGTTCCCAGTCACTTTTCACAAGATAACAGAAAACATCTTGTTCCATAGCCTCACTGATATTCTCTATATCTGCAGAATTAGAGAATATAATAACAGGAGTGTCTTTGTTTTTTTTATCCCCTCGCAGTTTCTTGAGAAACGTCAGCCCATCTATGCCTGGAATATCAAGGTCAAGGAGAATAAGATCTGGGTGCTCTTCTTGTGCTATTTTAAATCCTTGCAAGCCGTCTTTTGTTTCAACCACCAGAAACCCTTCACCCCTTAGTGTATTGGATAACATATGAAGTAAGTCTTCATTGTCTTCAACAATAAGAATCTTCTTTGTTGCATTCATATGTATAGTTTAACATAAAAAATCTATACTTTCGCTGTTGTTTTAACTCATTCGCCAACCCCTGCTAGACGAGGAACATCAGCTCGTTTGAGTGAGAAGGAAAAAGTAGTGCCCTCCTCAAGTTTTGAAGTAAACCAAATGCGTCCCGACATGAGTTCGATCAAATGCTTGGTGATAAAGAGTCCAAGTCCAGTCCCCTCGGTATCATGAACCTTTCTTGACCTCCAGAATTTCCTAAATATATGTTTTTGATCTTCTTGACTTAAACCAACACCTCTATCGGCAATATGAAATACAACAGTTGTATCTTTTACTTCAGTCGATACGGAAGCATTTGTGCCTTCTCTACCATACTTAACGGCATTGGACAAAAGATTTACGAATACCTCTTCGAGCTTCGCCGAGTCTCCCCACACGAGAGGGAGATCGTTATTAATATGACAATCGATCGTGCTATTTTGTCCCCGTACTGATTGTTGCACCTCTTCACATGCCTTCGTTAAGACATCATCGATTGAAATCTTCTTTAAAGTAATTTTTATGGTGCCGCCTTCAATACGCGACACTTCGAGTATATCCTTCACTAAAAAGAGCAGTCGATCATTGCCTCGCTGTATAATATCAAGAAGCTTTTTTCCTTTTACCGCTAATTCAGGGTGTTCTTCACGCAAAGAGCTAAGACCCCACTTTATGGCATTAGCGGGATTGCGGAGTTCATGTGCCGCAATAAAAACAAACTGGTCTTTTAATTTAAGAACTTCTTTTGCTTGCTCCGATTCTAGTTTTTTTGATTTTACTACCTGTTCGAATGCTCGGATAATAATGAAGGAAATTATGAAAAGAAAAACTGTAACAAAGAGAACAATAATTGCAACAATTTGTGCATCAATGTATCGCTGCCCTACATTGTACGAAATGAGAATCGTGCTGATAACAACCACTCCCATAATCAAGAAAATAAATTGTGGACACGACCATAAACCAACACCTAGTCTCTGGCATTGAGCCCTAATATTCAATTCATGGATTATCTTCAGTGACATAGAGACAGTATGACATATAAACTTTAAAAAGTGATAGGGGACTGAGCTAAATCACCGGAGTATCCCCTCAGTTTATCGAAATGGATTTAATCCATTCGATTACACCAAGACAGTACTTCATAATTTGATAAAACTACACTACTCGTACTCTAAACCTAGCTCAAGGTGACTGACACCCTCGAGCCACTTGTCCCAAGCTTGCCAAAGAAGAACCATGGTCGGCCAGCCTGCGATGCTATGCGCAGTTTTGCAGACAGATCAAGCCCCACAGGGTTACTTCAAGTCAATTTCAATACGTCGATCGACATATTGCTCGTTAACATATTCTCCCTCCTTAAGCTTTGAGATTTTTTGTGGTGTCGCTTTGTAAATTCGCCACACTCCCTCTTCCGATACTTCACCTACTTTCTTTATTCGAAATTCTTCTTGGGTAACTCGAGCACTAAGAATAAGCATTCCTTTTTTTATCTCTTGGGTATTGTTTAATTCTACTACCCGTGCTTCAAAATAAACGCCGTCTCCTTCTCCTTCAGGGGCACTTGAGTCAAAGATTACAATTGCGACTTTATTGTTTTCACGTATAAGGTTTGAGTGGCGACTATTCCTATCAGAAACCCAGTACAGATTGTATACATCATCATACGCAAAAAACACTGGAGAGATCCACGGATTTCCATCTGGAGAAGCTGTTGCAATAGTCATGTATATATTGTCAGTAATTATTTTCTTTGCTTGTGCTTCATAATTTTCCATAATTCAACTCTATCATTTTATAATAAATTAGCACTTTTCGGACAGAAACAAAAACTCTCTAATCAATTAAATTCTCTTCCTTTAGCTTAGGCAGAACATCATGGTTAAAAATAGAGCCTACTTTAGTATTTGGCGTCAAAGAAGAGTTAACCCACAAAATTTCTTCCACTTCACCGGTAGGTATTATCTTACCACTCCATTTGTTCACCAGAAAAACATCCATTTGGAGATATTTGTCTTCATCTTCGGCAGCTGGTGCGTAGAATGTTCCAAACTTTTCTAAATCCCCAACATCAACTTCAATACCCAACTCCTCTTTCAACTCTCGCTTTAATGCAGCTTGGACACTCTCGCCAGATTTCACTTTGCCTCCCGGAGCAACAAAAAAATCCTTACTCTTAGCCCGGGTAATCAAAAATCGTCTATTTTTCAGCAAAACACCGCCAGCTTTATGAATATCAATTTTCTTTTCCATACCCTCTTATTTAAATTCTTCGAGATAGCTCTATTTGACCGGCCTCGTCAAACTAGGACTATAGTCGGTCAAGCCCTGTAAGTTTATATTCAACTATTTTATTTTACCAACACGATGCTCTTCGAGTAAATAAAAAATTGTGGCTATCACATTTCAATCGCGTTAATAATTGTTTAAATAACTTGTTAATGACTATATACTATTTTATTAAGGAAAAAGAATATTGGTAAATGCTGTAACGTAAATGGATGATAACACAAGAAATGCACCAACGAGAAGTAACAATACGCCACTTATTCTTTGGATTGTAATGGTTGATTTGCGCAGATTTGTAAGAAGAGCTTCTTTAGAGAGAGCAGTTATGAACGAGATTATAATCATCAGCATTCCCATCGTCATGGAATATACTGAAAACGCAATGAGCGCGTTGGTAAACCCACCTTGCGCGAATGAAAATACGAAGAGCCCCGCCATAATGGGGCCTCCACATCCTATACCGAGTAGAGTATAGCCAAATCCATAGCCATACATTTTTTTAATTCCGCTAATTTCTTTGGGGGGAGACTTTGGGTGCCACAGATGTGCTAGTTTTTCAAAGGGGTTGCCTTTTCCTGTAGCGTGACTAAAACCTAGATACAGAAGTAACACTCCAACAATACCGCGCAACCACCGAACCGACAGATTGGGGTTATCTCCTGTAAGTCCCAAAGATTTTCCAAACCCTGCTCCGAGAATACCGATAACGCCGCCAAGCAATATATTAAACGTAATGACCCCTAAAGAAGCAGCGAGACCTGATAGTAAAATACCACTCGTTGATTTTACCTCTTTACCTTCTTTTGTCGTGTAATACTGAGCAAGATAGGCTGGAAGAAGTGGAAACGCACACGGATTGAAAAAACTTGCAACTCCAGCAACCAATGCAACGAACAGGAGACCGTAGACTACCTCACCTTTCATAATGTTTACAATAAACCACAGGAATAAGCTGTAACCACCCACCACAAGGATCAACATTACTAAAAAATATAAAGAAAGTTTTATCCATTCTCTATTCACCTTGTTAGAAATTTTATTTTCCATAATTTTTATTATACGCCCTGTTTTTAGAATTTCTAGTAGGGTTCATATATTTGTGAAGTCCTCTTCCGATGATTTTATTTTACCAATTTGACGTTTACCTGCCCATCCGCCTAAATGATATAGTCGGGCAGAAAACTTTTTTGGAGGCGAGTTTATTAAGCATTAATAGCAAAGAACCTCGGCACTCTTTTCTTTTCCCGATTTTCAAAACTTTTATATAAAGCCCAAATGAATACCTACGGGCTTGTAACTTTTATTTTCACCACTACCTGGTGAGCCAGAATCTTCTGTAAGCCATAGTCCCAAGCGTGCCGAAAGTGGCAAGTATAAGTATGAATGCCACAAGATTCCCGAGAAACGGTATTAGTAATATGACTTGGAGTGCTGTAATACCCAGCAACGCCCATTTCCAATCCACAATAATCTTTTTCATGATCCACTTCGAGAGAAGTGCTCCTGCTACAATGCCCGCATACACTTTCGCAACGGCGAGCATAAGTATGTATGCACCCAGGAGAAGAAATCCTATATAGGCACCGAGCATCGTTACCAGCAGAAGAACTGCCGCGATCGGTACAATGATAAGCGCCACAAAACCCAGAAGTGCGTGCTTCCAGAAATTAGCATACGTTTGCCCGCCCACTGTTCTCGAGAATTGTTTGAACACAAGTACCGCAAGGACACCCGTTACGAGCATGAGGAGAATCTTGCCCAAAATGAGAAATCCGACAAATTTTCCAAAGTCCTCTTTACCGAATTTGCCAAATTTCTTCATCGGCAATTCGACTCGAGTGACCTCCCCACCGATAAGTACACCTTCAGGTATTTCTACCTCTTCGAGCGCTGAGTACGTGAGATTCCCGGCAATTGATGCGTCCTCGCCTATGGTTACTTTCTTGCTAAATCTGAGTGTGACGTCTCCGTTAACCGGTCCGTTGATCGTTACTTCCTCTCCATAAATAGTGAGGTTGCTGGCAACCGTACCATTCATGACGATTGTCCCACCTACGATAACAGCCTCGCCTGCAATGATGGAGTCCGAAAGAATTCTCACAAAACCACCTGCAACGACAAGGTCGCCTCCGATCCTGCTCGAAACAGTAACGTCGCCTCCCACAACACGTACATCATCACCAACAGACCCAAGAAGTCTAATGGCCCCGCCTGCTGCTAAAATGTCCTCTGTTACATTACCCAAGACAGAGATATCTCCTCCGACAAGAATACCATCACCATTTATATCGCCCGTTACGTCAATAGCACCGCCTACGATATAAAGATCATCAGCGATAACACCTCCTTTATATTCGTAGACCTCACCCACTCTAAACGTAGCAGCTGAGGCAGAAAACGCTGCTAACATAAAAAAACTGAGTAGAAGAATGAGTATCTTCTTCATAATATTAAATAATTAGCTGTTAAAATAAGTAGAATTTCCCTCCTTTTAATAATACACCACTTCACGCGTGCAATACTATTGCCAAAAATGTAGTCTGTTTCGTGCTGAAACCGTGTAGAGCTTTGCACCGTAAGGCTATTTTCAATGATTTTATTTTTTCTGCTCTAAAACCTCTTCTGCTAATTGTACAAACTCCTCACTATTATCCATCGCCCTATCAGGAACTGACCACCAGTTTTTGATAATGACGGGGTCTTTTTTATCTTTTCTCGTGTAAGTAAATTGCTTTGAACCTTCACTTTTATACCGATTCTGGAGTGAAGCATCTGTCACTTTGAAATATACCGTGTCCCCGAACAATACACCCAACTGTTTATCTCTCACCTTCAACAAAACACCCCCAAACATTCTCGATGTTGTTATTCCTTCAAGAGTGCCGAGTAAATCAAGAACGTATTCAACAAATTCTTTTGATGCACTCATGGGGATACATACTACACCATTACATACTGCTAACGTCCTCACTTTCCAACAACATTCCCACTACTCCAGTATACTGGAGTAGTGGGGGAAAAATTCGAGACTCCTTAGTCGTATGGAGTGGAAGAGTTACTTTAAGTAGTTTTATTCAGCAATTTCTTCCGAATCAGATTCACTCTCCACTTCAGAATCAGACATTGCTTTACTTTTAATGAGCTGCTTTTTTAAGAGAACTCTTTCAAACATTTCCTTATTAAACGTGCCTCTCTTATAATTGAATATTGCACCTCTTTGATGACCAAATACGGTGCTGTGGATAGTGCGGTGATACGCAGCGCCATATCCATGTGAAAAGTTTGCTTTTTTGTAGCCATGAAGAACGCCTAGCTTAAAAACAAGAAGGAGTGCAAAAATAACTAATAGAACAAACATGCCTGTTTTGAATGTCTGTGACTTTAAAAAATTATCCATATCCATAATTTTATCACTGCTTAATATGATTACTAATAGTCTATTTTATACTTAATCGTAGCAATACTTTTCTATTTTGGCAATTTGAAAATGCATACCCTACTGCAAGCCCGTGATTTAAATCATACGATATATCGTATGATTTTGGATTTGAGTTTCAATGATTTTACCTGTAGTGAGCTTGTCGAACTATTTTATCACTTCGGCTAGCTCAGTGCAGGCAATACCCTCCTACTTATTTTTAAAAAAAGTCAGAGTGTGAGTTTACCAATTTGAATACTACGATATGTCGTAGCATTGGAGAAAGGAGTTAGAGATCCTACAGTCTTAAACAACTCATTTAAGGCTCAATTTTGAAATTATAGTTTTTGCTCACTTTTAAAAAAATCTGTGTAGAGGTTTATCAATTCGATGTTTGTCCGTCCGAAACTTTTTTTGGAGGCGGATCCTTCAAGTATATTTATTTAAATTTTGCTTTTTATTTTATCAATTCAACATTTACCCGTCCGTAGTTTTGTGCGGAGGCAGACTCTTCAAACACTATGTATCATGAAATAGCTTGCGACATTCTGCTCGCATAAACTCCTCAGTCATTCCAACTTTTGGTTCTCCTTTTTCTAACACTTCGCGAGCGGAGATACGAATCGCTCTCCATTGCCAATCATCATTACCATTTTTAAAACTGTAACCAGCTATATCCCCCATACGCGCTCCGAATACTATACGTGATAGTTTTGCCCAAACTGTAGCAGCGGCACACATAGGACAAGGTTCGTGTGTAGTGTAGAGAATACAGCCAGTAAGATAACGAGTTTTTAGTTTTTTCGACGCTTTCTGAATCGCGACCATTTCAGCATGTTTCGTGACATCATTATCAATTTTTGATCGATTAGATGCTCGTGCAATAATCTGTCCATCTTTAACAATAACAGCTCCAATTGCATAATCGCCTTTTTCTCGCGCTTTCACTGCCTCCTTAATCGCGACTCTCATAAATTTTTTATCTTCTAACATAGTTTGTGATATTAGATGATTTTATTTTACCAATTTGACACTCTTTAAGCTAGATCTAATTAACCAACCCCCCGCGAGACTCGTGGGGGGTTGGGCATTTTTACCTCTTGATTTTTGAATTTTGGTTTACTCTACATCATCTTAACATCAATATTGACGCCCGATGGAAGATTTAAGTTTGTCAGCGCTTCAATTACCTTGGGGGACGGATTTAAGATATCAATCAGTCGCTTGTGTACTCTCATCTCAAATTGTTCTCGCGCATTTTTGAAGATGAAAGGTGAACGATTAACCGTATACTTCTTCATTTCAGTTGGAAGCGGTATCGGTCCAAGAATGTGTGCATCGTAGCGAATAGCCGTATCAATGATCTGCTTTACCGATGCATCAAGAATTTTATGCTCGTACGCACGCACCTTGATACGAAGCTTCTGAACTGATTCCGCTTTCTTTTTTGATGCTGCAGTCTTAGTTTTTGCTACAGGTGCAGTTTTAGTCTTTGCTGCAGGTGTTTTCGCCGCTACTTTCTTTCGCGGCGCGGCCTTTTTTACAGCCGTTTTCGCTTCTTTGGTCATCTTTTTGACTGCCATCATTAAACCATCTTTTAGGCTACTACCTTGGTAACGACTCCGGCTCCAACGGTCTTGCCGCCTTCTCTGATTGCAAAGCGCTGCTTTTCTTCAAGAGCAATAGGTGCCACAAGCTTTACCTTGAACGTGACCGTGTCTCCGGGCATTACCATCTCTGTTCCTTTATCAAGAGTGACGTCACCCGTTACATCAGTAGTCCTCAGATAAAACTGAGGTTTGTAACCCGTAAAAAACGGAGTATGCCGTCCACCTTCTTCCTTGGAAAGAATGTACACTTCTGCTTCAAATTCCGTATGCGGCGTCACTGAACCCGGTTTGGCAAGAACTTGTCCGCGATGAACGTCTTCCTTCTTGGTACCGCGAAGTAAAATCCCTGCATTGTCACCCGCCTGGCCTGAATCGAGACTCTTGTTGAACATTTCAACTCCGGTAACCGTCGACTTGGTGGTGTCATTAATCCCCACAATCTCAACTTCTTCGCCCACTTTTACAACCCCACGCTCAATTCGTCCGGTAACGACGGTGCCGCGTCCTTCAATTGAAAAGATATCTTCAATGGGCATCAAAAACGGTTTGTCCATTTCTCGAACCGGAATAGGAATGTACTCGTCGAGTGCTTTGGTGAGTTCAAGAATGGGCTTAGCCGCCTCATCATCTGCTGATTTTGCATCAAGCGCTTTAAGTGCCGAACCGCGAATCACGGGTGCATTTTCACCGTCGTATTCGTACTTGGTGAGAAGCTCGCGTACCTCTTCTTCAACCAGATCAACAAGGTCCTCATCATCCACTGTATCCACCTTGTTGAGAAAAACAATAATCTTCGGTACGCCTACTTGCTTGGCAAGCAAAATGTGCTCACGCGTCTGAGGCATTACTCCGTCACTTGCGGCAACCACAAGAATAGCACCGTCCATCTGCGCGGCGCCGGTGATCATATTCTTGATATAGTCGGCATGTCCGGGAGCATCGATGTGCGCGTAGTGGCGTTCATCTGTTGCGTACTCGTTGTGAGAAAGCGCAATGGTAATACCGCGCTCTTTTTCTTCCGGAGCACTGTCGATTTCATCGACTCTTCTCAACTTCACGGTCTTGCCCGCAAGGTTCAAGACATGAAGGATAGCGGCAGTAAGCGTTGTTTTCCCATGGTCGACATGACCGATGGTTCCAACGTTTACGTGTGGCTTTGACCTATCAAATTTTTCTGCCATGTTTTTATTGCTACTTGCAAAAGTTTAGGGCGCGAGAACTCAGCTTAAACTCAAGCAACTAGACTTCTCCTAATAATTAATAATAGACTTGCGTACTATACAGCCGAAAGTCCGGCTGAAAAACCTGTTGCCCCACTAAAACAAAAAGAGCGCAACGCTGCGGTACGCACTATAGTAAGCAAAACATCGGCAGTAGTCAAGCCCCGACGCGGTATCATCCGCGTCGGGGCTTACGCGCGACCGACAACACGTGCACAGGCCAGCTCCAGGACTTGGTCCATATCTCTCCCCGACTCAACCTCTAGGAGAGCCAGGTACATGTTGCTGCACATGTCACATATTTCCTCTGCAAAGACATTGATGTCCTCTATTGTGATCAGGAACAGCTCTTCAAACATCGCGCCAAGAGGAACAGAAAACAGAACATGACTCCGGTTATCGATTTCAAACTGACCGAAGCCGCCTTCAAATTCATCGATGTGGTTATTTAAGGAGTCTATCGTCTGTTCGTACAATGTGCGAACATTGGAAGGAACCTGGAGCTGAGGGTCCCATATGAAAAACAGTTCCCCAAATTCATCATTATAGTCGAGCAAGAGGAGAGCACTTTCCTCTTGAGGCCTAAATTCTCCTTTACTTACGACCACGTGAGGATCGCCATATGAAATCCAACCCCCGCTGTCACACAGCCGTTTAAAAAGTATGGGAATCCAATCTTCTGTAACCATAGCGACCTCCCTAGGCGGCATGAGTTGACACAAGCTCTATAGTCACTATAGAAATAAGTCGCACAAAAGTCAAAGTGTCCTTAATCATCTAAAAGCTACAACGAAATTGGATAAATTACAATAAAATACGCAACCGTTTATTTTATCGCAATTCAATTAGTTACTTTTCTGTCTAATCTAAACTGAACTTTCGAAAAAAAGGGTTTACGCACCCTTACTCGCCTCGGTGATTTCGAGAGCAGTCCCCGTAGTTTCGCCGTAGGCGAAACTACGGGGACTGCATTCTTAAGAGAAGGCGAATTAAGATCGGGTTGAGATAATTTCCTGGGCTACGTTGGCAGGCACGACGGCATAGTGACTAAACTCCATCGTTGAACTGGCACGCCCCTCAGTCATTGAGCGGAGAGATGTCGTGTAGCCAAACATTTCAGAGAGGGGCACTTTAGCATTTATAACTCTGTTCATGCCACGCTCTTCCATGCTTTCAATCTGCCCTCGCTTTGAATTCAAATTTCCGGTAATGTCACCCATGAATTTCTCCGGCGTAACCACTTCAACTTTCATAATCGGCTCAAGTATTACCGGCGTTGCCCGTTTTGCCGCATCCTGAAACGCAAGCGAAGCGGCAATCTTAAATGCAATCTCAGACGAGTCGACGTCATGGTAAGAACCATCGTACACTTCAGCTGATATATCAACTATTTTATAACCTGCCACTATTCCACGATCCATCGCCTCTTTTATCCCCTTCTCAACGGCAGGGATAAATTCAGCAGGGATAACTCCTCCCTTTATAGAGTTGATAAACTCAAATCCATCTTCACGCTTGACGTTTTTAGGAATCTTTGCGCCTTCCACGATCGGTTCGAGCGGCTTGATCCTGATCTTGACATGCCCGTACTGACCGCGGCCGCCTGTTTGTTTGATATATTTATGTTCAGCTTCAGCCTCCTTTTGAATCGTCTCCTTATATGCCACTTGTGGTTTGCCTACATCGGCTTCTACATTAAATTCACGTCTCATGCGCTCAACAATAATATCCAGATGAAGTTCGCCCATGCCGGCAATAATAGTTTCAAGTGTTTCCCCGTCGGTTGAAATCTTAAAGGTGGGATCCTCATCCGAAAGTTTTTTGAGTGCAATGCCCATCTTCTCCTGATCAGCTTTTGTCTTGGGTTCAATGCGAAGCTGAATTACAGGATCGGGAAATTTAATTCTCTCCAATAGTATTGGATGGTTTTCATCACAGAGCGTATCTGACGTCGTTGTGTCTTTGAGACCAACCGCTGCTGCAATTTCTCCCGCAAACACTTTTTTTACCTCTTCACGCTGGTTTGCATGCATACGCACAATACGGCCTACGCGCTCTTTGGAATCTTTAGTCGCATTGTAAATATAAGAGCCAGCTTCAAGCGTCCCTGAATAAACACGGAAAAAAGTCAACTGCCCGACAAAAGGATCGGTTGCAACCTTAAAGGCAAGGGCCGCAAAAGGCTCATCGTCAGATGTCTTCCGCTCGATTTCTTCCCCTGTTTTTGGATCAATGCCTTTAACCGGAGGAATATCAATCGGTGATGGAAGATAATCTACCACTGCATCAAGTACGAGTTGCACTCCTTTATTCTTAAGCGCCGAGCCTGCAAAAACCGGCACGATTTCATTTGCGATCACCGCCTTACGTAAAATCTTCTTCAGTTCATCGAGTGGAGGTTCATTGCCCTCAAGAAATACTTCCATTGCTGCCTCGTCATTCTCAATTATTTTTTCAATGAGTTCACTGCGAAGTTTTTCTGCTTCTGCTTTCACATCATCGGGAACCTCCCCGACGCGCACCTGCTCGCCCATATCACCGTCGAAGTAGTATGCTTTCATGGTCAACAGATCAACCACACCAACGTGTTTGTCTTCCTCTCCAATAGGAATTTGCATTCGAACGGCATTTTTGGTGAGACGATCAAGAATGGTTTTGAAAGAGCGTTCAAAACTCGCCCCCGTCCGGTCGAGTTTGTTTATGAAACAAATGCGCGGAACCTTGTACTTGTCTGCTTGCCTCCATACGGTCTCACTTTGAGGTTCGACTCCAGCAACGCCGTCAAAAACAACCACTCCTCCATCAAGTACTTTAAGAGAGCGCTCCACTTCAACGGTAAAGTCAACGTGCCCCGGCGTATCAATAATGTTAAACCGATACTTTTTTTCTTTGTCCTCTTTGTCTTTTTCATAGGTAGGCGTCCAAAAAGCCGTCGTTGCGGCTGATGTAATCGTAATACCCCGCTCTTGCTCCTGCTCCATCCAGTCCATGATAGCCTCTCCTTTATGCACTTCTCCCATTTTGTGCGACATACCCGTGTAAAACAGCACACGTTCGGTTGTCGTGGTTTTCCCGGCATCAATATGCGCAATGATGCCTATGTTTCTAACTCTTTCTAACGGATAATCTCGTTCCATAATTATTTGCTATGTCTCAGTAAATTCGCGTATATAGTTTCTGATAAAATTAAAATGGCAAGCAATATAATAGTAAGAATTACAAAAAAATCAACAGACAAAGCAATGATGTTGAAATAGACGAGTGCCACTGCACTCAGTACAACAATAAATCCAAGCTGGTTAAATATAAAATTTAATATTTTCATACATAGTCTACAAAGCGAATAAACCTTTTGAAATGCCACGGGCAACGCGACGGCGCGAGCAGAGCACATATTTCAGGAGAAAATTACGCGTGCATTTAAAAAGCGGTTGTGAGCGACCCTTACCAAGCAAAATGGGCAAAAGCTCGATTGGCTTCTGCCATCTTGTGCATATTTTCTTTCTTTTTTACTGCCTCTCCTTCTTTTTTGCTTGCGGCAATGAGTTCATTTGCAAGCCTCTTCTGCATTGAAGTGCCGCTCTTTGCATTTGCGGCGTCGATTATCCACCGCATGGCAAGCGCCAGACGGCGCTCGGGACGAACCTCACGCGGCACTTGGTAATTTGCGCCACCAACGCGTCTGGACCGCACCTCCATAAGGGGACCCACATTAACAAGCGCCTCTTCAAACACCTCAAAGGGATTTAAATTTTTATCAATCGATGTAATCTCATCAAAGGCTCCGTACACAATGGTACGGGCCGTGTTTTTCTTCCCACCTTTCATGACAAAGTTAATAAACCGTGAAAGCGTCACGGAATTGTGAACTCTGTCTGGTAGGGTCTGAAACTTAACTTTAACTTTTCTTCGCATGAGCTCTAATATATTTTGCTGGCGATATTATTATTTTGGTTTTTTGGCTCCATATTTACTCCTCCCTTGTTTACGGTTTGCCACCCCTTCGGTGTCGAGACGACCCCTTACGATAGTATAGCGAACGTTGATATCCTTCACACGGCCGCCGCGCACGAGCACTACTGAGTGCTCCTGCAGATTATGCCCCTCACCGGGAATATACGCGGTAATTTCCATACCATTGGTTAGCCGTACTCGAGCAATTTTTCTGATAGCCGAGTTTGGCTTCCTTGGTGTTTTGGTTGTTACCTTAATGCATACTCCGCGCTTAAAGGGGGACGGATAGTTCGTGGGTCGGTTCTTAAGTGTATTAAAACCACGAGTCAAGGCTACCGCCTTCGACTTTTTGATTGACCTTTTTCGTTTTCGTCTTACTAACTGATTAATAGTTGGCATGATAAATTTTCTCAGCAATAAACAAGGCTGCTCCGTCAGGTAAAACACACCCATCCCGCGACAAGCTCAAGACTCGTTACTTTACTTAAAAAAAATACGAGCAAACCGCCGTAAGTACGCATTACTTTACTATGGAGCCCTCAAAAATGCAACACCTTCAGAGAACTCTCCCGATCTGTATGATACCTGCCTAAAAAAAAGAAAATCCTACAATAATCGTAAAGAGGAATGAGACAAAGGCGCTAAAGAAAGGCCAAAGGAAAAAGATAAAAGCAAAGAGAAAGAGTAATCCCCCAATCATCCCATAGCGAAGCATAAATTCCTGAAGCCTGTTGTACTTATAGGCAAGTTCATAAGGGAGAATAGACGCGAGTACTTTTGATCCGTCGAGTGGCGGAATAGGGATCATGTTGAAAAGAGCAAGAAGAATATTAATGAAAACAACATAACTTGCAATCTCAACAAAAGATGGGGTCAAAAACTCAAATGCTATACCAAATCGAATAAGAATGCCAAATATTATGGCTATAAAAATATTCACAAGCGGACCCGCCCCGGCAACTAAGGCTTCTCCCCACTTTTGGTTAGATAAGTTGTAAGGATTATAGGGTACCGGTTTCGCCCAACCGATAAGAAATCCTGCGTTTGAAAGCACCAACAGCGCAGGAATGATAATCGACCCAAGTGGGTCAAGGTGTTTGAGCGGATTTAGTGTGAGCCTGCCCGCAAGACGTGCCGTTGGGTCTCCGAGCATATCCGCAACATAGCCGTGTGATACTTCATGGATAACCACGGACATAAGAAGTATGGCGATAATAAAGATAAAATCTGGTTGCATATTGAGATTTTTATGGTAGCATAAAAACTTCAAATAAAGAATCATGGCTAAAGAATGTCCCATCACACATAAGAGTTCAAAAATTGCTGGAAGATACAGCAACCGTGTGCGTGCTACGCAATTTAATCCAACCGGAAAAGTCCGCCGTAAGGCAAACCTCCAAAAAAAGCGCATTTATATTCCTGAACTCAAAAAATATATAACGCTGACACTTTCAACTAAGGCCATTAAAACTATCAACAAAAACGGCGCTTACGCGACACTCAAAAAAGCCGGTATTATTTAGTTTTCCTATCAATACTTTCAAAAAAATCGGTGCCGCCGGTTTTTTTGACAATTACACCTATTAAGAGCATTATGCTCACAGTTTAAGCTCGTTAACAGAAGGAGGGTCTCATGGCTCCGCCATACCTATCGAATCTTCCTTTATTCCATCAAGGAAAAGTTCGTGATACTTTTGTCATCCCCGAAAGACCCGAACTTCTACTCGTTGTGTCGACCAACCGGCTGAGCACCCATAATGTGGTGCACGAAAGTCTGATTCCGGGGAAAGGGTGTGTGTTAAATGCGCTCTCCATCCTCTGGACCACCGTTCTTGATTTTTGGGACACCCCGCACCATATCCATGCACACGGGGAGAACATCTACAACCATCTTCCCGAACAAACTTACTCCAAAGATCTTCACTTGCGCGCGGTTGTAGTGAAAAAACTTTCCATGGAGCCGACTGAATTAATCTGGCGAGACTATCTCACAGGAAGTTTGTGGAAGGCCTACCAAGATGGTAACGATCCGTATGGTTTGAACCTCCCCCGAGGCCTCAAATTTATGAGTCCTTTTCCAAATAGCCCAGTGTTTACACCGACGGAGAAATCAGTGACTGACGACCCTTTAAATCACGAAAAAATACGTGAAGCTTTCCCGGAAGAGGTCGCCGCAACGAAACAGCTCTTTCTCGCTGGTCGTGACCATGCACTCGGTTGTGGACTTCGACTTATCGACGCGAAGTTCGAGGTCGGCCGTGACAAAAACGGCATCCTTCACATCGCGGATGAATGGTTGACGAGCGATAGTTCGCGCTATGTACGTGTCACTGAGGTTGTTGAGGGTCAAAATGCTCCCTGGTTTGATAAGCAAATCTTTCGGGATAAAGCTGAGAAAATTTGGGGATCGGGTCAAAAGGTACCGCTGGTATTTCCTCCGGACATTATCAACAAAGGAATCCGAGCGCACGAAGAGCTTTTCTGGCTCCTTACAGGTAGACAGATGTCTCTTCAGGAGTTCCAAAAAAAACACCTGGTTAACCAAAAAATACACTAGAGTCATCCTTCCCCCGATCGGTGACTCTATTTTTTTATACCAACACTTCTTCCGTCTGACGTAAAAACTATTCTGCCACTTTCGGCAGTGTTAATTGTTTCAACCTCAAATTGTTTTAGTATGTCTATAACTTCCTCGTGTGGATGCCCGTAGCGATTGTCCTTGCCTGCAGAGATAACTGCATACTGCGGCGACGTGATACCGATGAATGATTCATCGCTTGAAGTTTTGGAGCCGTGATGACCTACTTTTAGAACATCACTTTCCAGACTCTTCCCCATTACGGAAAATAAATATTTCTCAATGCTTTTTGGTGAATCTCCCATTAGAAGAAATTTAGTGTCACCATATACTAATTGAGCAACAATTGACGCCGTGTTGCTTTCTACCTCAGCCACATCCCTATCAGGAAACAAAATAGTTAAATATACGCCGCCTCCAAGCATTAATTTCATTCCCCGCCGCGCAAGAACTATTTTTATATCTTGCTCGGCAGTTATTTCTTCAAGTGCTCTGTACGCTCCTGTATCGTTTGCATTCCCCGATTCAAGAAACATATCAACGGCGTAATTGTTGAGTACGTCAGGAAGTCCTCCAATATGATCCTTATCCGGGTGCGTTGCGATAACTACATCAATTGAACGGTCGTAAAATGGCATCACTTTTGAAAGTTCCCTGAGTACTCCTCTCCCCGAACCTCCATCGATAAGTACCTGGTTGCCGCTCGGCGCCTCAATG
>JADFRL010000035.1 GCA_022561335.1 Patescibacteria group bacterium
GTCAACCTGCGTAAGGTTATTTTTAACTATTTTAGTTTATCACTTCGGCAGGCTCAGTGCAGGCAACTTCGACGCTCTTCGAACAGAAACACCTATCACTGATTCGTGTCCTTCGACTACGCTCAGCACACTGAATTTTTATAGTCAGTGCCTTCCTTAAAAATTCGTGCTGCCGGACTTGGACTCGAACCAAGATTCCACGCTCCAGAGGCGCGTGTCCTACCATTAGACGATCCGGCAATGTATGTAGCTTATAGTACCAGAGCAAAAATACAATATATATCTTTAGATATCCCTATCCAAACGTAAAGGCAAAGGCAGAAACACCCCCATCAAGAAATCTGATTTCTAAAATATGCTCCCCGTAGTTACCAGAGAGATCAATAAGATTGTAGAGATCGTGCGTACTAAAAATAACCACTCCATCCACGACATCTGCCCCGCCTTCTTCTCCGACTTTTTTTCCATCAAGATAAATCTCCGCCCGAACCGGCACGTCTGAGCCCGCGACCAGATTTACTTTACTTGCAGAGAACCCTACGAAGATTGACCCCGCGTCACTCTTAAGTGTTGCCTGCTCGTTACCAGTCTGCCACATGCCGTCAAGCTGATAGGTATTGAGTTCCAATGGACTGAAAACCTCGTACTCACAGCTCCCAGAAAGACATCCTACCTCGGGAAGATTTCGAAGATATTCTATACGCAGAAAACCCAAATATATCTCGGGACTGCGAACCTGTGAGGAATCTGTCTTCTCCACTCCCTCTGGCTCACTATCATCAAGCAGCACCTCCGCCTCGCTAAGAAGACGGCTACGCTCATTCAAAAGTTCCACAATCTTTTCCTCTGTTTCTTCATATCCTCCCTCGCCAATGTGGTCATAGACAATAAATCCGTCTATATCGATAAGATATTTACGGGGCCAGTATTGATTCCTGTATGCCTGCCACGTTGAGTAATCATTATCAAGAACAACCGGATACTTCACGCCAAATTTTTCTACCGCGCGTTTTACATTTTCAAGCTCTTTCTCAAACTCAAATTCCGGTGTATGTATACCAATAATAACCAATCCGTCATCCGCATATTTTTCATACCATGCATTTAAATACGGCAATGTCCGCTGACAGTTAATGCACGAGTACGTCCAGAAGTCCACAAGAATAACTTTTTTGCCAATAAACTCTGACACAGAAATGTCATCGACGTTAATAAACGCATCTGGTGTTGATATTTCTTTCGCAGGTTCATACTTCTCTGCCTTTTCCGTAATGCGTTTATTCTCATCCATTATCACCACTTCCTGGCCCTGGATTGGAGCCCCACCTCCTGTTTCAACCTTGCGCGATTCAAGAATTAGGATAGAACCAATGATTAAAACCGCAATAACAATCAGTATTGGTTTTTTGTATTTATCATCCATTATCTAAGTAGAAACTGATTAAGAAGTCCGAAGTTTGCAATGAGATTAAGACTTTGCGTAAAGACCAATACCCCAAGCACTATTAACACCGCCCCAAAAACAATGTTCACATAACGCAATGTGCGAGCGTAACGATTGATTATGCCAACCGCTTGAGAGGCAAAGAGGCCAACGAGAAGAAACGGAATACCAAGCCCTATAGAGTATGCAAAGAGTAAGTTAAACGCGGAACCCGGTTGTGTAGCTGCAAGCCCCAGTATCGCTCCAAGCGCTGCTCCCACGCACGGTGTCCAGCCTGCAGCAAACGCAGCGCCAAAAACAAATGACGTTGCAAATTTTGACTTAAATTTTCGTTTAATGCGAAACTTGTGCTCCCGCTCAAGAAACGGAATTCTAATAATTCCAGTCAGATAGAGACCGAAGAAAATAATAATGGCGCCGCCAATGCGTGAGAGCCAAAGTTGTACGCCATAGGCAACCGCCTCAAGAAGCGTGTTGAGTAACACTCCAAGAAGAGCAAAAATGACTGAAAATCCTAAAACAAAGAATAGACTGTTTAAAAAGATAGTGAGACGCTGCTCCGTACCCCCCTTATTAAGAGATGTACCTGATAAATAGGCTAAGAAACCGGGGATTATGGGCAACACACATGGCGATAGGAAGGATATCAATCCTGCAACGACTGCAATACCAAGTGTAATTTCATTAACCATGACAGCTATTTAAGTTAGGCGAAGAAATACATATTTAATTCATGAATTAAATATGTATTTCTTTTATTTTTTCTTTTTCTTAGTTTTACCTTTGGTATTAAGCGCAGCCTTAAGAAACGCGGTGAATAGCGGATGCGGGCGGAGAGGACGCGCTTGAAACTCTGGATGAAACTGCGTTCCCATGAAAAAGGGGTGTACATCCTTCGGAAGCTCAGCAATTTCCATAAGTACCCGGTCAGGTGACACGCCTGAAAACACCAGTCCTTTTTGTGTCAGACGCTCAATATATTTTGGATTTATCTCATAGCGATGTCGGTGCCGTTCCTCAATAAGCTCCTTGTTATAGATCTTCCGCGCCATAGTACCCCGCTTTAAGTACGCCGGGTATGCTCCTAAGCGCATCGTGGCTCCATAGTCATCTTTTTTAAGTTTCTCTTTCTGATCCGGCATAATGTCAATCACCAGATGCTTCGCGTCAGGATTTATCTCATGTGTGTTGGCATCTTTGAGCCCGAGCACATTACGCGCGTATTCAACAACCGCAAGCTGCATGCCATAGCAAAGTCCCAAGTATGGCACT
>JADFRL010000017.1 GCA_022561335.1 Patescibacteria group bacterium
CGTGCTCGAGGACCTTAATTTCTCTAAACTAAAATAGTTAAAAAACACCTGATTCCATCAAAATTGAGGTAGATTCTGCCTAAATATAAATTCCATTTATGAATTTTATAAACAAATTTTTCGAGACATTCAATTTATCTTTTAGTTGGAAAAATAATAGAAAAAAAACCAATAAACAAAAGGGTGGGGGGTTGCAAGTCCAACAAGAAAAAAATAGTATTACCAATATTATTAATATAGAAAATGTAAATGTTGCAACCATCGAGGAGCTCACCGGTGACAACCTTCCAAATAGTACAAACAATCTCTTAAAGAATGCTGGGCAAAGATTTTTAGCAGAACAAAAAGCCAGGCAATATAACTTTACGGAAATAGTTGATAAGGCTAATCTGAAGGCTATCAATGCTCCACAAGAGCTGGATAAGGATTGGTTTCTAAGGTGGATGGAAATATCCCAAACTGTAAGCCGAGAAAATGTTCAGGATATTCTAGCAAAAATTCTTTCCGAACAGGTTACAACAAAAGACACGTTCTCTCTTAGAACACTCGACGTGTTAAAGAGTTTGAGTAGGTAAGAAATTATTCTTTTTCAAATATTTTGTAATTTAACTTACTCAATTCCTGAATTCGGAAACGCATATGATTCCGTTATCACAGAGCCATTTGGGAGTCCTGGAGAAAACGGAATGTTGTCACTAGGTCTTTCTTATCCCAGCTTAACAATATTACAAGACGCAGGCCTAATTCAAACGGATTTAAACGCCTGGAGAATGTTCCAAATTCCTGAATTACTAGAGATGCCATTCAAATTAGGCCCTACTTCATATACTTTAAAAAGAACCTCCGGAACAGTTTCATCACAACCAAGAGTGACCATAATAAACTTTACACAGCCAGGACTTGAATTAAAATCTGTACTAAACCTTGAAGATAACAAAGAGTATAATTCTGAATTCTTTAAATGGGTTAAAGAAAAGTGGAATATGGAACAAGTTACAAATCCATAAAGAAGAAATAGGGTCAGGACCCATTTTCTTATAGAGCACGAAGACCTTAGAAAACCACCTGATTCCATCAAAATTGAGGTACCTGCCTGCCGGCAGGCAGGGATTCTGCCTAAATACCCCTTCCCGACTTGCTCACAAGCCGCAGCGTGAGAAGCGAATACTTGGAGCTTTGCAAGGCTTATTGAGAGCTTTTGTGAACTTGTGAGCAAAAGATCCAATAAGCGGACAGATCCTGTAAGGATTGATTTGCAAGGCGCAATCCTGAGCGTAGCGTAGGAATTACCCCTTCTCCACTCTCTCTGAATACAATCCTGTTTCTGTGTTTACACGCACAATGTCTCCTTCTTCTACAAAGAGCGGCGCAGAGATCGTTGCCCCTGTTTCTAGCGTCACTTGTTTGGTGGCGCCAGAGGCTGTGTTGCCGCGTACTGCAGGAGGAGCTTCTTTGACTTTAAGGTCAACTTTTACCGGTATTTTTATAGTAATAATCTCTCCTTTAAATGTAAGTGCGTCCACAGAAACGTTTTCTTTTAGATATACCCCCGCGTCTCCCAACATATCGTCTTTAAGCTCGAAACGTCTCTTAGGATTACCTGCCTCACAAAACCACCAACTCCCTTTGTTGTTGTATAGGTATATAACCCGCTTGGTTTCTATGTCGGCCTCCTCTACCTTGTCAGATTGATGGAACGCTTTTTCTATGACGCTTCCTGTAAGCAGGTTCTTTAGTTTAGTTTGGTTAGCCGGCTTTTGCCTGTTCTTCTTCTTGGTTTGGGACGACAGCACTTCATAGGGCTCATCGCTAAGGACTATAAAGCGCTTTGGTTTTATATCATTGTAGTTTAACATTTTGCCATTGTACGTTTTCTTCACAAAAAGTCCATGCTGAAACCTTATGTCTTAGCAGGGGTTGCAATATATAAGGAGGTCGATATTATGAGGAAGTAGCTTGGTCCCCGAGGCACCACCTTTAGCTCACATTAATGAAGGCGGTGCCAGGCCGCGACCTCAAGCACTTCTTATGGATTTATTAGGAGACACAATTGGAGATGATGGGGCAAAGGCTAGTTCAAATCGGGACGATTTGAACGCCCGAGCCGATGGCTTCAGGGAGAAGACTGATGAGGAAATCCTCTTCCTTTCTATTAAGCACCCGGATCTTTTTGAGGAGATCCTTAACCGATATCAGGCTGCTTTCCTGCGTAAGGCGTTTAGCGTACTGCGCAATCAGGAAGACGCGGAAGATGTCGTTCAGGAAGCTTTCTCGAAAATATATCTCTACGCATACCGTTTCAAGGTTCAGGAGGGAGCCAGCTTCAAGTCGTGGGGGTATAAGATTCTGCTTAATACTTCGTTTACGAAGTATCAAAAGGTAAAAAGGGAAAGAGGCTCCCGTGCAAATCTTGATCCGGAGTTTTACGAAATGCTAGCTGACAAAAAAAGCAGGCAATTTGAAAAACAGGAAGTGTCTGACTATGTAATATCCGTACTCTCTCGCATACCTGAACATTTAAGCAGGTCGCTGTCCCTACACGTTATCGATGGGCTACCTCAAGAAGAGGTTGCAAAAATAGAAGGTATTTCAGTAGGAGCAGTGAAGACGAGAGTGCATAGAGCTAAGAAAGCTTTTAAAAAGGTTGATGGCGAAGCTCTATATAACATGTATAAAAATGAATGAAGCAGTACTAAAAAGTAAAATAATGCGCCGTGTGAAGGTTACTTACTACTTGAAGCAAGTTATAAATCCCTTCACGTTTAAGCTCGGAGCTTTGATTGCGGCGGCCTTTATATTTGGTTCGCTTGTACACGTGGCCGCAGTCTTTTCAAACCTATCCACAATATCTGTAGTGGATATTGTCGGCTTGTACAACTTTAGCACATACGCGTTTATGAATACTGAAATCTGGGTACAGGTAGTGATGGTCGCATCTCTACTTGTAGCGTTTGGTCTTTTAAGAGACATGGTACGCAAAATTCGGTTCGGCACATTTAATTTATTGCACGCGTAGACTCGCAAAATACTCAAAATTTCTAAACCAAAAAACTCGCTCCGCCAGCCGGCGGATGCGAGTTTTTTGGTGCCTTGCGCGGGCTGGTTCGGTAAATGGTGGCTGACCCAATTTACCTTTCAATAAATGTGAAAGGGAGTCCTTACACACTTACACACTTATTTTTATATAAAACAAGAGGTTCCCCCTACTCTAAAGCTTCGGCAGGCGGTACTAACCCCGATACTTTTTATAGGTGTTTTTTTATGTCTTTTAAAATTTGCTTGGCAAGTTTCTTGTTTTCTTTAAGAAATGTGCGCGTTGCGTCGTAGCCGCGCGCCAGCTTCTCCTCGTCCCCGTTTTCCATTATATAGCTATATGAGGCACCAGATTTTTTTATAATACCAAACTTCTCTCCCAGCGCGATGATTTCACCTTCGTGCGATATTCCCTCGTTATACATGAGGTCAAACTCTGTGCTTTTAAACGGTGCTGCAACTTTGTTTTTAACTACTTTGACGCGAACACGTCCGCCAACCACCTCATCTCCTTTTTTTATTTGGGCGATTCTCCTGATGTCCAGCCTTACCGACGTATAGAATTTCAATGCTTTTCCGCCTGGCGTCGTCTCGGGGTTTCCGAATACTACCCCGATTTTCATACGGATTTGGTTAATGAAAATAATAACGGTTTTGCTTTTCCCCGTGATCGCCGTTAGTTTACGCAATGCCTGACTCATTAAGCGCGCCTGCTTACCGAGATGATATGCACCGACATCACCCTCTATCTCATCTCTCGGGGTCAAGGCGGCAACAGAGTCAATGACTATTACATCAATTTTTCCACTTCGTACCAAACTTTCGGTAATTTCAAGCGCTTGTTCGCCGGCATCTGGTTGCGAAAGTAAGAGCTCGTTAATATTGACTCCAAGTTTTTTTGAATATTCAGGATCCATCGCGTGTTCCGCGTCGATAAACGCACACACGCCACCTTTTTTTTGCGCCTCAGCAATGACGTGTAGAGCTAGGGTTGTTTTGCCAGAACTTTCCGGTCCAAAAATTTCAACAACTCTACCTCTCGGAAGACCCCCGATGCCGAGAGCGGCGTCGAGCCCCAGAGAGCCTGTTGATATCGCATCAACATCCACTCTGGGTCGGTCGCCAAGTTTCATGATCGCTTCATCACCGAACTTGGTTTTTATTTCATTTATTGTTGTCTCGATATCTGCTCCCATTACTTTTGGCGCTGGTTTATTTTTAGGCATTTTGGTTTTGTTATTTCACCGGTTAAGGAAAATATATTAGCTTCACTCATTATTTTCCATTAATACTAACTCTATTGTTTCCCTCACAGTTCTCTTGAAGCGGTCTCCAACCTCAATGGTAATTATATTATAGCCTACCGAGAGCAGCAATTGCTCAGAGAATAACCCTTCTTCGTCGACAAATATTTTTCTGTCATTTAGGGTGATGTTGTTGATATGGCGCGCCTCGCCCGTTATGAGTATAAGCGAGTCAGATGTTTCGCCGGAGAGTGGCGTATGAATAATAATGACAGGGCCTTCAATAAAATCACTCGATTTAACCCAAACGTACGAAAGTATGGCTGCAAGCACAACGATTCCCAGTGCTATTTTGAGATACGAATTCACAACCGGTGTCATGGTTTCTCTTTCCCCTCTTCCTCCTCGTCCTCATCTTCTGATTCCACAGAATCATCCCGAGCGGCGTCGAGGGACTCGTCTTCGACGTCAGTGTCTTCGACGTCAGTGTCTTTGACGTAGTCGGATTCTTCCTTAAGTATCTCTCGCGCTCTTGATCCGTCTGCCGGACCAATCACGCCACGTTCCTCAAGCATATCCATCAATCGTGCAGCACGAGAATATCCGATACGCAATTTTCTCTGTAAGTATGATGTCGACGCTTTTCCCGCTTCTATCACAACTTCGCGGGCCTCTTCGTAGAGTTCGTCTTCTTCGTCATCTCCAAGGTCACTCTCGAACAAACTATTTGAAACTTTATCAGTAGTTAAGTCTATACTTAGAGGCAGTTCATCTTCAAAATGCTTTTTGAGGTACGACACCACTCTTTTAACTTCTTCTTCCGAAACAAACGGGGCTTGAATTCTTCGTGGCTTCGACATTTCACCAGATAGATAAAGCATGTCACCAGCACCAAGAAGTTTTTCTGCACCACTGCCGTCAAGGATTGTGCGCGAGTCAATTTGCGAAGCCACCTGTAGAGCAACACGCGCAGGAATGTTTGCCTTAATAAGACCGGTGATAACGTCTACGCTCGGTCTTTGCGTGGAAAGTATAAGGTGAATACCAACAGCCCTACTCATCTGTGCAAGTCGAATGACAGCACTTTCAAGCTCACGTGGATATGCGCTCATTATGTCGGCAAGTTCATCAATGATAATTACTATATACGGCATTGCTTCAGGTGCCTCTTGATTTTTCTTTATAGCTTTCTTAAGGGCCGGTCCAAGTACATTTTTGTGATATGACACAACGTCACGCACACCCTCTGCTTCAAGAATGTCATATCGGCGCTCCATCTCTTTAGCCGCCCACTTTAAGGCCAGGATTGATTTCTTTGCGTCTGTAATAACGGGCGTTAAGAGGTGGGGGATATTGTTGTAAAGAGTCAGCTCAACACGTTTTGGATCAATCATAATAAAACGTAGGAGTTCAGGCGAGCTTTTTAAGAGAAGGGAGGTAATCATCGCATGTATTGTAACTGATTTTCCAGCTCCGGTTGCTCCTGCAATCAAAAGGTGCGGCATCTTTGCAAGATCAGCAAAATGAGCCAACCCCGTAATATCTTTACCGAGAACTATTAAAAGAGGCTTCAACGAGTCCTGAAAAAAGTCATTTGCAAGAATAGTTCCAAGACCAATAGTTGTTTTTGCATTGTTTGGAATCTCGATTCCTACAAGAGCACGCCCCGGAATCGGCGCTTCGATGCGTACGGGGTGCGCGGCAAGTGCAAGCTCGAGGTTGTTTTGTAACCCTATGATTTTTGACAGCCTCACTCCTTCTGCGGGCTTAAGAGAGTAGCGCGTTACCGAAGGACCTATAGAAACTTCGTCCATCTCTATATCGATGCCAAAGTTTTCGAGAGTTCGTTTAATAATATTTGCATTTGCTTTAATGTCGCCAACATCCGGCTTACCTTTATCTTTATTGAGGAGCGAAAGTGGTGGGGGATTGTATACGTTTCCAGTTATGCGAAAGCCCACTGACTCACTACGCCCTTTCTTTCTTCCAAAGAATCCTTTAGGTTCATCCATCTCCTCTTCCTCCTCTTCCTCACTTCCTTCGTCAGTGTCTTTGACGTCCTCATATTCTTCATCCGATTCCGCAGAATCGTCCCGAGCCGCGTCGAGGGACTCTTCCGCACCCTCATCATCTTCATAAGAGTCTTCATCGTCATATTTTGTGTCATCTCGTTTCAGAAATGAGAAAATACCCGAAAAACGAGGTCTGAAATCAAGAATAATCAGAACAGAAACGGCAATCAAAGCAAGAAGCAACAAAGCGGTTGCCCAAAAATCAAACAAAGCGACCAAAGGGTTCGACACATACTGTCCAATAATTCCACCCCTGTCCTCAAATATAAGATCAAGAAATCCTAAACCAGACGCAAAGAAAAGAATGGAGCCAAATATACGCGCTCCACCAAGTTTTTCTCGCAGGTTCCCAACAAATGAAATAGACAAAAACACAAGAAGTACCGGCAATAAAAAATACCCAACTCCAAATAGAAAAGTCAGCCCATTATAAACACTGGTACCCACGACACCTGCGGATCCGAAGGCGGCGAGCACAAGTAATATAGCAACGACAAAGAAGATAATTGCCGATATGATCTCCAGAGTCTCCTCCTGAAGACTCTCTTTAAAAGAAATAGCTTTGGATCGCTTCTTTCGCTTTTTTGCCATACGTAATTGTAAAATGATAGCATGAAATTATGTATAAGGTATCAAGTATTAGGTATAAGGCTCGGAAATTAGGCATAAAGTAGCGAGTATTAGGCGTGGAAATTAAATATAAGGTATTTGGATATACATAATACTTGCTTGGCCAATTTTTAGCCTGCCCCCACCCGTCCGGTGGGCGGGCGGGGGCAGACAGGTGCTCGTGTCATGGAATATGTGGGGGGGTTTACAAATCAAAATGTCCGATATATTATGGACATAAAGCGGGCGATTACGGATGTCCTATGTCCTATAAATATAGGACAAAAAATTACACCAAATAAACTTAAGGACACTTTCTCATGATAAAAGAGGGCACAAAAAATCCCTTAAAAGGATCAAATAAAACAATGACTGTAGCCAGTTTTCAAGGACATTTTTCCTCGCTGTCTTTCGTATATAAAAAGGCTGAACGGATCACAACGGCATTACACTTGGTAACAAAATTTATTACACCCAACGAGCCCATTCGAGAAAGTTTGAGAGTAGAAAGTGTCGAGCTTTTATCGGACATGTTTTCTGACGTTACGCACTCTTTTTTCGATGACGAGTGGCTAGACGCACTAACTGCCAGATCAGCAAAGATTGTTACTTTTCTTGAAGTTGCTTACAGGCTCGGGTATATATCAGAAATGAACTGGGATATTTTGAGCCAAGAATACAGTCAGTTCCCAACTATTTTAAGAGAAGCCCGCGATGACGAAAGTGTTGGTGCATTAAATAAATCATTTTTCCACGTTCCCAAGGAACAAACTGTGGGTATGGAGAAAACCCAGCATGTCTATGGTGGCAGGCAAGGTATAAAGGACATTAAAAGGACAGTTTCTCCCGGTAGACAATCGGGCGTCGGTCAGGCACTCGGAGGCCATGGAAAAAAGGACATTAGACGCACTGCCATCATAGGGCTCCTTAAGCGTAAAGACAAAATCAATGTTAAGGATGTTGTCGCTGTAATAGACGGTTACAGTGAAAAAACCCTCCAAAGGGAGCTTCTCTCCCTTGTTGATGATGGGGTATTGAAGAAAGAAGGGGAGCGCAGATGGAGCATGTATTCGTTAGCTTAAGGCTAGCTATTGATAATGTCCGTATTTATTGTACTTTGCCAAGGGTAACCCTTGGCAAAGTACATGTTTCGTTATATGTCAACATATCGTCAACAGGACATTATCTGTCGCAGAAATCTTAAGATTATATCAGTCAGGTAATTAAATAAACAAGCAAAAACACCCGCCCGAGGGCTACCCTCGGGCGGGTGTAAGTATGCCTTATATACGTGAAAATAGTGCCATTTTTAGCCATATATGCGCTTTTGTGGTATAACTCTACGCACGTTGACTTTGGACATGCCGCATGCGATGATGCCGCTAGACATGCAAGCTAACAAGCCTAAATTGTAAGGATTTTTCGATATAATATACCCCATAGTTATCCACAAAGGCCTTGTTTGCTCGCGGCCCATACGACTATATAATTAGCCGTAGAGATTTGAAATGACATATCGTAAGAGTTATTGTTATTGGTTTGTATGTAAAGTGCAAATCAAAGTGCGCGCAAAAAGATGCGCACGGTATTGTAGTTACTGTAACATTCTTTGTTCTGTCCGTGACCGTTTTGAGAGAAAGACCCATCACTCTTTGTAAGCTAGCTCGCAATTTATTTGTCTTGTGTCGATGAAATAAGACAAGCGAGATTAGTGAAAAACATTATAAGGATAAACAACCCACAACTTTAAGACCACCTTTAATAGCAAAAGGTCTTTGGTAGTTGTGGTTACCGCTTTCGAACCTTACAAAAATTTTATTAGTAATGTAAGGAGGAAAGTAGTTCATAAAAAAATTATTATTAAAAATATGAGTATTACAAAAAATTCTACCGCACTAAAAATTGTAGCAATTGTTGTCACAATCATGTTCATGTTTACACTCGTCAGTGTGAACACAGCATATGCTGCACTTACAGAAGCACAGATTCAATCAATCTTGTCGCTTTTGAGTTCGTTCGGAGCAGATCAAGCAACGATTGATAATGTTGAAGCATCACTTAAGGGGCAACCTACGAGTGGTACAGGCGGAGGCTCAGGCTCGAGTGTGTGTCCATACGTATGGGACACCAACCTTACACAAGGTTCGACAGGAGCTGACGTTCTAAACCTTCAGAAGTTCTTGAACGATCAGGGAAGCACAGTTGCATCCAGCGGAGCTGGATCTGCCGGAAATGAAACTTCCTTCTACGGAAGTCTTACCGGTGCAGCAGTTGTAAACTACCAGGAAGCAAACTCAGCTGATGTTCTTGCACCAGTTGGTTTAAGTTCGGGAGTTCCACACTTTGGTCCTTCGACCAGAGCGTTTGCAAACTCGCAATGTACGTCAGCTCCTTCAGATGGAGACACGGGAGACACAACACCTCCTCCTTCAGTTGGAACTGGGTTATCTGTTGGCACGATGGTGCAACCCGTTAACTCAATCATGCCTAGACTTGCAGCACGTATTCCATTTACGAACTTCACAGTAACTGCAGGTTCTGATGGAGCTGTTGTAATGGAAAGCATAACAGTTGAGAGAACCGGTTTTGGTTCTAACACCGCTCTCTCAGGTATTATCTTGCTTGACGAAAATGAAGTGCAACTTGGTAATTCAAAGACTCTGAACTCAAATAACCAAGCTAAAATTGGCGTTTCAGTGACGATTCCAGCAGGACAAACACGAACGTTTACAGTTGCTGGTAATAGGCCAAATACGACTGGATTTGATGGACAGATTCTCTCTCTATCAATTATTGCTATAAACACAAGCGCGACAGTTTCAGGCACTCTTCCGATTACTGGTGCTTCCCACGTTGTAAACGAATCTCTAACAATTGGTACTTCAGAAATATCTGTTGGTCCAACTGATCCAAATTCAAATCAAAGTGAAGAAGTCGGGACTGTAAATGAAGTCTTTATTGCAGTTAAAATTGACAACACAAGTTCTGCAGAAGATATTCGTGTCAAGCAGTTGCGATTCAACCAAAGCGGTTCAGCGGGTTCCAATGACGTCGCTAATTTACGAGTGGTAGTGGACGGAATTGATTATCCTCTAACAGTCGATCCAAATGATGCAGATTTCTTCAATGCAAATCTTGGCCTTGGAGTTCTTATTCCCGAAGGGTTCAACAAAGAGTTTGTTGTTAGAGGTGACATCATAGGAGGAACAAACAGAAATCTTCAGTTTGACATTGAAGAAGATACAGATGTCTTCATTGTTGGTGAGACATTTGGTTTTGGAGTTACTCCGACACAAACACAAAATGGTACAGTAGGCGCGTCTGGTTCACAGATGACGGCAGGGACACCATTCTTTGACGCATCACTATTCTCTATCACAACAGGAAGTCTTACGTCATTCTCAAAGTCTCCTTCTGTTTCAGCTCAGAACATTGCGATTAATGTTCCAAATCAAATCCTTGGAGGATTTGACACGAACATCAAGGGAGAAGCAATTACGGTTGAGCAAATGGTCTTCTGGTTCCTCTTTACCGACAACGATGGTGGAGGAGAGCTTAACGGAACCGACTTAACAAATGTTTCTCTTGTTAATGAAAATGGTTCTGTAGTAGCAGGTCCAACTGACCCAGTCGATGTTGTCGCAAACGTTGGAAAGGTTACATTCACAGACACGGTTACACTTCCTTTGGGGAAACATACTTACACTCTAAAGGGAAAGCTTGGAGCAACAACGGCATTTGAAAATGACGACACGATTCAAGCATCAACAACACCAAGTTCAGACTGGTCAACCATTAAAGGGGACAATACCGGTAAAACAGTTACTCTTACAAACGCTGAAGTATCCGGTAATACAATGACAGTTAAAGCGGCATCGATTACCGTAAAGGTATCAAACAATCCTGCGCCTCAGGTTGTAGTTGCAGGTGTATCGCAAATGACCGTTGCAAACATTCAGTTTGACGGTACGCAGTCAGGTGAAGATGTACGGTTTACCGTAGCGCAGTTCAACTACACGGATGGTGGCGATAATGCTACTAACTGTTTGGCATTTGATGGCGATACACAGTTGACTGATGATACTGTGAATCCAACTACTTCAGGTGCCAAGACTTTCACATTTGATCAAAATCTTATAGTTCTAAAGGGAACAATCAAGACGGTTGCGATTAAGTGTGATGTTCCAGGAAGTTCTTCATCAGGAAGTTTCTCATGGGGTATAAACACATCTGACACTATCTCAGGAACAGGTATAGTCAGTGGAAACACCGTAGATGGACTTGCAAGCGCAACGACAGACACAGGTTCTACAATGACTCTTGCATCATCAGGAGCACTTGCAGTTACGCTTGATTCTTCAAGTCCGTCATATGCAGTTGCTGCTGGAGGAACGTCAGGAATTACACTTGCCATTCTAAAATTCGCAGGTACGAATGAAGAGCAAGAACTTACAAAACTTGTTCTTGAACTGGATTCAGCGTCAAGTTCTGCGGCAGATCTTCTGCTCGTTGAGATATTCCAAGGTTCAGTTAAGGTGGGTGAAGCAATCTTCACAGGCACTGATACGTTCGCTACAACAACACTTGGTATTAATTTTCCAAAGGTCATGATTCCTAAGGACGACGACACGACTATTATCATAAAAGGTAGTATAGCCGAGGTTGGAGTTGGTGATCC
>JADFRL010000018.1 GCA_022561335.1 Patescibacteria group bacterium
CTGGATAGCACAACCGCAGAAGATGCTACCCCATATAGTAATAATGGCACCGTTACGGGGGCTGTCTTAACCACAGACCGAAAAGGCCAAAGCAACAAAGCATATGATTTTGACGTGGCTACAGATGAGATTGAGGTGGCTGATACTGATCTGTTCACATTTGGCGATGGTTCAAATGATAGCCCATTCTCTATTTCTCTATGGGCTAATTTTGGTTCTATTACTTTTGATATAATCATGACAAAAGGTGGTAGGACCCCCGGCAATACAGAGGAAGAGTATACTCTGTTTATCAGGAATGATGTTGGCCTCAGGTTGCGTATAAGAGACGATAGTGCCTCAGTTCAACCCCGGAGAGATGGATCAACAACGCTTTCTACGGGTACGTGGTATCACATAGTTGCGACATACGATGGTTCGGGAGGTGCAACGGCGGCAGATGGAATCAATCTTTACGTAGATGCATCCTCGCACAATGGAACTGCCACCAATAACGCAAGTTATACAGCAATGAGTAACGACACGGCTATTCTTCATATTGGTTCAACTAATGATAATAATTCGTCGTTCAAGGGCAAATTAGATGATGTTCGTATCTACAACCGCGTGCTCTCTGCCGACGAGATAAAAAGGTTATATGACATGGGTAGATAATACAAGCAACAACCCCGTTAGAAGTGAAATATTCACTTGGCGGTCGGACCGCCAAGTGCAGCACGGTCTTAGACATCCAAATTGATGGACATCGGATGTCCAGAGTTTGAGGAAATAATTGTTGATCGTTAAATTCATTCAAAACTTCTGCCGTAGACTGTTGGGTGCTTTAGTTTTGGAGGTTGAACCTCCAAAAAGTACGGCTCTGTCCCATTCCATTTCTCGCTTCGCTCGAACACCCACTTGGCGGTCCGACCGCCAAGTGTTATGCTGGTGCTATGAGAAAAACACCTTTCGTTAATGGGGAACTGTATCACATCTTTAATCGAGGAGTGGATAAGCGTTCCATCTATCGTGACATAGAAGATGTGGAAAGGTTTTTGGAGAGTATTAAAAAATTTAACTCTCTCACTCCTATTGGAAGTCTTTATGAATTATCGTTTAATTCACTTGGCGGTCCGACCGCCAAGTCAGATGATTGCGATGAAAAATTAGTGGAGGTTATCTGCTATTGCCTTAACCCGAATCATTTCCATCTTATTTTAGAACAAGTTGCGGACCGTGGTATTAGTGAGTTTATGAAACGGTTGAGCGGGGGATACGCATGGCACTTTAATGATAAGTATAAAAGAAGCGGTGCTTTGTTTGAAGGAAAATTTAAATCTGTTCATGTCTCTTCTAATGAACAATTGTTATATGTTAGTGCATATGTAAATTTGAATAATTATGTGCACCAACTTAGCGGTCCGACCGCCAAGCTGGTGCGATCTAGCTGGGATGAATACAAAGGACTTACTCAAGAGTCTTTTTGCAAAAAGGATATTGTTTTAGGGCAATTTAAAAATGCTAAAGAGTATGAGGAGGAAGCGCGACAGACTGTAGAGGGTATTATAGAGCGGCGGTATGACATAGACGAGTTTCTTTTGGAGTAACTCCACTTGGCGGTCCGACCGCCAACCTCCAAGTGAAGTGTTTTGCTAAATGAATGTTATGCTATTTGTATTAGTTTGTATTAGTGTTTTGCATTTAGAATTTGTGTATGTATATGGACATCCGATGTCCATATATTGATTAAAGAAATGCCCGCTATTAGGGCCGATGTTTTTGATGTCATTAAATTCAAATAAATCATGCACAAAGCGGAAATAGTCTTTTTCATCAAGAAAAATGTTTCGTTTATCTACACCTCTATTTAGTAGGTGATAAAATTCCATATAATTTAGCATAAACTCTGGACATCGGATGTCCAGAGTTGTGTCTATAGTTTGATGTGGTTGGAGGTGGATGGAAATATGAAGGCGTGACGGACATCGAATGTCAATCAATTTGAGTATACGAAGGACAGAATGATCAGATATCACGAGGCTTCGTTTTGGTTTAGTGATATACTTAATGTTCTATATACATACAATACAAAATTGAATCTTTCCAAGTATGAAAAAAATTAAAGTAGCTATTAATGGGTTTGGAAGAATTGGGAGGTCATTTTTTAAAGTGGCGAGCAAACGAGAAGAGATTGAGATTGTAGCTGTAAATGATTTGGGTGACCCCGAAAATCTTGCGTACTTGTTGAAATATGATACGGCGCAAGGAAGGAGTGGTCTTGATGTTCACGTTAGCGATGATAAGGGCAAACTTATAGTCGACGCTCGGGAGATTTCCTTTTTAAGTATTAAAAATCCTGCCGAGCTTCCGTGGAGAGATCTTAATATAGATATTGCGCTTGAATCGACCGGGTTTTTTGCCAGCTTTGAAAAATCTCGCGCGCACCTTAAAGCCGGCGCTAAGCGAGTAGTCGTTTCAGCTCCCGTTAAAGACGAGCCTCCAGAAGGTGTGGTTGGAGCGACTGTGCTTATGGGAATAAACGAGGATAAACTTGAAAACTGTGACATCAGCTCGAACGCATCGTGTACGACAAATGCCGGCAGTCCCTTAGTGCAGATCCTTAAGGAGAGTATTGGTGTTGAAAAGGCGCTTTTAAATACTGTACATGGCTATACGTCGACGCAAAGCATCGTTGACTCGACCCATAACAAAGATTTTCGAAAGGGAAGAGCTGCGGCGCAAAATATTATTCCCTCTACGACCGGAGCCGCCACCTCCACCACGAAAGCCATTGAAGGGCTTGATGGAAAATTTGACGGTATTGCAGTGCGTGTGCCCGTCATTGCAGGCTCTCTTGTTGACGTGACCTTTTTGGCGGGGCGGGAAACAAGCGTGGACGAGGTAAATAACATCCTTCGCAGTGCGGCTCGAGAAGACCGGTGGAATGATGTGTTTACCGTGACAGATGAGCCGATCGTTTCTTCCGATATTATTGGAAGCTCCTACGCATCGATTGCTGATCTTTCATTCACACGCGTGGTCGGCGGCAATTTAGTAAAAGTGCTTGCGTGGTATGACAATGAAATGGGCTATGCGCACACACTTGTCCTGCATGTGATAAAAAGCGGAAGTTATATAACAGCATAGCCTAAAAATGAACCCCGTTAGAAATAGAGTAAAAAACGAAGCTAAAAAAAGATGGCAAAAATTTCTAACGGGATGAAAGTATTATTTGCAGCAGATCACGCGGGATTTGAGCTTAAGGAAAAGCTTGTGATGTTTGTGGGTGAGCTTGGCTACGATGTAGAGGATTTAGGTGCCCACGGACTTGACCCCCTCGACGATTATCCTGACTATGTTTCTTTAGTCGCTAAGCGCGTTTCAAATGATCCCGATAATACTCGCGGAATAATTCTTGGAGGAAGCGGGCAGGGAGAAGCTATTGTAGCAAATCGTTTTCCAAACGTGAGAGCCATTGTTTTCTACGGACAACATGAATCACTCAACAAGCGCGCAGAGGCAAGTATTGTACAGCTTGGTCGTCTCCATAATAATGCAAATATCTTGAGTTTAGGAGCTCGATTCTTAGACGATGTTGAGGTTAAAGTTGCTGTAAAAGATTGGCTTGAGACGGAATTTTCTCGTGAAGGAAGACACGTTCGGCGAATTAAAAAGATAGAAGATTATCCAAAATGAGAAGTCACCAAATACTACGATATATCGTAGTATTTGTGTTTTGGTACTCTAAACTCTAATAAGCTAATGAAGTTATAAGCTAAAAAACTAATACTATGGGGCATCACATAAATAGTGAGGGGCAGTTTCAATCGGATAAATATCCTGATTTACCCCCAGACAAAATTATTCTTTCATTTAAAGATCCTGTCGCACGGGAGGCGTTAAACGTTTATGCACAAAACACAAAAGATAAAAAACTTGCCGAAGATATTTTAGCGCGTATACAGTCAATAGTCATAGGAGGAGGTTCACAGTCAAATTGATATGGTTACCGTTGTCCCCGCTATTATTGCAGAGAATTTAGATGATCTCCGGAGGCAGGTTAAGGTCGTATCCCCGTATGTAGACCTTGTGCAGGTGGATATAATGGACGGCAAATTTGCACCCTCTCTCAGCTGGCCCTATCTCGAGAATCAAATTGATGAGCTTAGATCCATCAAAAGCAAAGAGGAATTACTTGGCGCTTCCGGGGTTGACTACAACTTGGATGTAATGATAGAAAATCCAGAAGCGGGAATTGACGAGTGGATTGATGCAGGAGTTCGCTCTCTCATTATTCACATTGAGAGTACGTCAAATCTTCAAGATATTATTGATAGAGCACGAGCGCGCGGGACAGGGGTGGCACTTGCCCTTCAGCCTGAAACGCCGAATGATGGGCTTTACGAGTGGATCGAACAGATAGATTTCGTGCAGTTTATGGGGAATCAAAAAATTGGCTATCATGGAGTAGAACTCGACAAAAGTGTTTTAGACAAGATAAGAGATTTACGAAATAAGTACAAAAAGCTTATAATAGGAGTTGACATCGGCGTTAACCTGAAAACAGCGCCCGAACTTGTCAGAGCTGGTGCAAACAAGCTGGTGTCGGGGTCAGTTATCTTTAAGAGCGGTGACGTGGGTGGAACTATTGAAGCGCTTGCGCATGCGGGTGAAAAATAATTTTTAAACGTTTAAAAATTATATAATTACTTATATACTTAAAAATTTAGAGAGGATACATGAACCATTTACATGATGGGAAAATAAAAGAGCTTGAGGAGCAGGCCAATGCCATTCGGCAGACTATCATTGAGATGCTTATTGAGGCGGGAAGCGGACATACGGCGGGTCCATTGGGGATGGCTGATATTTTCACCGCTTTCTATTTTCATATCCTGAACCACAATCCCAAGGATCCTTTCTTTGAAGACCGAGATAGACTTATTCTGTCGAACGGACACATTGTGCCTGTGCGTTACGCGACGATGGCGCACGCCGGCTACTTTTCAATTGATGAAGCAAAAACGCTTAGAAAATTTGGTTCACGCATGCAAGGGCACCCGGAGCGGGAGCGCTTACCGGAAATGGAATCGACATCGGGTCCTTTGGGGTCAGGTCTTTCACAGGCGGCCGGCATTGCCTACGGAGCGCGCATGGACGGACGAAAATTTTATGTGTACTGCTTAATGAGTGACGCTGAGCACCAAGCGGGTAATTTATGGGAAGGAGCGATGTTCGCAGGAGCCAATAAGCTTTCAAATTTAATTGGCGTTATCGATAGAAACAACATCCAGATTAACGGTATGACCGAAGAAGTGATGCCGCTTGAGCCGTTGCGTGATAAGTACGAAGCGTTTGGCTGGCATGTTATTGACGTCGATGGACATAATATTGAAGCATTCGTTGATTCGATAGAGGAGGCCAAAGCCATTTTCGAGGTGCCGACGGTGATCATCGCACACACAATTCCCGGCAAGGGGATAGAGGGGATCGAGTTTGATTACAAATGGCATGGGAAACCGCCGAAGGGAGAGGAAGGAGAGCGCTTTTTGAGAGAACTTCGGACGTTAGGTGGAAAAATTAAAAGTGAACACGAGTAAATTAGAATATAGAATCCAGAATTCGGAATTTAGCATGACGTTTAGGAAGACAGGAAAAGGATACATTATTCGAATGTTCAAGGGAGAGAAAGTTATAGAAACACTGACAAAATTTTGTGAGAAGGAGAATATACGAGGAGCTTACTTTCACGGATTAGGTGCAGTGTCAGAGGCAGAATTCGGCTACTACGATCTTTCAAAAAAAGAGTATGCCTTTACAAAATACAATAACATGATGGAAGTAGTCTCAATGACAGGAAATGTTGCTTTATTTAAAGGAGACACCGTGCTTCATGTCCACGGCATTTTTTCTGATACTGAGAACAAAACGCTTGGCGGTCATATAAAAGAGGCGACGGTTGGGGTAACCGTTGAGGTGCACGTAACCGATTGTGAGGAACGTATTGAACGTAAATACGACGAAGAAATAGGTCTTAATCTGATGGAATTAGGAAATTAATATGTTATTTTTATTAAGAAAATACACTAGAAAAATATACCTTACTATAACGGTTCTTCTGATACCAGCAGGATTACTGGTTGGGTTTACATCGGGTCCTGGTGGGGGACTTGTAGTTTTTTTTGTTTGGTATTATATGGGCATTGCGTGGCTGGCATTAACCTTGTTCACGGGTCTATTCGAAGCTTTCGTCTATTTCCAACTACGACATCAAAATCAAGATACTAATTCAAATGTAGATTCAAATCAAATGGTAAGGTATAACAACGCACAAAAAAGTAGACCTTTTGCAACTGCGCTTGCGACGGTGTTCGGATTCCTTTTTGTAATTGTAGTGATAGCGATTGTGGTGGTGACTTTAGATTTTATTGGAATTATCGATTTCTAATTTTTTTATTGTACTCCTTGAATTGTTTTGTAAACATTAACCTATGATAAACGAAGATGCAAAAATACATCCTGACTGGCTCAACAGAGATGAGTTAGAAAGCAAGTCAACACGTGACGGCTACGGCAGGGGTGTTGTCGAAGCGGGCGAGCAGGACGAGCGGGTGGTTGTTTTGTGCGCTGACCTTGCTGAATCAACCCGTTCCCATTGGTTTAAAGAAGCATTTCCTGATCGATATATTGAGATGGGTGTTGCTGAGCAGAACTTGGCAACGGTTGCCTCGGGACTTGCCAATTACGGGAAGATCCCGTTCATTACCTCTTATGCCGCGTTTTCTCCCGGGAGAAATAATGAACAAATCCGTACAACCATCTCACTCAATAATGTTCCCGTGAAAATATGCGGCATGCATGCCGGCGTATCGGTTGGTCCCGACGGTGCCACGCATCAGCAACTTGAAGACATTGCTCTTATGCAGGCGCAACCTAATATGTCCGTAGTTGTGCCGTGCGATGTCGAGGAAGCGCGCAAAGCAACGCTTGCCTCAGCTTTTAATGGTAAGCCTATGTATCTGCGTTTTGGGCGCGGCAACACTCCTATTTTTACAACAGCAGAGTCGCCCTTTGAAATCGGAAAGGCTCAGTACATATGGCGCGGAGGCAGTCCTGAAGCAGCTGTCATTGCCTGCGGAGGACTCGTTTATAATGCACTCATTGCGGCGAAAGAATTAGCCGATGAGGGTATTTCAGTTACCGTGCTTAATAATCATACCGTAAAGCCCATGGACAGGAGCGCCATCGTGGAAGCGGCACAAGAGGCGGGTGCTGTCGTCACGGTTGAGGAACATCAGATAACGAGCGGGATGGGTTCAGCCGTAGCCAATATTTTAGTGCAGGAATATCCGGTCCCTATGGAATATATCGGTGTGCATGACACTTTTGGGCAATCGGGAGATCCCGACGAGCTTATTGAGCACTACGGCATGGGAGTTTCTCATATTAAAGAAGCGGTTAGAAAGGTGATTTCACGAAAAAAGTAGAATGAGCATTATCTCACTCTTTGCGGTAAGTTTTATTGCCGGTTTTTTGGGGACGGTCGTCATGACGGTCGGGCAGGAAATCCAAATCAGGATTACAAGACGTCCCATAAGCTATACACCAGCTATTGTTTTTTTTAAAGTCTTTCGCCTTGATTTTGACGCGCTTGGAAACCGAGCCAAAGGAGTGGCAAGTTATGCCGTCCATTTTGCTTACGGTACTTTTTGGGGTTTTCCTCTCGCCCTGTTTTACTTAGCCGGATTTATAGATTTTATACCGATGCTTATTGTTTACTTTTTGATCGTGTGGATCCAAGGGTTTATTACGATATCGCTTCTTCGTATAGCGGGCCCACCGTGGACATGGGGGCTAAAAAAAAATCTGATTGAGTTTTTCTTTAAAGCACTCTATACAACTGCCAGCTTAAGTTTTTTTCTGATACTATTAAATTAGTGACATATGATTAAACAGCGTATTAATACAATTATAGCCATGGGGGTAGTATTTGCCGCCGCCGTCGGGGCGTCCTATCTTATAATTGACTTCGCACAGAATACAGAGTTCTCCTACCTTTCTAGTGCGTACATTGTTGATACAGAAGACACTATAGAAACAGGTCAGTAGATTATTATTATTTCAAGGTAAAGCGGCCCATTATCACTTCAGACTGGAATTAAATGAATACGCCGGCACTTAAGATAGACCATTTGCGCAAGCAGTACGGCAACGGCTTTGTTGCCGTGGATGATATTTCGTTTACGGTTCCTAGGGGACAGTTTTTTGGTTTTTTGGGGCCGAATGGAGCCGGGAAATCGACGACTATTCATTGCATTACCGGTATCGCACAGATCTCAAGCGGCACAATTGAAGTGTTAGGCATCGATGTCGTTAAAAAATACAGAGAGACTCGGAAGAGGATAGGCCTGTCTCCGCAAGAATTTGATTTTGAGTTTTTTGGCCCCGTCTATAAGACACTCGAATATGTAGCGGGCTATTATGGTATTCCCAGAGCGGAGCGTGTCGAACGGATAGATCAATTGATCGAGCAATTTGGGCTCAAGGATCATAAAGATAAGCGGTTTAATGAATTGTCTGGTGGACTTAAACGGAGGGTCATACTTGTACGAGCACTTATTCATGACCCTGAACTTTTAATATTTGATGAACCGACAGCTGGCGTTGATGTTGAGATGCGTCATGACTTGTGGAGATATTTCCGTGAGCTTAACAAGGCAGGGAAGACCATCATTCTG
The DNA here is from genome assembly GCA_022561335.1 of Patescibacteria group bacterium. Taxonomy (GTDB): domain Bacteria; phylum Patescibacteriota; class Minisyncoccia; order Phycocordibacterales; family JACZSL01; genus JADFRL01. Next base: position 8,718 of record JADFRL010000018.1, read on the forward strand.
ACGTCACATTACCTTGAGGAAGTTGAAATGCTTTGTGATCGTATTGCTATTATCAACGGCGGGAAGATTGTGGCCATTGATGATAAGAGTGCCTTCATTAAGGACGGGAAAACGCTGGAGGAAAGATATCTGGCAATTACTAAAGGAGAAGTATGGTAGGTAGGGGCCGCTTTCAAAGTCCTTGGAAGATATATAATATGACAGACATTATAATTATGAGTATGTTAGGGGAGAGTACGTATGAATAAATTTGGTCGGGTAAACCCCGTCAGAAGCACTGACAGGTGTAGAAGATAAAAAAACATGGCTAAAACAAAAACAGTAAAAAAATCAACTGACATTGAGGATTCTAACAAGGTAAACTGGATAGGATTGTATTCATTCATTCGTCGTGAAGTGGAGCGTATCTTTCGTGTGGTCATCCAGACAGTCGTATCACCGCTTATTTCTGCTTTTTTGTTCATTTTTATTTTTGGGTTCATCCTTGGTCAGAGAATTGAATTGATCGCAGGAATTCCGTACATGAAATTTGTCTTTCCGGGTATTCTCATGATGAATATTCTTACCTCTTCGTTTATGCATAGTTCCAATTCTTTATATTTTGCTCGTTTTATGCACACTATTAATGAGATACTCACCGCACCCTTTTCGTACATTGAAATGATTATCGGATTTGTTGTTGGAGCCGTTATCCGTGGACTTATTGTAGGCGTCGGCGTGCTCATCATTGGACTTCTGTTCGGTGCTGTAACCATTGCACATCCGCTTTTATTTTTTCTCTACGTAGTGGGTATTGCCGTCATTTTCGCTCTTCTTGGTCTCGTGGTTGGACTATGGGCAAAGGGTTTCGAGCAGTTGAATATATTGAATACGTTTGTGATTATGCCGCTCTCGTTTCTGGGAGGCATGTTTTATTCAATCGAATTCTTGTCTGATACGATCCGAACAATAACGCTCTACAATCCCTTCTTTTATTTTGTTGATGCTATGCGCTTTTCTACCATTGGCTACAATGAGTCAAACTTGCTCGTCGGAGGCGTTATTATGGTGGGGCTGATTGTTTTCCTCGCCGTGTTAGTGGTGTATCTCTTTAAGACGGGGTGGCGGTTGCGCGAGTAGTATGCTGCTTAAAAGGGGTGCCGTCTATGAACACGTAAAAACAGGCAAGCGCTATAAGATTATTGCTTTAGCGAAAGATAGTTCAACACTTGAAGAGCTTGTTGTGTATGAGGCACTCTACGACAATTCGGTTTCCAACTTGTGGGTTCGATCCAAAGAAAATTTTTTAGGTGAGGCTATCAGCCCCGACGGAACCATGCACTCGCGGTTTCGTTTGGTGGAGTAAAATTAACTATGTCTTTAGAAAAAGTTAACATTTAAAATACTACGATATATCGTAGTATTTTAAGTTTGGCATCCTAGGGCAGAAGCAGTACTTTTTAGCTTAGGGTAGTGCAATGGTTTCTCCAAAATTTTGAACGGCTCAACGTGTTGAGCCGTTCAAAGCTGGTGGGGAATTGGATGAGGAGGGGTTATTTACCACCAAATTTGTCTGCTCCGCGTACTGGACACGCCTGCCCTGAGTGTGCCGAAGGGTTCACTGATGCTGAGCGAATGTAATGAGCCGAAGCAGAACTTTGGATTGGGTAACAATACGAAATGAAATGGGGGAGTTGGCTAAAGCAATTGTTCACAATTACTCGCCCGGCATTTTGTTATACAAAATGTATAGGGGGGTTGTATAAAAAAAAGGCCGCCCGACAGGGTCGCCGCGCGGCTAGTTTAGGGAGGGCTTGAAATGATTTAGCCCTCTGAGATTGGTTTCGTTTGGTACATGATCAGTGCAACGCCGAAGGCAATCAGCAGCAAGCCGCCGACATTGACCATGTTGAACTTGAGAGCGGGAAATAAAGTCGGTAGGAATCTCCCCCCAACCCATGTCGTGATGTAGGCGAGTGTTCCCGCAAGGTTCACGATGGCAAACGGCAGGGCAGGATTCGGTGCCGCCTTTGAACTCATGGCCTGTATGAGCAAGACATTACCTACGCTGCCGATCACAAGTGCTACGAGAGCGACCACGACCACGGGCCAAATGGGCAGGATGTATTCGACCAGAGGTGTCGGTGACATTTTTCCAAGGACGATGAATCCCACGAAACAGCCAACGAACCAAGCGAAGAAGAAACCCTCAGTCTTCACTCCATACCGATGTTCGACCATCGGCAGACCGATCATGATAGGCATGATGAAAAACATGGCCACAAAGGATTTCGTGACCCAACTCCAGTCTTGTGCGAATTCGAGCATGTTTCAAGGCCCTCCAAGCCATGCGATTTCAATGCGACAACCTAATAGAATAAGAGCATATTATCTATGCTAAGTCAAGCCCCGTTGGGTGACATAGATCCTGAACGTAGTGAAGGTAACGAAGCTCCTTGTTTGTCCACGCTCTCCATCTGCCAAAAGGATAACCTCCTCGTTTATCCTCCGAGCTGAGTCGAACTCTATCTTG
>JADFRL010000006.1 GCA_022561335.1 Patescibacteria group bacterium
ATCTTTCCGAGTCATTTCCCTTTCGTGTTGGAAATCATCCTCTGTTTCTTGACGATCATGCATATGCTTGGGTATTTTGACTATTTCTTCCCACACGATATCCTCGGAAGTATTGAGTCTGCGCGCTACTTTTCCTACAAAATGAGCTTGGTCTACTTTATTTGCAATACGAGCTACAAAGGGCAGTACTCGGTCAACCACCGCTCGCCCATACGATCGATCATCCTTTCCCTCTGCCTTAAGCACATCAAGATAAAAATCAACAATATGCTTCGAGGTTCGTATAGCTTCCTTAAAATGTCCTGCTCCCATACGCACCAGGTCAGCGGGATCTATCCCGGAGGGTATAGCCGCTACCTTGACGTCCATGCCGGCTGAGAGGACGAGTCCGGCACTTCTTCCCGAGGAAGCAACTCCTGCTTGATCTGCATCATAGGCTAGAACGATATTACTCGAAAGGCGTCTGAGAGCATTTATTTGAGGGGGCGTGAGAGCCGTACCTGAAAGAGCCACCGTGTTAGGAAAGCCTGCCTGATGTGACATTAACAGATCCATTTGCCCCTCAACTACAATTGAGAAATTCGACTTACGAATAGTATATTTAGCCTTGTCATACCCATACAGCACTCTAGATTTATTAAACAAAACAGTTTCAGGACTGTTGATGTATTTTGCACTCTCGTCTATTTTAGGAAACAGCCTGCCGGAGAAAGCAATGATTCTGCCTGAACCGTCAGCAATAGGAAACATGATGCGTCCCCGAAATCGATCATAATATCTTTTTTTATATGCCTGCTTTTCCGAGATAGAGTCATGTTCAGATAATTTTATAAGTCCCGCTTTCTCAATTTCTTTATCCGAGTACCCCATGCCTTGTAAATGACCGTGGAGGGCATTCCACTCCTCTTTTGCATATCCAAGCCGAAACTTTACACTGGTATCTGCAGTTAATCCTCTCTTAATAAGATACTCCTGTGCTTTTTCCTCATTTTTTAAAGAACGTTCAAAGTAGGAAGTAGTTTCCGCAAGTAATTCATACATACGAGTTCGCTCGTCACGAATTGACCGACTCTCAAGTGCAAGAGGAACTCCCGCATGTTCAGAAAGCACTTTGAGAGCTCCTCTAAAATCAAGTCCTTCAAACTGCTCAATGAAAGTAAATATGTCGCCTTTGACACCACATCCGAAACAATAAAAAGTATTTCTACTTGGAGAAACAAAAAAAGAGGGGGTCTTTTCATTATGAAAGGGACACTTGGCTTTCAAGTTGCTCCCTGCTTTCTCCAAGGTAAGGTACCTACTTACCACATCGACAATTCCCAGCCGTTCCTTTATTTGATCTACTGAGGAAGAAGACATAATGTATACCACTTAAGACCCTCTCAGTCTATGAGATATCTCATAGAACTTCAAACACATATACACCGTACTGCTAACTACACCAACTCCTTGTCTTCAATAGGTTCATGTGAGATGTCAAGTTCTTGAATGCTATTAAATTTAGAGCTGCCTTTGAATCCAGTGCCAGCAGGAATGAGACGCCCAATAATGACATTCTCTTTGAGTCCCACCAGCATGTCCTCAGCACCTCGTATAGCTGCGTTAATAAGAACTTTAGTCGTATTTTGAAATGATGCTGCCGATAAGAAGCTCCTGCGTGTAAGCGAAACTTCTGAAATCCCCAGCACGAGTGGTTCTACTGTTGCCTGAACTCCCCCCGCTGCTTTTACTCTTTCCTGAGTTGCAGTAAGATCGTAATCCTCGACAATATCTCCAGTTGTAAAATGGGTATCACCCGAATCTTTGATTTTTTTTCTGGAAAACATTTGCTTAATAATAACCTCTATATGTTTTCTGGAGATAGTGGCCCCTTGAAGCTCATATACTTTACTTACTTCACTGATTATGTAATTCTGGGTTCGTTCTTTACCTCCATACTTAAAGAGCTGACCCAGTTCCACAGACCCATCAGTCATAATATCACCCCTTTCAACTTGATCCCCCACATTCACGAGCGGCATTCGTCTGAACTGAGCAGTGTACTCGGTATCCTTACGTGTCGCCTTTGAGGACTCCTTCCCGCCAGACTTAGGAAGTATAATAATAATCTTCTCCTTATCTTCATCTCGAATCTCTGAAATTGTACCGGTTATCCTTGCTATAGCTGCTTCACTTTTTGGAGTACGTCTTTCAAAAATTTCTTCAACTCGAGGTAAACCTTGAGTTATATCTCCTCCCACCGATGCCGTACCTCCTGAGTGAAACGTCCTCATAGTAAGCTGCGTGCCTGGCTCACCTATAGCTTGTGCTGCAATCGTTCCTACAGCCTCCCCAACCTCCACAAGGTTATCAGTCGTAAGATCTATACCATAGCATTGTCTGCAAATACCTCGGATTGTTCTGCATGTCATGGGGGAGCGAACACATACTCGGGAAATATCAGAATCGTCAATTTGTTGTGCTTCATCTGAAGACAGAAGATGACTTTTTTTAAAGGAAATGCCGCTATGAGCTGTAATACTTTCTGCAAGAATTCTCCCCTTTATATTCTTGGCAAAGGAAATTTCAATTCCAGAAGCGCTCGCACGGTCTATAGTAATTTTATCCTTCGTACCGCAATCTTCTTCCATAATAACGACGTCTTGCGCCACATCAAAAAGTCTTCGAGTCAAATACCCCGCCTTTGCGGTCTGAAGTGCTGTGTCGGCTAAACCCTTGCGAGCGCCGTGGGTCGTAATGAAGTATTCTATGGGGGTAAGGCCTTCTTTCATTGAGGCTACTATGGGAAAATCTATTGTCTCACCTCGGGGGTTGGTGATTAGTCCTTTCATACCTGCCATTTGTGTAATGTTCCCTATAGAACCGCGCGCACCCGATTTCCACATATCGTACACAGAGCCGTTTTTATCAATGGAATCCGGCAATATTTTTTCTATCTCATTTTTTGCCGCATGCCAAATTTCAATAACCTTCCTGCGGCGCTCCTCCTTTGACAACAGCCCCTCATTGTACTGAGCGACAACTTTCTTTTCATGACCTCGTGCTCTCTCAATAATTTCCTCCTTACCCTCTGGAACTTTCAAGTCATCCATGCTCCACGTAATACCTGAGTGGGTTGCATAACGAAATCCAAATGATTTAATTTTATCAACAATATCCGGAATACGATCAAGGCCGTACTTTTTGATGAGATTATCTACAAGATCCATCATCATTTTATGATTTATCTCTTCATTAATGAAGGGGTAATCACTGGGAAGTATGCCGTTAAACAAAAGACGTCCTACAGAAGTTTCAAACACCTGTCCCTTAAAGTTTACGTACCGAGCGCTGTCTGTCGGGAGCACTTTTACCTTCGCTCGAAAATCTGTCTCATCAAAGTCATAGGAAGTAATAGCACTGTTAGGAGTCGGGAATATTTTACCTTCACCCTTGGAGCCTTCAATAATTTTGGTCATCCAGTAAACACCGAGTATTATATCGAGCATCTTGTTTGATATTACGGGAGAACCGTTTCCCGGCTTTAGTATATTTTTGTTCGCTGACATAATAGTTTTTGCCTCAAACTGTGCGGCTATTGAAAGAGGAACATGGACAGCCATTTGGTCTCCGTCAAAATCGGCATTGAACGCAGAGCACACCAAAGGGTGAATTTGAATAGCGTTTCCTTCAATGAGGACAGGTCGAAATGCTTGAATGCCCTGACGGTGCAGTGTCGGAGCCCGATTGAGAAGTACATACTTGTCTTTGATGACATCCTCAAGAATTGCCCATACTTCCGGTATGGCATCATCAATAAGACGATTGGCGCCGCGAATATTGTAAGCAAGTTCTTTTTCGAGAAGTTTTGAAATAACAAAAGGCCTGAAGAGTTCAAGTGTCATGTGTTTAGGCAATCCGCATTGATCAAGCTTTAAGTCAGGTCCGACCACTATTACACTGCGTCCAGAATAATCCACTCGCTTCCCCAGAAGATTCTGCCTGAAATATCCCTGTTTCCCTTTGAGATAATCAGAAAGTGACTTAAGAGGCCTACGCTGAGCTTGGCTCATGGCTGAAAAAGTCGTATTCCCATGTCGAATCGAATTGTCGATGAGAGCATCCACCGCTTCCTGTAAAATACGCTTCTCGTTTCGAAGAATGACGTCAGGTGCATTAATATCCTTAAGTTTTTTTAGTCGATTGTTTCGATTAATGACACGCCGGTAAAGATCGTTTACATCGGATGTTGCGTGCCTACCTCCTTCAAGAGCGACCATGGGCCTGAGAGCGGGAGGTATAATGGGGACGCGAACAAGAAACATCCATTCAGGCCGCACGCCTGCTTTTACCATTGAACGAGTAAGACTTAATCGTTTGTTAAGTTTAGCTCGCTCGACTGAACCGGCCTTTTGAAGTCTCTCCTCAAACTGTTCTACCAATGTAGAAAGGTTGATTCCTTTAAAAATATTATATATGGCTTCTGCGCCGATGTTAGCCTCAAACATCGTGCCGTACTTAACAGAAAATCTGTGATGCGTTACCTCGTCTATTACACGTCCTTCGACAATACTTTCAATTTCAGCTTTTGTATCAACGAGCAGACTTTTAAGGCTAATCTTAGCCTTAGACTCGGTAAGCGATTTGACTTTACTCTTATACTCACTGTCAAGATCCTGCAAAATACGCCCTTTCTCCTTGGCGATTACACTGGTTATAATATAACCAGCAAAATAAATTACTTTTTCAACTTCACTTGCAGGAATTCCTAAGATAAGACCAATACGAGAAGGAATGCCTCGCAGGAACCAAATATGAGAAACAGGGGTTGCAAGCTCTATGTGTCCCATGCGTTCACGGCGTACTATAGAACGCGTAATCTCTACTCCGCACTTTTCACATTCTATGCCTTTATAGCGAATACCGCGATATTTTCCGCAATAGCATTCATAATCTCGTTCAGGTCCAAATATTTTTTCGTCAAACAGCCCATTCTTCTCGGCACGCTGTGTCCTATAGTTAATGGTCTCAGGCTTTAAAACCTCTCCATATGACCAATCCTTGATTCGTTCAGGAGACGCAAGCTTTAAAGTAATTGAATCGAAATTATTTGTATTGAATATAGTTTTTCTCATAATACTCTTGATTACACTGCCTTATCTTCAATTACGGAACGTGTCAGTTGTACATCAAGCGAAAGTCCCCGCAGTTGAGCTAAAAGCACATTGAATGCCGCTGGGGTGTGTGAGTGTGTTATGCGCTCACCTTTCACGATAGCATCGAATGCCGCTGTACGACCGACAATGTCATCAGATTTAATGGTTAACATCTCACGTAGTGTGTGTGCCGCACCATATCCGAGAAGCGCCCACACTTCCATCTCCCCAAAACGCTGCCCCCCAGACTGTGCCTTACCCCCAAGAGGCTGCTGTGTAATAAGTGAATACGGTCCAATAGAACGCATGTGAATCTTATCTTGAACCATGTGGTGCAGCTTCATAATATACATATAACCCACAGCAATATCTTGATCAAACGCTACACCCGAGCGTCCATCGAAGAGCTCCGTCTTGCCGTTTTCACTGAATCCTGCCTTCTTAAGTTCTTCCCTGATTTCACTATCCGTTGCCCCCGCAAAAGGCGGGACGATAGCTTGATAGTTTAACAAGTTTGCCGCAAGTCCTAAGTGCATCTCGAGAATTTGACCTAGGTTCATGCGTGAGGGAACGCCGAGTGGAGTTAGGATTATATCAATAGGCGTACCATCCTTCATAAAAGGCATGTCCTCCTCGGGCAGGATCCTCGAAATCACTCCCTTATTACCGTGCCGTCCGGCAAGTTTGTCGCCGACGGAAACATTTCGCAGTTGAGCAACAGTGACATGAATGCGCTTTATAATTCCCGAGTCCATAGCGTTTCCTTGCTCCCTGGAAAAAACTTTCACGCCGATAACACGTCCGCGCTCTCCCCCCTCAAGCCGAAGCGATGTATCTTTAACATCTTTTGCCTTTTCACCAAAAATTGAGCGGAGCAGCCTCTCTTCAGGAGTAAGCTGTGTCTCGCCCTTGGGCGTCACTTTCCCGACCAATATATCTCCCGGGCGCACTTCGGCCCCAATTCTTACAATGCCATCCTCATCAAGATTCTTAAGCTTGATCTCTCCCACGTTCGGTATGTCGTGTGTAGTGACTTCCGGCCCCAGTTTGGTGTCTCGAACCCTCACCTGGAACTCCTTCATGTGGATACTCGTAAACTTACTGTTTTTAACCAACCGCTCAGAAATAATCATGGCATCCTCATAATTGGCACCCGACCATGACATGAAGGCAACTAAGATATTTTGTCCAAGCGCCATTTGTCCTCCATCTGTTGAGGAAGTATCAGCAAGAAGAGCGCCCTTTTTTATTTTTTGCCCGATGGAAACAACCGGACGCTGATGAAACACAGTGAAGTGATTGGTGCGATTAAAGTTAATAAGCTTGTACTTAATTTCCTTTCCACCTCCTCCTAGGATTACGATTTCACTGGCATCAACTTTTGTTATCGTTCCGCTCTCTTTTGCGAGTACTATTCTTCCCGTGTCCTGAGCCGCTTTTTCTTCAATTCCTGTCGCCACCAGAGGCGCTTCGGGAATCACACAAGGTGTTGCCTGCTTTTGCATATTACTTCCCATGAGAGCTCTGTTTGCATCATCATGTTCAAGAAAAGGAATCATAGAGGTGGCAACTGAGAACGCCTGATTAGTCGCAATATCGATAAAGTCAACCTGATCGCGAGGTACTCTGCCCGGCACACCTGCCGTACGGACTTCCACAGGCCCGTCCACGATAGTGCCTCCCTCATCATGAACCGTTGCGGCATGGGCTATATTATACTTTTCCTCTTCGAATGCATTCATATACTGTATTTCTTCGGTTATCTTTCCTCCCTCAACTTTTGCATAGGGCGTTTCTATGAGACCAAATTCATTTATTCGAGCATATACTGATAGCCTCAAAATTAAACCAATATTAGGCCCCTCGGGAGTATGAATGGGACAGAGTCGTCCATAATGCGACGGGTGGACATCACGCACTTCAAAGCCAGCCCTCTCGCGTGTAAGTCCTCCCGGACCGAGTGCAGAAAGCGTCCGCATATTCTCAAGTTCCGAGAGTACATTTTCCTGCTGTATAAACTGAGAAAGCTGATTGGTTGTAAAAAATTCTTTTATTCTAGCCTGAAGAGGCCTTGGATTTAAAAATTGGATAGGAAGTGATGTCTCAATGTCTACAGTAGACATTCGATCTTGAATATTTCGCTTCATGTGGCTCATCCCGACTCGCACCTTCTGTTGAAGCATTTCCCCCACATAGCGCACGCGCCTGAAGCCAAGATGATCAATATCGTCCGGGAGAGCTCCCGGTGTATGGTTTTGCTTAATGATGTAGGCGACGGTTGATACAATATCATCAAGAGATACGACCCTCCGCGCAAGCTCATGTTCATCCAAACTCTTCTTAAAACGCTCATTAAAACGATACCTTCCCACAGGGGAAAGATCGTAGCGCTCCTCACTGAAAATTGAGTTAACATAGTCATGTGCATTTTGGGCAGTAGCAAGATCCCCATCTCGAAGCTTTTTATGAATTTCAATATAAGCTTCTTCAACGGTCCCCGCAGGGTCTTTTTCAAGTGAACTCTCTATATAAGCTTTAGCATGAGAATCGCTTGCAAAAAGTGAATACATATCCCGATCAAAATGCGCTCCTAGAATACGCAATAGTGACGTAACAGGAAATTTTCGCTTGCGATCAATCTTTACGTAAATAGCGTTGTCTGCATCACTTTCTATTTCTATCCATGCACCTCGAGATGGTATGATTTTTGCTCCAAAGAGCCTCTTCCCGCGCAACTCACGTACTGTAAAAAATACACCAAACGAGCGGGCAAGTTGGGGTACGATGACTCGCTCTATACCATTTATTATAAACGTTCCATGCCCTGTCATAATAGGAAAATCGGCCAAGAATATTTCCTGCTCTTTACTGATATTGAGCGTTTTATTTATGAGTTTTACGTTTACACGCAGTACAGCATCATACGTGAGCATATTTTCTTTTGCATAATACTCATCAAACTTCGGCTCGCCAATCTCAAAATTCGAAAACTCGAGTTCAAACTTTTTCTCTGAATAATCTTTTATGGGAGTAAACTCTTTAAATGTTTCTCCAAGCCCCACTTTAATAAGCCAATTGAATGAATCCAATTGGGCTTTAACCAAGTTAGGAATTTCAACAAGCGGTTTATTGAATCTACTGAAATATTTTTTCTCTCGTGCTGCTATACTTTTCATCCCGCTAAAAGCCTCTGAGTCAGTTGATTTATTTACTGTCTTTTCTATAGCCATATTTTTTGCTTACTTTTTTACTCACCAGTGCTTCTAACGGGATTCATGTCAATATATATATACCGCCTAGAGGCACGCATACAAACCAACCTTAACTCAATAAGGCTTGCTTGCTACTTTCTGTGACGTGTTAAACTCTGCCCAACAAAGTAAAAAAAATTAAAAAAACGCCTTTGACGTTTATTTAGTATGAATAAAAGAGACGATACTATTATGAATAGTGAAATTCAAGAGTAACTCAATCGGCTTCAGAAGTTAAAAGGGATTATAGCTAAACTTTATTCTGCTGTCAATCTGACTTTATAAGCTAGAGGACATATATTATATATTGTCAACTTCATCAGAAGCAGAAGACAGACAGTTCCAAAAAAGAACGTGGTATGAAAAGAGATTCATTTTCTCACTTCTAATTATATTTCCGCAAGAAAAAAGTATGCGTGTCTTATAAACAGGGTCAACCTCCACACCAAACGAGCTGTTGCTGCTAATTTCTTTTGATACACTTGCGAGATAATAAACTGACTCACTGTCTAGAAAATTGTAAAAAGTATAAACGCACAGCAGAAATTAACAGCGCGTTATGGTGTGGAGGTTAACTCCCCTGCTTTTTCTTTTTCCATTTTTCAATGTTCCTGTGATGACCTGACAGGAGCACTTTGGGCACGCAATATCTCCTGCCTTTATATAAGATAACCTCAGGACGGGTATATACGCTTGGGCTTGCAAAGCGATCTTCCTCAAGAGACTGCTTATTGCCCAGTACTGTGGGAACATATCGTGCGACCGCATCAAGGATTATCAAGGCTGGAAGTTCTCCTCCTGTTAAAATATAGGGCCCTACTGATACCTCATCGGCTCGAACCATTTTTTTAATCCGTATATCAATGCCTTCATAGTGTCCTGCAATAAGAACAACATGCTTAAAATCACTTGCCACTTTCTTTGCATAGCTTCCTGAAAAGTTTCTTCCTGCCGTCGAAAAGAAAATAATTTTCACCTTTCTCTTTTTACCAACCGCTTTTTCGACGGCTCGTGCCACAGGAAGTGCCTCAACGACCATTCCTGGCCCCCCGCCATACGGACGCCTATCAATTCTTCTATGCCTGTCTGTCGTAAAATCCCTTGGATCATAAAAAGAAACCGTAATCTTTTTGTCCTTAATCGAACGGCCTATAATGGACTGAGCGAGGTAGGAGTTAAAGGCGCCCGGAAACAGTGTCACTATATGAAAATGTACCACGTTAGAAGATACTGATGATTCTCTTTTGCTCATAGTATATATACTAACTAGATGACGCTAGAGTGAATGTTCACGTTTTATTATTAAATCTCTAACGGGGTGTATCCTATTAGAAGATTCTGATGATTCTACTTTATTCATAGCCAATATACTAAACGTAGAAAAAACCGTGAAGCAAACATATCACGGTTCTTCTATCCAGTCTATATTATTCAGTCTATATCTTTCTATAGCTACACTTTGAGATCCTCCATGGCTTCGTCAACTGTCTTGGTTGCTGATTGCTCTATAGTGCTCCCTCCCCCCTGCGGCTCATTTATTTTTAGATTCACGCGGGCATTATTTTTCATGCCGACAACCCGAAGCAGTGTCCGAATAGCTTTTGCGGTGTTGCCTGACCGTCCGATAATCTTGCCCATATCCTGTGGATCAACATCAAGGGTAAGAAGTACTCCCATCTCATCGACAACTCTATTTACTTTAACAGCATCCGGACTGTCGACGAGAGTCTTTACAACAAACTCGAGAAAATCTTTATCTGCAGTCATAAGTTCTAACTCATCTTAGCTCGTAAAATTGCGGATCGACTATCTACCCTACCGAAATTCAGGTAGTTCTGAAACTAAAGTATACTGCCTTATATAAAAAATTCAACCCCCACATGAGAGAGCCCACGAGAGGCATATTCACAATATACATTTATTACTGAGCTGTCTTCCTAAAATCCTTCTGACCGTTACCCGAATCAGATTTAGCTCGGGACCCATCTTCTTTATCTTGGTCACCTCCCGACTCTCCTGACTCAGAAGAAATTTTCTCCTCTGAGTTCTCTGATGAAGTCCCCGTATCTTCCCTGTCGCTTTCAATTGGAGTCGCCTCTGGCTGCCCCTTCGGAGATCCGTGTTTTAATGTCTCATTATCCTCTGATACTGCTGTTTCCTTGTCTGACTCTTTGGAAGCCACCTGCACAATAGGAGATTTTTTAGGTAAGACATTCACTTTCTTTCCGGAGGTAATTTTTTCCTTGATCAAAAGATTGTGCATAGTACCCGTAACCTTTGCACCAACAGACATCCAGTATTTTATACGATCCCCATTTAAAACGACACTCTTCTGCCGTGGATTGTATGAGCCAAGCATTTCAATATACTTGCCGCTCTTTGGACCCCTCGTTGAATCAGTAACAACCACCCGAAAAGAGGGATCGTTGCGTCTCCCGACACGCTGTAATCTTACTTTTAGCATTGCACTACCTTACCAGAATTGATGTATGCGGTCAATCCCGTTAGAAGTAGAAACGGATAGTGTTAAAAAAGAGTTCACTTTTTCATTTTTAATTATATTCCCGCGAGACGAGAAAAGAGTGTCCGTGACTCCTAACGGGGTTGACAAAGGCCTCTCAAGTGTCAGGCCGCCAAGCGGAGAGATTGAACGAACTTGAAGAGCAGGAGTGGTCTCACGAAGCCGAGGAAGGAGCACCAATCATTCAAGAAAGAAAATATACCCAGTTATGTCCCTCATTTCTGCTATACTTTACATATAACATACGGGAAAAATATGGCAAAAATGAAAAGTAGAGATACACACACAAAAAGCAGGCATAATATTCAAGGTATTATTGCGATTACACGGCGTGGTACCGGATACATAAAAAACAGCCTCTACGACAGAGACATTGAAATAGGGAGAGAAAGCTTAAATACCGCACTCAATGGCGACTTGGTGGATATTATAATTGTCAAAAAAAATGACAAAGGCCGCATTGTTGGAGAAGTAACAACAATTGTTGAACGCTTTCGCGAGGTATTCGTCGGTGTAATTGAACATGAAAGAGGATTGTGTTTTGTTGTGCCGGACGACAAGCGTATGTACACAAACATCCTGATTCCTGAGAAAAAAGCTCAACAACTAGAAAGCGGGACAAAGGTTCGGATCAAACTAGCCATATGGAACGATCCTAAAAAAAATCCCGAAGGCGAGATACTCGAAATCCTCGGACCGAAAGGAGACAACAATGTCGAAATGTCCGCCATTGTATTTGAGCATGGATTTCAAATTTCATTCCCCGAGGCAGTTACGGCAGAGGCAAAAGTCCTTAAAGAGCAAGGGTCCATCACGGCCCGCGAAATCGAGAAACGGAAAGATTTTCGAGGCGTCGTCACCTTCACCATCGATCCTCATGATGCTAAAGACTTTGATGACGCCCTCTCCATTGCCAAACTTCCAAGCGGAGACATAGAAGTAGGCATTCATATAGCTGATGTCTCCTATTATGTGCGACCGGCAAGCCCCCTTGACAAAGAAGCGCAACGTCGGGGCACTTCCGTTTATCTGGTTGATCGCACCATACCGAAGCTTCCCGAGATACTTTCAAACGATCTCTGCAGTCTAATCCCTAATACTGATCGTCTGACATTTTCTGCGACGTTTGTATTCTCTAAAGATGGATCCGTGAAGAACCGCTGGTTCGGCCGATCAATAATTCATTCGAATAAACGATTCACCTATAAAGAAGCTCAAAAAATACTGAATGCTAAAGAGGGAGTGCTTCACGAAGAACTCTCTCTGCTCAATAAGCTTGCAGGCAAACTCAGAAAGGAACGATTTAAAGGAGGGGCGATCGAATTCGACCATGAAGAAATTGCTTTTGAATTAGATAAGAGAGGAAAACCTCTCAAGATAGTTAAAAAAATAAGGCAAGATACCAACAAACTTATAGAAGAATTTATGCTTCTTGCCAATCGTGAGGTAACTGAATACATCTATAGGTTATCCAAAAAAAATAATAAAAATGTCGCTTTTGTCTACCGAGTTCATGATGTCCCTAATCCCGAAAAAATAGAAGAACTTGCCATTTTTCTGCGAGCTATTGGGCATGATTTAAATACAAATGAAGGCGTCGTATCAGCTTACGATATTAATAAGCTTTTCAAAAAAATTGAAGGCACCCCCGAAGAACAGCTTATTAAAACAGCCACTATTCGTTCCATGGCAAAAGCTGTATATTCCACAAAAAATATCGGACACTTTGGACTTGCGTTCAAACACTATACCCATTTTACCTCCCCCATCAGGCGCTACCCTGACATTATGGTGCATCGTATTTTAAAAAAATACCTAGAGGGGGCACAAATAAGTGCGCAGGAATTTGCCGTCTACGAAAAACTCGCTATACAGTCATCACAGCGTGAAATTAAAGCTGTTGAAGCTGAGCGAGATTCAATTAAATATAAACAGGTCGAGTATATGGAGAGTCGTTTAGGTCAGACATTTGACGGTATCATCAGCGGAGTAACCGATTGGGGTATTTATGTTGAGGAAAATGAAACTAAAGCGGAGGGATTAATACGCATCAGCAATTTAGGAGATGACTTTTATACTTTCAACAAGAAAAAGTATGCTCTCATTGGAGAGCGTACAAAGAAAAAGTTTACATTAGGAGACAAGGTAAAAATCAAACTCACAGGAGCAAATCTCGATGCGAAAACACTCGACTTTATGCTTGTTTGATGTGACTTCTCTACCCCCACACTAATAAACATGAAGTGGCATGGCGCGTTACCTTTGGTAACATCATGTGTTATTGGTGTGGGGGGTCTACTTCGCTGTCTGGACGGCCTCCTCAAGTCTTACTGAGAGGAGTTTTGATACTCCGTCACTCCCCATAGTAATACCATACAGAACACCAGCGCGGCTCATAGTTTCCCGATTGTGAGTGATGAGAATCAACTGACTGCTTTTAGAAAGATTCTCGATCATATCTCCGTACTTTCTAGAATTAGCCTCGTCAAGCGCCGCATCAGTTTCATCAAGAATAATAAAGGGAGGTGGATTTACCTGAGACATAGCAAATAATAGTGCTATCGATGTAAGTGCACGCTCTCCGCCTGAGAGCATTTCAAGCCCTTTGATGCGCTTGTGCGGTAAATTCACATGCACTTCTATCCCTTCATAGCTCTCTTCGGGGGAAGCCTCCTCCCCTGCCTCAAGTTCTTCGGAGAGTCTTGCCCGCCGCAGCTCTTTTACCACCGATAGATGTGCAGTACCGCCATCAAAAAGAATTGAGAAAAAATTTTGAAATACAGCATTAATTTTGCTGATACCCTCCTTAAATTGCACATCTAACTTCTTCTCAAGTTCAGAGATCAACTCTCCAAGAGACTGCGCTGATGCCTTCAAATCTTCAAGCTCACGCCCTAAAAAATCATCTCGCTCCTTAGCCTCCTTGAACTCGGTCATAGTATCGTCCCCTGTACCTCCCCCAACATCCTCAAGACGAATTTTTATCTTCTCAATAGCACGTCTTCGCTCCTCCTGAACCGTACGCGGCTCTTTTACTATAGCGGCACGATCCAGCTTATTGCCTTCTTTATCGACGACGTGATAATCTAGAAAATCTATAACGGCTTTCCCCACAAGCACTCTCGCTTCGGTAATTTCTCGCTCAAAGTTCTCCCTTTCTACATGAACTCTTTCCTCCAAAGCTTCGGTCATATTAAGCTTGCCGCGCAATTCGCTCTGTTCAGACATAATATGAAACATCTCACGCTCAGCCATTCTACTTTCATCCTTGACGGCTTCTACTTCACGCCTTAGAGATTCATAAGCCTTCATCAAGTTATCCTCCTCTTTGGCAAGCCTCTCTACATAATCTTCAAGTTCCTCTTTAGTGTTGCTTAGAGTCTCAAGCTCACGTTTAAAAGAAGACTCCTCGCCACTGCCTGCTGTACGTCTTATTGATAGAAATTGTTTAAGAGTGTCAATAACCAGAGAAAGTGCTGTTTTTACTTTTGAAATATCTGTCTGTTTCTGCACTTTTTCAATATCGCTCTTAATATTCCCCACCAATTCCTCAACCTCTTTAAGCGGTACCATTTTATGTACCCCTTGCTTTTGCTTTTCCGCCTCAAGAATCCTCCTTCGCTCTTCAAAAACTAACTGCCCCTCTATGCGCCCCAACTCACGTGATTTAGCATCCTTTTCTGTACGTACAATCCCCAAATCTTCCTCAATTTTTATCACTTCCCGACCTTTTTTATCTCCATGCTCCCCTTGAGAAAGGAGCTCTTTTGTCTCGGCAAGTTTTCTTTCAAGATGTATGAGTTTCTTCGCTGGTTCTTTCTTTTCCTGCTCGATGCGGCTCCTTTGATATTTAAGATATTCATCCTCCCGTTTTAGATATTCATTATAAAGCTCCTTTACCTCATCACGCATAGCAAAGGATTTTTCAATCTTTTTGACTTGCCGTTCAAGAAACATTAAGTGTGGAGAAATCTCCTTGCGCAACGACATGACTTGAGCAATGTTTTCCCCTGTTTTAGACAGCTTCCGCTCGCTTTCCTGTTTTTTGTACTGAAAAATCTTGAGGCCGAGTGCGTCTTCAATCATTTCCCGACGCTCTCTAATGCCCGCATTCAGTATTCGATCAGACTCTCCCTGAGAGATAATATGGTGCCCTGAAGAGCCGATATTGGCATGGGCGAGAAGTTCAATTACATCCTTGAGACGCACTTGACTTCCGTTTATTATGTACTGATTGATACCGTCTCGATGCACCGTCCGTTCGATGACCACTTCATCATAATCAATATCCAAAAAACGCTTACTGTTGTCAAAGAAAACTTTTACTGAAGCTCGGTTGACTCGAGGTATACTTGGGGAACCATTAAAAATAAGATCCTCCCCACGCCTGCCGCGCATTGATTTCATTGATTGCTCTCCCAACACAAACCGAAAAGCTTCGGCTATATTTGATTTACCGGATCCGTTGGGCCCCACAATAGCAGAAATAGGTGACGTAAATGACAAAACATCCTTTTTCACAAAAGACTTAAAACCGGCAATTTCAATTTTTTTTAGATACATAATGAAAAATCAAAATGCAAGATGCAAAAACCAAATAGGATCAATCTTCTCCATATCTGCTACCGCTCATTTGATAAGCTTCTTTTTCATATTTCTCTTTCCTCTAGTCCTGTCATGGGATAAACAACAACGCAACGGGACAGCCCGCAAAAGTTCAGGATATAGTCAAAATAAAAGAGGCATCCTCATTTTATCATTTTAGCGAAGTTCTGTCGTAGAGGAAACCTCTTGTAACTATTTTTCCCGTCAAAGCCAGATTTCCTGTTTGAAATGTCTTACGCAGTCCATTTTTTTCTATGAGAGCGAGGGTTTCTATTTGAAATACCACGGGCAGTTCCCTTTTCTCGCCAAAGCGAGGGTATTCCATTTTCAAAACCTCGCGCAGGGCAAGCAAGCATGGTTCTCGACTAAGAAGGGATTGCTTAGCCGAGCGGAGCACAAAATTTGCGCTGGCAAATTTTAATGCGTGTTTTGAAAATGGATATATCTGAGCGACCCTTTACCACCTCTTTGATTGCAGAGCCTTTTCAGCGGCAGCTTGTTCTGCTTCTTGTTTTGATTGCCCCTCTCCCTCGACTACATGCTCATCATTTAAATAAACAGCGACAACAAAACGTTTATCATGATCAGGGCCAATCTCTTTAACCGTGCTGTATGTCGGTGTGATACCGGTGCGTTCCTGAGCTTCTTCTTGAAAATGGCTCTTACTATCTTGCCATAGACGCTTCTCAACAATGGTACCCAAGAGCGACAGTAAATTCTTAGAAATAAATTCAGCAACTTTATCATATCCTTGATCAAGATAAAACGCCCCTATGAGCGCCTCAAACGTATCAGCAAGAATATATTGACGTGCTCGACCCTCATCTTTCGATTCCCCTCGTGAAAGCAGTAAGTAATCGTTCATGCCCAGTTTCATTGCCACTGAGGCGAGCATCGTGGTGTTCACGAGCGCCGAGCGGTATGCCGTAAGCTCTCCTTCTGCCTTGTTTTCAAAATTCTTAAATAAATAGTCAGTGACTACAAGTTCTAAAACAGCATCTCCTAAAAATTCGAGACGCTCGTTGTGCTCAAGTTTAGCATCCCGATTTTCATTGAGATAAGAACGGTGCGTAAAGGCCTGAACAAGAAGATTCTTGTTTTCAAAGGTTAATCCATTTTGTTGTTCAAATCTATTAAAATCTTTTTCACCCATAAAAGTAAAATCTATTATTATTTAGGAGTTGTATCCTTCTTAAGTAAGATATTTATTGCTTTGGTAACGATAGGTAAAATATCATTATAAATATTAAGGCCAAGAATATCAACTAACTTAAACCACTTCGCGTCGTCGAGACCTCCTTTCTTCTCAAGTGTGATATCGACAAACAATGACTCGGCAAGAAAATAGGTTACATGTTTGCGGTATTTTCCTTTTTCAGGGTGTGATGCAACATATTCATTTTCCCCAAGCCTCTGTTTTATGATAACATCAAGTCCAATTTCTTCTTTGATCTCCCGCACCATTCCATCCTCGGCGCTCTCCCCATCTTCTAATTTACCTTTCGAGAGTGTCCAATGCCCAAACACATCATGTACGAGTGCCAAATACACTTCTTCTCCATCGCGGGCAAACACCACAGCTCCTCCTAAGCGTTGTACAAGCATTTCCTCATAAGGAATATCCTTTTTCTTTTTTTTTGGTGAAACATCATCCCTGCCCGGTTCGCCCATCTCTTTATAAACGGCCCCAAGAACTCCATTTATAAATCGGCCGCTGGACTCTCCCCCATAGGTCTTGGCCAGCTCTATAGCTTCATTAAGAGCAACCTTGGCCGGGACCTCGCTCCTGTCTGCAAACAAAAGCTCACAGAGCCCTATGCGCAGTATATTTCGGTCTACAATGGAAATTTTGTCTATCGGCCACTCAGGAGCGGCTTTCTCTATAATGGTGTCTATATCACTTCGTCTCTCAAGAATGCTTGTGATCAGTCTCCTTACAAATGAAAAATCTCCCATACCGGGAGCAAATTCCTTTGCAATACGAACAAGGATATCTTCAATCTCATCATCGCTTTTCTTAGCGAAGTCCCATTCAAAAAGTGTCTGAAGAACTATAGATCGAGCCAAATGCCTGTTTGCCATATACTAGACCATAACTACGACTTTTTATCGTAACCGGCTATTTATATTGTACACTATTTTTTGGAAAGATCAGTCGCGTCAAGAGGTCTTTTTGATACTTCCTTCAAAGTTGTATCCTCCTCTTTCTGTTCGGATTTCTCCTCTCTTCCGGGGGATGCTCCAAGTGCTGCTCTTTTCGCCTTGGCTTTCTTTTCCTTCTTCTCGATTTGGGCAGCCATATCAATAATGGTGCGGCCGCGATACTTACCACAGTTATTGCAAATATGATGACGTATATGCATTTCACCGCAGTCGGCACACGTTGAAAGACGTGGGGCAATGAGGCCGTGATGTGAACGTCTGTTGCCAGTATGGCTTCTTGTAGCACGCATTCTAACCGTCATGAGTCAATCCTACGTACTTTCTTGGGAATAGCAAGGGTCATACATAGTAGAAGCGGATGCTGTGCATCCGCCCCCCCTGTTCAAATGATGTAATACCCGTTGGCGTAGTTTTTAAGTTGCTATCCCGTCTTGATAACCAGTACCAGGAGCACATCACGTTCAACATCCTGTGCCAACCGATGTCGGAGTGAAAAGTTTAGGCAGTGACCTCCTTCCGGCTCCTCTCCTGTCTTCTTCAGATGGCATCCTTCTCCGTTCAGCTTCCCGCACCAGGCATGGCATAGACACACTTCTGCGCATTCTCCCCCTTTCGCCAGAATATCCTGCAACACTTTCGGGTCGCCATAGTAATCAAGCAACTCCTCCTCGGACGGCTCTTGTTCCCCATTAAAAAGTGTCAACGTCTTTCTCCCCTTAATACGATTAGGAACTCTCCAGAAGGTATTGTAATACGTTTTTTTTAGATTGTCAATTTTGTAAGAAAACTTCTTCTGTGGAGAATGCATAATCCGTGCTTTTTGATTTGTCGGTAGTGTTCTTTTGTCCCGTATCCCTTATGCGCCTCGAATGCAAAATGTGGATACAACTCTCCCAACCGAATCATTTTTCTATCGCGTTTGACCTTAGCAACAATTGAAGCGAGTGTAATAGCAAGTTCGGATTCATCACCTCTAATGATAGTTTCTTGATAGTGAAATTTCTTTGGAGCCTGAAGCCCTCCATCAAGAAGTATAAGTGCCTGCCGCGGGACAATATCCAAACGTGAAAGTGCTCTCCGCAGTGCATCGCGGGTAGCGGGCATTATACCCATAACATCGATACGGTGAGGAGCAGTAGTTGAAATGCAATAATCAAGCTCACCCCGAATTTTTGCGATATTTATTTTTTCAAACCACATCTCTCGCTCCTTTTGTGTAAGCTTTTTTGAGTCTTTTACTCCCTTAAACGGAGAGGATCTAAAGGGAGGCAGCAGCACAATCGCACCAACAGCAACAGGTCCAGCTATAGGGCCTCGCCCGACTTCATCCACCCCAACAATACATCGATACTTTTTTCGCCCTTTTCGCCTGTAGATCAACATGATGAAATTATATGTCAACTTTGAGGAGCTACATAGAGCAGAGTATAATAACATTGACTATGACATCTAAATTCGTACATCTTCACACGCATAGCCATTACAGTTTGCTGACAGCATTGCCAAAAATTAACGAGCTCGTAGAAGCGGCAAAAAAAAGAGAGATGCCTGCTCTCGCTCTCACCGATAATGGCAATCTCTACGGAGCAATAGAATTTTATAAGGCGTGCAACAAAGAGAAGATTAAACCTATTATTGGCATCGACGCATATGTTTCTTGCAGGACAAGACACGATAAAGATGCCGGCATTGATAATCGAAGAGCGCGACTCGTCTTGCTCGCCAAAAGAAAGCAGGGCTATAAAAATCTTATTCAGCTAGTTACCAAATCGAATCTAGAGGGATTTTACTATAAACCACGCGTTGACCATGAACTCCTTGAACAATACGGGAATGATCTCATCGCTATCATTCCTTCGTTTAGCGGTGAAACAACTCTTGCGCTCAAAGCTCGTGATACAGAAAAAGCTGCAGAACTTGTAACGCTGTATAAAAAAATCTTCGGCAGGGAAAATGTATACCTTGAAATTACACATCACAGAGAGATAGAAGGCCACGAGGATCTTATGGAGCGCATTATAAAACTCTCCCAAGATACAAAAACTCCGCTCGTTGCCGCTCACGATGTCTATTATATTGACCCGAAAGACAGGCGTGCCCGAGACACTCTACTCAAAATCCAAACGAATACTGACTTCCATGACAGCCCGTCTGCTGATCGGAATGAGGATTTTTCATTCATCAACTCTTCCCGGGCAGAAGAGCTTTTCAAGAAGACCCCCGAAGCCCTCGAAAACACGCTTGATATTGCTGACCAGTGTGACATCAAACTGGAACTTGGAAAATGGGTTTTTCCTAATTTAAATATTGAGAAAGGACATTCTTATGATGAAGAGCTTAGATTTAACGTATATGAGAACATCAAGAAAAGGGGGCTTAAAAAAACATCGGAGGTAGTTAAGCGTATTGAGTATGAACTTAAAATTATCAAGGACAAAGGATATGCATCCTACTTTCTTGTCGTAAGTGACCTCCTCAACTATGCACATGAGCACAATATACTCACCACAACTCGAGGTTCAGCCGCCGGTTCAATTGTTTCCTACTTAAGCAAGATTACAAATGTGAATCCTCTTGAGTACAAACTGCCCTTTGAACGTTTTCTCTATCCTGAACGTCCTTCAGCCCCTGACATTGATATGGATTTCGCCGATAATCGCAGGGATGAAATGATCCAGTATGCAAAAGATAAGTATGGTGAAGACAAAGTAGCACAAATCGGAACTTTTGGAACTATGATGGCGCGAGGAGTGGTGCGCGACGTAGCTCGTGCTCTTGGATATCCTTATGACACCGGTGACAAAATTGCTAAACTCATCCCTTTTGGCTCGCAAGGTTTTCCCATGACCATTGATCAGGCATTGGATACGACACCCGAGCTTAAAGAACTATACAAAAAAGATACTGACGTAAAAGATGTTATTGAACTCGCCAAACAACTTGAAGGCAATGCCCGTCATATTTCCACTCATGCCGCAGGTGTCGTCATAGCTCCGACACCGCTTACTGACTTCGTTCCTGTGCAGTTTGACCCCAAAGGTGGGAAGATTGTCACACAGTATGATATGTATTCTATAGAAGACGCCGGCCTTCTTAAATTTGATTTCCTCGGCATAAAAAACCTTTCAATTCTTTCTGACTCAGTACAAAGAGCAAAAGAGCGGCACAATGTTGATATTGATATTGAAAATATTTCACTTGATGATAAAAAAACCTATGAGATGATCTCGAGAGGTGAGACTATGGGACTTTTCCAGTTAGGAGGTTCCGGGATGACGAGATACATCAAAGAACTAAAACCTTCTTCTATTCATGATATTAACGCCATAGTTGCTCTCTATCGCCCCGGACCTATGGAAGTAATCCCCGAATACATCAGGAGGAAAAACAATCCCAAACTTGTTTCCTATTTAGATCCGAGGATGGAGAAGTATCTTAAGGAATCATATGGACTCATCATTTATCAGGATGACCTTCTCTTAAGCGCCATCGAACTTGCGGGTTACTCTTGGCTCGAAGTTGATAAATTTAGAAAAGCCGTCGGCAAAAAAATTCCAGCCGAAATGGCCGCACAAAAAGAAAAATTCACCAAAGGTATCATAGAAGGCGGTCAAACAGAACAATTCGCCAAGAAACTCTGGAAATTGGTCGAGCCCTTCCAGTCATACGGTTTCAATAAGGCGCACGCGGCAAGCTACGGAAAGGTTGCTTACCAGACCGCTTACATGAAAGCCAACTTTCCCATCGAATATATGACAGCCCTCCTTACGGCTGATGCCGGCAACGTAGAAAAAATTGCTGAAATTATCACTGAATGCAGTAGAATGGGCATCCCCGTATTACCACCTGATGTAAATGAAAGTTTCAGCGACTTTACAATTGTACGAGACAATACCGGCAAAGAAGCCATACGATTTGGATTGTATTCAATAAAAAATTTCGGGGAGGGTGTCTCGGGCGCAATAATTAAGGAACGCGGGGAAAAGGGAAAATTTAAGTCGCTTGCCGATTTTCTCTCTCGAGTGCAAGACAGAAATCTAAACCGTAAGTCCCTTGAATCACTCATTAAATGTGGAGCACTTGATATATTTGCTGAACGCGGTGTCATGTTTTCAAATATCGAAAATCTTCTTGTTTACAGTAGAGAGTTTGCAGTTATGTCGAAGAACCAAGATTCTCTTTTTAAGACACTTCCGCAACAAGAAGACGCTCCCCCCATTACGCTTGAAAAAACAGCCCCTATAGAGAAAAACAAAAAACTTGCTTGGGAAAAAGAGCTTCTGGGCCTTTATATATCAGGCCACCCACTTGATAGCTTCAAAAAAATACTCGAAAAGCGCACCGTGACCATTAAAATAATCGAAGACAAACTCAAGGAAGGCATGCTCACAGTCGCTTGCGGCATTGTTGATGAAGTAAAGCCTATCGTAACTAAAAGCGGTAATAGGATGGCATTCCTTAAAATATCAGATTTTACAAGCAGTATTGAAATTGTCGTCTTTCCAAAAATATTTTCTGCATATAAAGATTTACTTCAGCCTGAATCGTGCATTGTCATCAAGGGAAGAAAATCCCTGCGCAACGGAGAAGTAAGTCTCATCGCTGAAACAATAACAAAGCTCGATCCTGAAACAAAAAAATGATTGACAAACGTATGTCCCGTGGGTACCATGAAAATGATGATCCGCACTACTGCAACTGAAACTGCTGTACCGGCAGTAAAAGCCCTTGGAAGGTAGTCTCAGTTGTAAGTACGTACATGCGTAAAACGGTCTCCAAAGGATGACCGTTTTGCGTTAGTGGTATTTGAGAAGAGTTGTGTATAATAAAGGTTCCTCGGCTTGAAGACACAAGGTTATTGAGCATGTATTATTTCCTTACAGGAACAGTGCATTTTTTGGATATTTTATTTCACTTTGCTCATAAAATACCTCAAAAGGTCTTCCAGCGCTCAGCGGGGTCGCACTTCAACCTTGGCCCCGCCTGCCAGTCGCCTTGAGGCTCCAGCCGATTGGCGGGCAGGTCGAAAATGCTCAAGCTTTTAGCTTGGCGTTTCGCTCGCTCTACGCCGCTAATAACGCATACACTATGGAGAAAAAAGAACATCTTGAACAAGTGCGCCACTCGCTTGCTCATCTGCTTGCGGCGGCTGTTATGGAATTATGGCCGTCAGTTATGCGCGCCATAGGACCAGCAATTGATAACGGTTTTTATTATGACTTCGAATTCAAAAAGCCTATTTCAGAAAATGATTTCCCCAAGATAGAGGAAAAAATGCGAGAAATATATCCGACGTGGAGCACATTTAATAAAATTAAACTTTCAAAAAAAGATGCGCTTCTCGAATATAAAGACAACCCGTACAAAAAAGAGCTCATCGAAGAATTCTCAAAAGAGGATGTACCGCTGTCTTTTTATCAATCGGGAGACTACAAGGATCTGTGCAAAGGCGGACATGTAAAAAATATGCAGAGCGTCGACATGAATGCTTTTAAACTCAACCGTATGGCAGGAGCCTACTGGAGGGGAGATGAAAAAAATACCATGCTCACCCGCATTTACGGACTCGCTTTTCATACTAAAGAAGAACTCGATTCATATATCGTTCAGCTTGAGGAAGCAAAAAAGAGAGACCACCGTAAGCTTGGAAAAGAGCTTGATTTGTTTATATTTTCAGAATTGATTGGCTCCGGACTCCCACTTTTCACACCAAAAGGCACTGTCTTGCGTGAAGAAATCAATACCTTTTCACAAGAGCTTAGAATCAAGCGTGGTTTTCTGAGAGTTTGGACACCGCATATAACTAAAAATGATTTATATAAAGTATCCGGACATTGGGACAAATTTGGAGACGAACTCTTTTTGGTTACAAGTCAGGAGACAAAGGACCAATTGGTAATAAAGCCTATGAATTGTCCCCATCATCAGCAAATTTACGCGTCACGCCCGCGAAGTTACCGCGACCTTCCCATTCGCTATCTCGAAACAACAACCATTTATCGAGATGAAAAGGCTGGTGAATTACTCGGCCTCTCTCGTGTTCGCTCGATCACACAAGACGATTCGCATATTTTTTGCACTCCGCAGCAACTTGAAAAGGAATACGAACAAGTCATTGAGGTAGTTAAAGAATTTTATGAAAAGCTCGACATGCCGCTACGAATTCGCCTCTCATTCTGCGATCCTAAAACGCCTGAAAAATATCTCGGCGGTCAGTCCTTATGGGAGAGTTCGCAGGCGATTCTTACTAACGTGGTCAAAAAAAACAACATGGACTTCTTTATCGCAGAGGGAGAGGCGGTATTTTATGGTCCTAAAATTGACTTCATGGCTACCGATGTGCTTGGCAGAGAATGGCAGCTGGCAACAGGACAGCTCGATTTTGTCCAACCAGACCGTTTTAATCTCACCTATACTGACCTAGACGGCAAAGATAAGACACCTATCATGATTCACTTTGCCGTTGCAGGCTCCCTCGAACGTTTTTTATCCGTCTATATCGAACACACGGGAGGAGCATTCCCCCTGTGGCTGTCACCTGTGCAAGTAAAGATACTGCCCATCAGTGAAAAACATCGGAAATATGCGCAAGAGATTCTTGGGAAATTGAGTGACGCTCAAATACGAGTGGAACTTGATGGGAGTGATGAAACGCTTGGGAAGAAAATACGTCTTGCCAAACTCGAAAAGGTACCCTACTTTCTTGTTCTTGGAGACAAAGAAATTAAAGAAAAAACTGTGACACTTGAGAATAGATACGGGAAACCATCAGAGTCTTTCTCTGTAGAAGAGTTGCTCACGAAACTCAAAGGAGAGATTGAAGCTAAAAAATAAACACTCTTTCTCCACGGCTCTCCTCAATACCACAATACCAAACCAAAACAACCTAACACTTTCACGATCGTGAATCATTGAGGTTGTTTTCTGAAGAATACTAAAATCACTCTTTCTTGTCCGCTGGTATAGCGATGGGATATTTCCTCTCCCCAGTCGAGCCTTATCCTTTAAAAGGCCTCCCGCCGCCCAAGCGAAAGTTAGTCATCTTAGAACCTTTCGCAGCTCTTTTATTTCATGCCTGAGCAAGGATTCCTCTTTGAAATGCCTTACATTTTTCAGTAAAGCAAGGATTGTTTTTTAGAAAACCTCACGGAGCTCCCTCTTCCCGTTAAAACGAGGGTTTCTATTTGAAATGCCTTGCACAGTGCGACGGCGCGAGCAGAGCAAATTTTCAGTAGAAAATTATGTGTGTATTTCAAATAGAAATCCGAGTGCCCCTTATATATCAATGTTGGCAAATTTTGCGTTCGATTGAATGAAGGATTTTCTACTTGCCACATCAGTCCCCATAAGCATATCAAAAACACGATCAGCTTCCTGGGCATCTTCGATCGTCACTTGTTTAAGAGTCCGCGCTGAGGGGTCCATAGTTGTTTCCCACAGTTCCTCTGCGTTCATCTCTCCTAAGCCTTTGTAACGTTGAATAGTAACCTTGGGAGTTTTTTTTGACGCCGTACTTCCTTCCTTACCCTCTTCAGTTTCTGCTTCGTCAGAAAGTGGTGCGGATTCCTCATTCATTTCCACTACTTCCGCGTCTTTACCAAGCAATTTCCTCTTCTCATCCTCGGTGTATGCGTAACTAATTTCTTTACCACGCTTTATTTTATAGAGAGGCGGAAGTGCAATATAAATATAACCTCCCTCTATAAGAGGCTTCAAATAACGATAGAAAAGTGTGAGTATGAGAGTTCGAATATGGGCTCCATCGACATCAGCATCTGTCGCAATTATAACTTTGTGATAGCGAAGTTTAGACACATCAAACACATCCCCTATGGCTGTCCCTAGGGCAACTACAAGATTTTTAATTTGTTCAGAGGCAAGCATCTTATCGAGTCTTGCACGTTCTACATTCAAAATCTTTCCACGGAGGGGAAGAACCGCTTGCGTGCGCCTGTCTCGCCCCGTTTTAGCAGTTCCCCCCGCCGAATCACCCTCAACAACAAAAAGCTCAGATTCAGATGCATCTCTTGATTGGCAATCGGCAAGCTTGCCCGGAAGCGTCATCCCTTCAAGCGCCCCCTTTCTAAGGACACTGTCCTTGGCAGCCTTTGCGGCTTTTCGTGCTTTTAGAGCAAGAAGTACCTTTCCCACTATAGCTTTGGCATCATCGGGATGCTCTTCAAGAAACGCCCCGAATGCATCTCCAAAGACCGACTCCACAGCGCCGCGCGCTTCAACGGTCCCAAGCTTTGCTTTAGTCTGACCCTCAAACTGAATCTTGTCAGAGGAAAGCTTTATCGAAATAACAACCGTCAGTCCTTCGAGCACATCATCACCTGTAAAATTATCTTCGATACTTTTTGCACCGTTTCCCTTTCTCAAATAGGTGTTAAGAGTCCTCGTAAGTGCGGTCTTAAAGCCTGTCACATGCATTCCTCCTTCGGGATTATAAATATTATTAGCAAAGGCTAAGAGACGAGTGGAGATGTCATCAATATATTGCAGTGCCAACTCAACGTGTACCCCTTCAATTTCCCGCTCTATATAAAAGATATTTTTGTGAACAGGCTTTTGATGCTGATTATAAAACTGCACGAGTGAGCGAAGTCCCCCCTCAAAGTAAAACGACGTGGACGGCACATTGAGTCCTAGATCTCCCAGATACATTTCTTCTTTTTCGAGAATAGCACCTTTATATTCCCTTGCATCAAGTACGGTAATGCGCATTCCTTTGACAAGATAGGCTTGCTGGCGAAGGTGGGAAATTATCTTTTTCCAGTCAAATTCTATCTCATCAAAAATTTCCGGATCAGGCTCAAAGGTGATTATAGTTCCCGTTTTCTTTGAGGAACGAATTTTCTTTACAGCCGCCACTTTCTTCCCTTTTTTGTATTCCTGCATATACACACTCCCGTCACGATGCACCTCTGCCTTTGCATATATCGAAAGGGCATTTACTACTGACACTCCGACACCATGAAGCCCTCCGGATACTTTATATCCCTCACCCCCGAACTTTCCTCCCGCGTGAAGCGTCGTCATAATCGTCTCAAGTGCCGATACTTTGGTTTGCCTGTGCATGTCGACCGGTATGCCGCGTCCGTTGTCTACCACCCGAACACGATTGTTCGGAAGTAGAGCAACCTCTATATGGTCAGCAAAATTGCCCATAGCCTCATCACGACCATTGTCAAATACCTCCCAAATGAGGCGATGGAGGCCGTCCAGTCCTGTGGTGCCAATGTACATTCCGGGACGCTTCCGCACCGGCTCAAGCCCTTCAAGCACTATAATATCTCGTGCGCTGTAGCTATGCCCGCTTTGACGAGACGCAGTCGATACATATCCGCTGTTATTTTTTGGACCTTCCTTTTTTACTCGTCCTTTTTCCTTGTCCTGCAAGGCTTTTGGGACTATTTTTTTAGCCATATTTTTGCTCGTTTTTGTTGAATTAGCTTGTACAAATACAAAAAAGCGCATCCGCTTTATAAGCCTATAATAGCAAAAATAACCTGAAAATTCAAGCTATTTTACAAAATCATACACAGTTAAATAAGCGCTAAAAATTGACTTTTCAAAAATAGTATGACTTTAAAATCCCTTGGATTGAAAATTAAATTCGCAGTGGATATTCCATCTTTTCCCATCGTGTTTAAGAAGTGCGATGGAGTCAAATGAATTTTTAAAATATGGTTTATCATCCTTGATAAAATTCCAAATATAATTAAATTTTTGCTGAATATATCTTACTGCTATCGTCGTATGGAGTTTTCTGTTGTTTTCATACCGTCCAAAATTTAACCATTTTAGCTCCATTAATTTCTTATTTAAACAATCAATTGTTCTCATCGCCTCATACGATGCATGCACATCAATATAGATAACCTTATTGTTGAAGTGACCAAAACCGCTGAGAGTAATCGTTGACGATACCTGCTTCTGCGCAAACGCCTCCAAAAGTTTCTCTACCTCGTCAGTAGTCTTGGTTTTAAACGGAGCTTTAAATGTGATATGGGGTGGAATTTTTAAATGAAGAGGATAAGTATTAAATGTTTCAGAAATTTCCTTGCGGAGCGCATTGTGGTAGGCTCCAGCTTTTCCTCGAATTAAATAACCTATAAAATAAAGCATACTGCGCTTATTTTGTATACCTCTTTGAATCTATTTCGAGTTTTATCGTATTTTCCAAACTGCTTTCGACTCAAGTTTCTTAGTAATGTTTTCTATAACTCTGTTTATCTCGGTATCAGACAATGTTTTTTCCTGTGATTGAAAGACAAGTCTAAATGCATACGATATTTTCTCATCTTTCTTATACGTATCAAAAAGTGTAACCCTCACGAGTAACTCTCCTGCTTCTTTTTTTATTGCTTTAAGCACCTCGCCATCTCGTACATTTTTTGGCACCCAGACGGCAATATCACGCAATACAAAAGGATACATCGATATGATCTGATACAGTATCTTCTTCGGTTCTCTCTCGACACGTCTATACGTTTCAGGCTGTGGCAGTTTTTCAAGAACTTCATCGAAATTTATTTCAAAAATACCGTCTTTTATTTCCCCCTTTATTTCGACTCTAAGTTCCTTTGAAATCAGTGCAATCATATTCTTTACTTCATCATCATCTTCCTCTTTCTTGCCTTTCTTAGTGTTGCGTATACCAAGAGCAAATGAGGTATACTCCTTTTCCTGTTTAAAAACGGTCCCATATCCAAAAATATTAATCACCTGAAGCCCTAAAAGATCAGCGTAGTGCGCATTAAATTCTAGACTCTCCCCTATCCCCTCCCGTAAATTGCTACGAAGCCAATTCTTGTCAGAAGCTAAGGCGTTTTCTAGTTCTACTTCTCCACTGCCCCGAAACGTATACGTATACACTTCACTGAAACCTCTCTCTTCAAGCAAGTTTCTGATTTGTTCTCCATAGTAAAATCGCTTGTTTACAATTACATCTGTATCGAGCTTCCTTAGTGTATCAGATGCAATGTTTTCGTAGCCGTAAATCCGTCCGATTTCTTCAATTAAATCTTCCTTAATACGTAAATCGAGTCGTTCAAAGGGCACGGTGATCACATATCGAGCATTATTATCAGTCATGCGCCGATATCCAACAATATTTTTAAAATCAGGACTCTTATCGAGCTTCTCGATTACCACCTTTCCTTTACTGTCCTTGCCAGATGCATGAATCACTTTCCCCTCTCCTAGATACAAACCGCAATGGCTCACACCCGTAGGAACATCAGTCCCGGGCATAAAAATGATCGTCTTGTGATGAATTTGATCTGCATCACCACCAACAGAAAAAACGAGATCCCCCGGCTGGACGCTCTCTTCATTTATTTTTTGTCCATAGACGAATTGATCGACAGAAATACGGGGAATACCGACGCCGCCTTCTATGAACAGATGGCGCGTGAACGAAGAACAGTCAAAGGTCGCTGTTCCGTCATAGGCAAGACTTGAAAAATATTTATATGGAGTTCCTACATAGGCGGGCGCAAGACTCAGTACCGTATCTACAGGTCTTACTTTTTTATACTCGAAGCCAAGTCGATCTAAAATATCCTCTACACCCCTTTCCTCCATATGTGAGCCGAGCAACTTATTAATCTCGGTAATTGATACTCCCAACTTATAGGGTCCGGGCTTCCGAGGAAAAAAATCAACGTAACCAGCAAGCTTCCCCCCAGCAATATCTAGGATAAGTTCTACCGCATAACAAAGCGCTGGCTCTGTCAATTGAACAGGTAGCTCATTTTCAAAACGCGTCGATGCATCAGTGCGAAGTTTCAGTGACTTTGATGTCCTGCGCACACTAACCGGATTAAAATTCGCGCACTCTATAATAAGATTCTTCGTAGTACTATCAATTTCAGCAGCCTTTCCCCCTTTAACGCCGGCTATACCTATTGGTCGGCCGCTTTGACCATCTGTTACAAGCACGTTACTTTCGATGAGTTCATACTTCTCCCCGGTCAACACGGTCAGACTCTCACCCTCTTTTGCGTTCCTAACAGTTATCGTGTACCTGCCATTCTTTTGAACCAACTTACCACTGTCAAACGCGTGAAGTGGCTGGCCAAGATCGAACATTACATAATTAGTCGCATCAACAATATTATTGATAGATTTTTGGCCAAGTGCCAGAAGATGATCTTTAAGCCAGGTGGGTGTCGGACCGACAGAGACACCTTCAATAACTGCAGCGCTAAAACGTCTGCACAGTGTATTGTCCTCTACAATCACTTCAAGCAAATTTGTAGTGGGCTCAAGAATTCTATTTTCAGAGAGGATATCCTTTTTAAGCGGGAGATCCAGTATCGTCGAAATTTCTTTAGCTATCCCCCGATGTGAAAGACAGTCATGAGCCCGATTAGGCAGCACGTCAACGTCAAGAACTGAATCATTCTCAATTTCTTCAACCCCTTCAACTTCAAAGGCGTGAAATGTCAATATACGGGCAAGCTTGTCTGACTTGGGAAGCGGTTTGTCAAAGTATTTTTGGAGCCATTGTTTGCTAACGAGCATGATAGATTCTCTTAACGAATGCGCGTGCAGACGAACTTAAGTCCCAAAGAATCACCACCCAGCGCCTTTCGCGAAAGGCGCTGGGTGGTGTCTCGCACCCATGATTGGGGATGCAACTCGTTGTGTTCCCGATCATGGGCAAAGCTATTAGAACTGATTAACAAATCGTAAATCACCATTATGAAAAAGCCGTACGTCATCGATGCCATACTTCAACATACCCAACCGTTCGATACCGCCGCCAAACGCAAATCCCTGCCATTTTTTTGGGTCAACACCGGCACTCTCAAGTACAAAAGGATGCACCATGCCGGCACCCATCATTTCAATCCACCCAGTACCTTTACAAATTGAGCACCCCTTTCCGGCACACTTGAAACACTGCATGTCTACCTCAACCGCCGGCTCAACAAAAGGAAAATACCCGGGGCGAAACCTGACTTCAGTATCCTCTTTAAGCAACTTGCTGAAAAATATTTCTAACGTACCTTTGAGTGCCGCAAGTGTCACATCTTCATCGACCACCAAGCCTTCGATCTGGTAAAACTGCGCTTCATGCGTCGCATCAGTCGCCTCATTGCGAAAAACCTTTCCCGGTACGATGATACGATATGGCGGCTTGTGGTTTTCCATGTAGCGTACCTGAACCGGTGATGTGTGCGTGCGCATGACCATTCCCTTCTGCCCTTTAATAAAAAACGTATCCTGCATATCACGAGCTGGATGATCGGGCGGCACGTTCAAGGAATCGAAATTATAATATTCAGTCTCAAGTTCGGGCCCCTCGGCAAAATCAAACCCCATCTCATAAAAAATAGAGTTCATCTCGCGTATAAGCGCCGTGATTGGATGTACATGTCGTTCCGATGGCATGGTAGAGACAGTATACAAAAAATGTGGCTCTGTTGAAAGCTTATTAGCGACATAGAGCGAGTGAATGAAAAGCGGCGGAATTGCTTTTCATCGTCTCCTACTTTTGTATTTCCAACCTGCCCCGCCTGACAAAGACCCGAGCCTATTACTATTTCATGGAGCCTGAGGAGGGATTTGAACCCACGACCTACGGTTTACAAAACCGTTGCTCTGACCAACTGAGCTACTCAGGCTTTGACGGGCGAATCTGCCAACTGCTTGCCTGCGGCATCAGGGCTATGCCGGCTTAATCAGATATTATAATTCCTCGCATACATTCCCCTAAAAGTACACACCAGATTAGCTGTTACGACAGCTATGCTGGTTCAAAATCAGCAATTATTATATTGGATGAGTGAAATAGGCGCTGCAGCAGCAAAAATCCAGGCATGAGAGCAAATTTATTTCTCTTCGTATCGATTCTTCTGGTCACCGTTTACTTGCTGTTTATGCTCTGTCATACTCTGTAAAAATGTAGATGGCACCTCGTTGCGTTGAAAATTTTTTTTCCTTCCCTTTGCTACGTTAACAAATTCATACAATCGCCGCTCAAGCGCTCGCACTATGTTGAGCAATACAAGACCATATTTGTGTACTAGAGATATTGCAATACTATGCGTGACACGCACCAGTGTTTTTGGAAACGTATGGACAATATAGTGAATACTGCGCTCAACCAGTATATCCATACGAAATCGCACATCCTCTGCATACCTCTTTCCTCGTCCCATTTCAATATACCGGAGTGCAATAAGTCCTGCAATAAGAAACGCCGAAACAAAAAAAGATATAATGGTACCCATACTACTCGCGAATTGAATAGCGTGTGAAGCTGACTAACTCAATCCTTTCACCAAATTTTTGCACTGCGCTATCCAGAAGATCTTTTATAGTATGTTGTTGATCTTTTATATAGGATTGCTCCAGTAAAATTTTATCTTTAAAATATGCGTCCAGCTTACTCTTTAGTATTTTCTCTTTTAGATTTTTAGGCTTACCTTTAACTTCATCAGAGAATACTTCTTTTGCTGCTTTAAAATCTTTTTCATCCACACTACCCGCGTCTTTAAATTCCGGATTTGTGGCGGCAATATGCATTGCAATATTATACGCCAATTGAATAAACTCTTCATTCTTCGCCACAAAATCAGTCTCGGATGAGAGTGCCACCATAGCCCCCACATTTTTAGTATTGTGTATATAAGCCTGTACAACTCCCGCAGTGAGATTTCGACCGGACTTTTTGACTGCATCTTGACCTCCTTTCTTCTTTAAAATGATAATTGCCTTTTCCATATCACCGCCTGCTTCCTCAAGAGCCTTCTTGCATTGCATGATAGACACACCCGTTTTGAGACGCAGCTCCTTTACCTCCAGAATGGTTACCATTTTTTATTCCTTAGTCTTCCCTTTAGAGTTTTCTTGCTCAGATTCGTCGGAACCTGTTTGTTGAGGTGCTTGTCTTTGCCCTTCTTGATATGCATTAACAACTTCAGTAACAAAAAATTGAATGCTCGCCATTCCGGCATCATTCCCTATCAAATGGTAAGAAGCCTCTTTCGTATTACAATCTGAATTAAGAATACCAACAATAGCTATTCCTGCTTTCTTCGCTTCGGACACTGCTATGGTTTCTTGTTTGGTATCTACAATAAATAAAACATCAGGCAGTGCCTTCATCAAGCGAAGACCTCCAAATGTTTTATCAAGATCTTCTATTTCTCGATCTATATGGAGCCGCTCTAATTTTGTAAATTTCGAAAGTTCTCCTTTTTCGCGATCACCCTCGAGTTCAGCAAGCAGTCCAATACGTTTCTTGATTTCAGAGAAATTAGTAATAGTTCCCCCAATCCATCGTCCTGCAACATAAGGCATCGAAATAGCGGCAGCTCCATTTCTTATAGCATCACGGGCTTCAGTCTTTCCTCCAACAAACAGTATCTTTTTCCCCTCTTTACCGCATTTTCTAATAAACTCTTTTGCTTCTTTCAGAGACTCCGTCGTCTTTTCAAGATCGAAAATTTCCACTTTGTTTTTAGAGCCAAAAATATAGGGTGTCATGGAGGGATGTCGGCGTGATTTTGAATATCCAAAATGCGCCCCTACCTTAAACATAGACTCAATAAGTTCTGTATTTTTTACCGCTGATTCCTGCTGCATTGAGAGTGAGTGTAGCAAATTGGCTATATATTAGCAACTTAATTGGCCCTACTTGCTTCCTGAAGAGTATTTATAATATCGCCAATTCCACCTGCAAATATATGCTCAATATTATGCCATGATTTCTTAATTCTGTGGTCAGTCACCCTATCCTGCAGTATATTATAGGTTCGAATTTTTTCAGATCTGTCTGCCGTGCCAATTTGTTTTCGGCGCTGCTCTGAACGCTTCTTGGCTTCGGCCTCCTCCGCAGCCGATTCGAGTTTAGCAAGAAGAAATTGCATTGCTTTCTCTCGATTTTGCTGCTGGCTTCGCTCAGAAGAACATTTTGCATCAATGCCGGTAGGTTTGTGTATAATACGTACCGCCGTTTCAACCTTGTTTACATTCTGCCCGCCAGCGCCGCTTGATCGAGAAAACTCCACCTCAATATCATTTTGGTTAATTTCAATGTCATGATGTCTGCGTATAGGCATAATAGCGACCGAAGCGGTCGACGTATGAATACGCCCTGATTTTTCTGTAGCGGGAATACGCTGTATACGGTGCACACCAGTTTCAAATCGCAAATATTTATATACATCCTTTCCCCTAAACTCAAAAGATGCCTCCTTATACCCTCCGAGTGAGCTGACTGATTCGTGCAGCTTCTTAACGTCCCACCCCTCTTTCTCAGCGAAACGTGTGTACATGAGCGCAAGGTCATATGCAAAAAGCGCCGCTTCATTCCCACCGGCACCTGCCCGCACCTCAAGAATTATTTCATTGGGAAATTTTTCTTCCTCTGCCTCTGCCGCAATAATATCCTCCATTTTCTGAAGAAGTTCCTTTTGCTGCACCTCAATATGTCCCAGCTCCTCAGCGGCTAATTCCTTGAAGGCGGGGTCCTGATGAGCCATAGACTCCGTCTCGCGCACCCTCTCTGACATCTTCTCGTATTGTTCTGCAAGATACTTGGTTTTATGATTCTTTTTGTAAATCTCAAGATCATCCATACTATATATATTAATACAAAAACCTCATCACCTGACCGCCAATCGGCTGAAGCCTCAAGACAACTGGCAGGCGGGAAAGTGAGGTTTCCTGTAACAGTCAGAATATGTTATTTACCGCTTTTCTTATTGTTACCTTCGTCGACAGATGGAATTTTACTTTTGACAGTTTTTTTTACCGCCTCAATCTGCTTACCCGCCGTTGTTTTCACTGTGGCAGTTCGGGTCTGTCTCGACTCTGCTTCAGCAAGGCGGGCCTTAAACTTTTCAACACGTCCTGCAGTGTCAACTATCTTTTCAACGCCGGTATAGAAGGGGTGGCATGCACTGCAAATCTCAACCGTCATTTCCTCAACGGTTGACCCTATTTCAAAAGTACGCCCGCACGCGCAGGTTACCTTGGCGTTCTTGTAATATGTCGGATGTATATCTGTCCTCATAAAAGAAAAATAAAAAGCAAGTATATCAGTAAAATCCGGCTAATTTAAGCTTGCATCATAATATCATATCATAGACCTATATATTGTAAGTGACGACCGTCACTTACAATATATAGGTCATAAGACAGTACTACGATTGCGCCAAAATATCAATCAAACCTTGATATTTTTCAGCCAATTCCATCACCTCATCGCCGTAAAACGCATACGACGGCTTCTCGGCATTTCTCCACCCGGCAAAATAGCGAAGTGCTGCCAGACGTTCATTATAGTAGCCGCCTCGATCTGCACCATTGTCGGAAAGAAGTAACCCTGAAGCAATAAAAGCTGTTCGGGGATCCCATGGGCTTGGTGGAACTTGACCCGATACACGACCTATTCTATCTTCATATAAAATCCACGTCGAAGGTATAAACTGCGCCGGCCCCATGGCTCCGCCCCAGCCATACCAAGGCTTTTTTGATACGGGCATAAGATCTGGGTCCAATCCAAGTCGATTGGTAATATCCTCAAAAATAGGCTGGTCGCGTGTCGGGTGCATGTCAGTTTTCCAATTTCCCGTACCAACATTTTCTCCCAAGTTTGACTCTTCAGCTATCACCCCCAAGATAAATGCAGGCCGGACGCCTGTAAGGACCGACACCTCATTGGCATAGGTAAGCGCCCGATCAAAAGGAATAGCCGCAGAACCACGCA
Organism: Patescibacteria group bacterium; assembly: GCA_022561335.1. Classification (GTDB taxonomy): domain Bacteria; phylum Patescibacteriota; class Minisyncoccia; order Phycocordibacterales; family JACZSL01; genus JADFRL01. Next base: position 35,410 of record JADFRL010000006.1, read on the forward strand.
ACACAAAGAGTGTTGCCCTAATTTCTGCCGCACTCTTCTGCTTTGATTTAAGCACCTGCTGATAGGCTGCTTCCACACCTTTTGTTATGTCAAGAATCTCTTGCTTCTCATTTTCCTGTACTTCAATTTTTCTCTTTTGCAGTTCCTGAAGACCTCTCAGTTCCAGCTCCTCAGACTGCTTTCCTTCAAGTGCCTCTTTTTGTTCCTGAGTATATCCCTTGGTCTGCGCTATTTCATAAAACGATTCATTGAGTGACCTCTTGATGACATCGAATGAATCGAGATCTGAGAAAAATTCTGATATATTTTCATTGGCAAGCACTATTTCTATAATTGTAAAATCATCAATCTCATTCGTTTTCCTTATGAGTTGAGCCAGCGACTCCCTCTGCCGATCAAGTTTTTCATTTAGACCGCCGATAGTGTTCTCTTTTCCTCTGATCTCGGAGTCTAACTTTTCAATGGAAAGATCCCGAGCCCTGATTTCAAGACGTGCCCGGTCAATTTTCGCATTTAAAATAGCTACATCGCGCTCAATAGACACACGCTCACGCTGTTTGCTTCCGACAAGAGCCTGCTGAACAGTAATTTCCGCCTCTAATTCAGCAAGCTCTGCTTCAAGTTCTGCTCTTCGCTTTGAGACATCACTGCCATCTGCCTGAGCATACAGCAACTGAGGAGTTGAATATAAACTCAAAGAAAGCCCCAGTATTATAAAGACTGCTACAGCAAAAGAAACCTTTTGTCGAGTTCGATGCGACATATGCAATAGTATACCCCCACACCAATAAACATGATATTACTGGAGGTAATGCGCCATGCGCTTCATGGTTATTGGTGTGGGGGTATAGCAAAGGATATTTTTGGATTCTTGTTAGTTGTCCCTTGATTGCGGCTCTTCCTCAGATTAAGCTGAAGATTCTTTGTTTTCTCCACCTTCTTCCTCGGAAGCCTGCTTCCCTTTGGCTTCTACCTCAATAGACTCGATATCTGCCGCTGGTTTCTCCTCCTCAATTTCCTCTTTTGCTTCTGCTACAGATGCCACCGCTTCGTCCAGTGAGACAAGGGTAACGACCCCTTCCGGAAGTGCAATGTCTCTTACGTAAAGCGATGTCTCAAAATCCTTAATGGACGAGATGTCCACTTCTATACTATGAGGCAAATCTTTCGGCAGCACTTCAATTTCAAGCTCATGCAGTGTTTTGACAAGAATGCCCCCAAGCTCTTTCACCGCCGGAGCCTCGTGAGTAAATTCAAGTGGCACTTTGACGCTGATCTTCTTATCTTTTTCAACAGTATAAAAATCTACATGACGCGGTTCACTTGTTACAGGGTCAAAATCTACATCATGGATCAGAACCTGCTTTTCATCACCGAGTCCTTTTATCGAAACAATCGAAGACTCCCCCGCCATCTTGAATACTTTTTTAAAATCGCGCTGTGAAATTTTTATAGATGCTGTTTTTTCTTTCCTTCCATAAATTACTGCAGGCATAAAACCCTCATCCCGAAGAGATACAAGTGCGCGTTTTCCGGCTCGTTTCCTCTCTGTCGCTTCAAGTTCAAGCATGAGCATTATTATAGACAAAGTGTACTAAAAATCAATAAATGATTTGACAAATAATGATTGTTTAGGAAGAATATAAAAAGCTACCTGTCACCTTAAAAGGAGACACGAAATGGACTATCAAGCTATTGGTTGCATGCTTCTTGCCATTGTGGTGACCTTCTACTTGATGAGGTGTATAACAACACTCGTCAAGACAAAAAGAGAAGGAAGGAAAAGGGAAATGCAGAGGCTCCAGAAACAACCTTTCCAAGATTCATCTCCCGATAGATTTGGCTAGGGAATCCTGTGATATACCCCCATTGAGAGGCCGGACATACAACGAAGTCTGGCCTCTAATCTTTTTTAAGTAACAATATTAGGAGGAGTCCTTCCTTCCAAAAATTCAATAATATTTTGTGCGGCAATCTCACTCATCTTGCCGCGTGTCTCCTCGGTTGCTGAAGCAATGTGAGGAGTAAGCACAACATTATCAAGCTCCGCCAGCCCGGGCGTTAATTGAGGTTCTTCTTCGAACACGTCAAGTGCCGCGCCTTTTATGACTTTATTTTTAAGTGCCTGAACCAGTGCTTTTTCATCAATGACCGGCCCCCGAGAAGAATTAATTAAATAGGCAGTTGGCTTCATGAGTGCTAGCCGTTCGGCATTAATTAAGTGCCGGGTTGAGTCCAAAAGCGGCACATGGATAGTTACCACATCGGCTTCAATGAGCACTTCCTCAGGTGTGGCTTTAAATACGGCTCCATACTCCTTTTCGAATTCCTTATTCTGCGCTATGTCATAGTAAATAACTCTCATATCAAATCCGCGCACACCATGATATGCTACACGTTGGCCGATATGTCCTGCTCCTAATATACCGAGTGTCTTATCTCTAAGGTCTGTCCCTAAAAAAAGCAGGGGCGCCCATCCTTTATATTTGCCAGCACGAGTAAATCTATCCGCCTCAGGAATACGCAGCATAATAGCAAGGAGAAGTGCAAAGGTGTGCTCTGCTACCGTCTCGGTGAGTACGCCCGGCGTGTTAGTTATTAAAACACCTCTACTCTTGGCGTCTTCAACATTAATGTTATTGTAGCCCACAGCATAATTTGCAAAAATTTTTGCGGTCGGTACTGCATCAAACACTTCCCCGGAAATGTCATCAGTGAGAAGACAGAGAACTGCGTTATACTCCTTTTGTTTTAGTGCACCGATAAGTTCTTCTTTGGTCATCACCCCGTCTTTCTCACTTACATCCACCTCGTATCCTGCCTCCATCAGCATAGTGATACCGTCCTCAGGAATTTTTCGTGTTACGTAAACTTTGGACATGCTTTTATTTAAATTATTGATTAATGCAACAAGAACTCTTCTTTCTCCACTACTCTAGTATACTGGAGTAGTGTCATCCCGAAGATAAAGTCATTATGTACGCTGAAATTTAGTTATTTTATTTTCATAATCCGTTAAATAACATAAGTCGCTGTTTGACTACTTCAAAAAGTGCTCTCTGGCCCCCCTTCATAAACCTATATGGTGCTATCTCATCAGGATTTTCCTGAAGTGAGAGTTGGATGCCTTTTCGATATGCAACCCTAATTTCTGTATTGATATGCACAATGGAAATTCCTGCCTGTATCGCCTTCATAAAATCTTCGCTGGAAATGCCGGAACCGCCGTGGAGAACCATGGGCACTCCCCCAGCGCTGCGCAACTGCCGAACACGTTCTATATCAATGTTGGGATTTTTGCCGCTCTTGAGCATGCCGTGTAAATTACCAACCGCAGGCGCTATGAGGTCAACGCCGGTCTCTTCAACGAACGCTTTCAGGTCATCCGGTTTGGTCAGCATATCACTTGTTATTTGAGCCCCTTCCGGAATACTCTCAAGCATTTTCGAGGATGTGCCAATGTTCCCCAGTTCAGCTTCAACAAGAACTTCCCTCCCGGATTTACGCGCGTACTGCACACACTGCCCCGAAATACTCACATTCTCTTCGGGGGTTACCTTACTTCCGTCAAAAATAACGGCATCGTAACCTGCATCAATCGCTTCCTTAACCTTTTCAAAGGAGTACGTATGGTCGGCGTTTATGTAAATGGGATAGTCGTATTCTTCTCGCAGGCTTTTCACAAGTGCAACCGCCTGCCTTTGTCCAATAAAGCTGCGTTCCCCCTCAGATGTGCCGATAATAACCGGAAGATTAAGCTCTCTCGCGGCATTAAAAATCCCCCAGAGCTGTTCTGAGTCTGAAATATTGAAATGCCCGACAGCAACTTTTCTCGCTTCAGCATCCGCAACTATCTCACGAAGTGTTTGCATACGCCCTATTGTATCATAGGTAAATACCTATGATACAATAAAGTAATCATGGAAAAACAATTTGATTTTGTAGCCATCGGTGATATTGCCACTGATGCATTTATAGAACTCAAGCATGTGACCATTCATAAGCATGTGGACGAGGAGGCTAAGCTCCTGTGCATGAACTTTGGCGATAAGATTGAATATGAGAACGTGGTAGTAATACCTGCTGTAGGCAACAGTCCCAACGCTGCCGTATCAGCCCATCGTCTGGGACTTAACTCGGCAATTGCAACTAATTTGGGAGATGACGATTTTGGAAAAGAAGATCTCGAAACGCTTAAAAAGGAAGGAGTCAACATCGATTATGTAATAGTGCACCCCGGAAAAAAGAGCAATTACCATTATGTGCTTCGCTATAAAGCTGAGCGCACCATTTTAGTTAAGCACCATGAATACGATTACAAACTCCCTGAATTTCCTTCGCCTCCCAAATGGATATACTTAAGCTCGCTTGGTGAAAATTCAATTCCCTTCCATCACAGCATTGCAGAGTATTTGAAAAGCACACCTGATGTAAAATTTGCCTTTCAACCCGGTACATTCCAAATCAAATTAGGTTTCGAGACTCTGAAAGATGTATACGCACAAACAGAACTTTTTTTCTGCAACAAAGAAGAAGCTAAACGCATCCTTGAAACTGAGGAGGATGACATAAAAATATTACTTAAAAGTATGCATGAGCGCGGACCAAGCATTGTTGTGATTACTGACGGACCAGCGGGGGCAAACACTTATGACGGAAGTGTTATGTGGCATATGCCCATGTACCCTGACCCTGGCCCTCCCGTTGACCGAACCGGCGCGGGAGACTCTTTCTCGTCTACGTTTACCTCGGCTCTCGCCCTCGGGTATGATATACCGACCGCACTTTTATGGGGCCCTATAAATTCAATGAACGTGGTTCAGCACATAGGCGCACAAAAAGGACTGCTTACCCGACAGCAGCTTGAAAAACTTCTCGCTGACAAACCGGAAGACTATATTCCGGTTAAAATTTCCTAAGAAATTTTTTTGTGCGCTCCAGTTAAACTAAATTAAGTTCGAGACCTGTCACCGGAGCCAAATTGTATGTTCGGCGTTTGTTGCCTCGCTCCTGCGGGGCTCATATTCAGTGGATAAGTAAAGTATCAGACAAGATTCACGTTTGGACAGGGGCGACGCTGGTTGTGGTCGGTGCATTCATCCTTACTGTACGGCCTTTTTGGTATAGACTCAGGTATGGGGCACGA